>CAZXWR010000063.1:0-15520 GCA_964644325.1 uncultured bacterium
CGGCCAATGCCGCAAAGATTGAGAATAATATGACCAGCTGAATCAGGGCACCCCTAACTTTCCGATGCTGTTTGAGAAACTGAAGCCCCTCTCGAATATCGCGCCAGACCTGTGCAAGGCTGCCGACCGGAGGGCGACTGGTTTCATCCGTAACCAAAAACAGCAATAAGATTCCCGCGATGCCGTAACTGCCACCGACAACTAATTCGCGACTCATGAAGCCTACGCCAGGAACCTGAGACAGTAAAAGATTGGACAGCTCCAGTAAAGGGTCACCAGCAGCAAACCCCACAATGACAGCTAGCATCATGGTCAGGGTGTACAGGGAGTTAGCGCTCAGCAGCTGATGCCGCTCCACAATGAGGGGGATAGCGGTTTGTTCTGCGGGGGCAAAGAACTGCGTCAGTGTAGAAACCAGAAATGTCACGCAGAGCATCATCCAAAAGCCGAGCGGGACGTTTAGGAAGGTGCCCGACTCCCGCACAGCCCAGAGTAAGACCGGGACGATGAGGACTAACCCTCCCCGTCCTAAGTTTGTGAGCACCATGGTCCATTTGGTTGACCAGCGATCTACCAAGACGCCAGCAACAGAACCAAACAAAACGGCTGGGATAGTAAAGGCAACCATAATCGCTGAGACCCAACCACTGACGGTTTGGCCAGCCGATTGAAATTGACTGCTAATGAGCGCGATCATCAAGACTAGATAAACTTTGTCGGCCAGTTGTGAAAAAACTTGGCCAGCCCATAACAGCAGAAAATTTTGGTTCTGGAGTACTCGCCAGAGGTCAACTCGCTTATTGGGAACCGCTGGACTGGGCTTGTCTGAGTAAGGCTGGTGCGTGGCGATCGCGTTACCACCTGCAGGCCCTGAGCCACCAGGCGAGGGAGGCACATGGGGCCTAGAGTCTGCCGAGGCTGCTGCCCCCGGTCGCCCAGCGGGACTGGACGCTTGCTGTGGCATCGGCTGAGCATTGGATTGAGAATTGGGAATACGAGTCATGAATTCAGGGGAGCAGCAGCAAGTGGATCAGCGAAAAAACAGCTGTCTAGAAGCGTGGCCGATTGAATCGGCCGTTCAACATGGTACTGAATGTATTGCCGGAGTGCTTGCTCAAGATGCAGCCACGGCGTAATAGTAGACGCCAGTTCCAGCAGGGAGCTGGGTAGGGTCTGCTGGAGTGGAGTCACCTCCGCCAGCTGCACAAGCTGCTGAAGGAGGTTAAGCTCGGTTTTTGTCAGTCTCACGCTGCGAGGCACTGGCTGACGGCGGCTGACGGTGGGGACGGCATCAGTCTCCTGGGCAGCAGCACGAGCGTCAGATGCAGTCCGCTCTAAGCCGCCTGGAATAACGATGCCCCCTAGGGCGGGACTAAACAGGATGGGCTGAGTCTCTGTCAGTTCCGGTAGCGCAATGGGCTGGTGGGTTTGAGCACAGCGCCCAACCTGCGGCAAGATGCCAAACTGAGACAGCAGCTGCACCAAGCCATACAGCAGGTGAACTAAAACGGGCTGGCCGGACTCTGACACCATCAGGTCGGCCAGTCGGATACACAGCAAATCAAAGAGCTGGGGGTGCGGATCTTCGTTGGGAACCAGGCCGAGGGCTAGTTCTGCCCAATATTGGCTGACGGTCAGCTTCCCTAAATCACGGCTGAGGGCGGGGTAAGACTCGATGGTCTCCGCCTGCAAGATCTTATCCAGGGAGCGTCCCCGTCCGAGAAAAAGCTGGTTGACCACAAATAGGGCACTCCGTCCACCTAGCTTTGCCTTGGGCTTCCGGGCACCGGGGGCAACCACCCGAATCAGACCATACTCGCGGGTCAAAACCGTCAGCAGGCGATCGGCTTCGCTCAGGGGCATACTTTTCAGGTTGATGCCAGTGGCACTGTAGGTTCGGCTCATAAAAGCGGGGCTTGGCGTTGTGGAACCATGATGTCTGCATGTTTTGACAGGCCAACTCAGGGTAAAAAGCTGCGACCCATCACGGCAAGCGCCTCAAGGTTGGGCAGAGTCAATGTCTTTTTCTCGAGCCCGAAGCAGCTCGATCCCTCTAGAGGTTCCTAAGCGCGTTGCCCCAGCCTGGAGGAGGGCGATCGCCTGCTCAACTGTGCGAATACCGCCAGAGGCTTTAATCCCCGCGCGATCGCGAGTGACTTCTTTTAACAACTTTACATCGTCAACGGTTGCGCCTCCATGCCAGCCCGTACTTGTTTTCAAGAATGCCGCTCCCGCATCCAGGCAAAGTTCAGCGGCTAGACGCTTTTGGGCGTTGGTCAGCAGGGCCGTTTCTAAGATCGCTTTGACCGGTACCGCCGCTGACAGGGCGCAGATATCGGCAATTTCCTGGTGAACTGCTTCTTCATGCCCCTGCTGTAGCGCACCCAAGTTGATTACCACATCTAGTTCTTCGGCACCCATGTCCAGCATCACTTGTGCCTCGTAGAGCTTAACGCTAGCCGTCGTGGCTCCGGTTGGGAACCCAATGACGGTGCCAACTCGGGGCTCTTTTTGATGGAGGAGTCGTACCGCTTGGGGCACATGGATCGGGTACAGGCAAACCGAGGGGAAGTGGAAACGTTCCGCTTCTTCGCATAGCTGGGCGATCGCTTCAGGCGAGGCCAGGGGATCGAGGAGCGTATGGTCAATATAGTCAGCTAGATCTAAAGATGAATTGAATACAGGCACAAGCACTCACTGCAAAGGTTGACAAGTTTCAGTCACGTTCAAACTCTCAGGTTCGTGGGTAAGGTTTACCTGAAGGCGCGAGGACTCCCGACCCCCATTAACCTCAGCCCCATTAACGGTCACCCTCATGAAACGCCAGACATCAAAGCAGGGCTATGCAATCCCGATTGATGGATCGGTGGGGGGTGGGGTGAAGTGCGCTGAGAGTGCGTTTTGCACGGCGGCTTGGAGGTCTTTGCGCTTTAACTCTCGGACTTGTTCGCGATCGCCAGGTTGCTCCACAAAAATCAAACTATCGACCTGCTCTACCGAGAACACCTGGAACAGAAGCTGTACAACCGGAATTGGCACCGCAATTAAATCCGCAGTCTGGCCATCACGGGTCGCGTCTGCTAAATGTCCATAGGCATAGAGCACCGTTTTTTGGAGTTCGGGCTGAGAGCGATGCTGGAGGGTCGTAATCTGCCACTGCTGCTGGAAATTTTGCAGCAAGAAATATTCCTGGTGCTGCAAATTCAGGGCCACTTGGCCTAAAACCGCCGCCACAATTTCCATGCCGCCACTGTGACTGAGATCCGGAGGGGATTCCGCGATTAAGGTCTGCACCTGCGCTTCAATGGTCATCAGGTTACCTCAATGAAAATAACGGCGTTTATCGTCCTAAAGTTTAGCGCCACATTCTGGGCAGAAGTTGTTGTGGAGCGTATTTTTTGCGCCACAGCTGGCGCAATAAACCAGCTCGGCAGCTCGCTCTAAACTCCGCTCAGTCAACCCCAGCATTTGAGCATTACTCTTGCCGGGGGCCACCATAGGGTAGCAGTTTTCGTCTCGGGTGACATGGGCATCCAGCAAAACCGGGCCGTCATGGGCCAGCATCTCAGCCACCGCCCCTTCCAGCTGATCCCGGTGATTGATAGACATGCCCTTGACGCCAAAAGCTGCCGCGAGCTTCACAAAGTCAGGCATGCCTTTCTCCATGCTGGAGTTGGAATAGCGCTCACCATAAAAGGCCTGCTGCCACTGGCGCACCATCCCCTGCCAGAAGTTATTAATAATGACGGTTTTGACGTTGATATCATACTGTGCCAGGGTCGCTAGCTCCTGGAGATTCATCTGGAAGCTGGCATCCCCGCTGATGCAGATGACGGTGCGATCGCCCACGGCCACTTTCGCCCCCATGGCAGCGGGCAGGCCAAACCCCATCGTGCCCAGCCCCGCGCTAGAAATCCACTGACGGGGGCCATTTTTAAGGAACTGAGCAGACCACATTTGATGCTGCCCAACATCCGTGGTAAAGAAAGCGTGGGGGGCCTGCCGCCCTAACTCAACGATCACCTCTTGGGGAGAAAGCTGCTGTTCTGGGTAGGGCACAACCAGGGGGTAGTCCTGCCGCCAGCGGGCAATTCGGTCACGCCACTCGCGGGTGTGCTCAGCACTGGCGGGCTCAGCCAGCTGTACGAGCCGCAGCAGCTCTTGCAAAACGGTCTTAACATTGCCGACAATGGGCACCTCTGGGGCGCGATTCTTGCCCACCTCAGCGGGATCAATGTCAATATGAACGACTTTTGCCCGAGCGGCGAATTCATCTAGCTTCCCGGTTACGCGATCGTCGAAGCGGGCACCCACTGCAATGAGCAGGTCACATTCACTCACCGCAAAGTTGGCGTAGGCTGTGCCATGCATCCCCAGCATGCCCACCGATAGCGGCAGGTGTTCGTCAAAGGCACCCTTGCCCATTAGGGTGGTGGTGACTGGGATCTGAAAACATTCTGCCAAGGCCTTGATCTCAGCATGGGCATCCGCCGCGATCGCCCCTCCCCCCACGTAAAGCAGCGGCTGTTTGGCCTCTCGAATCAAGGTTAAAGCATTGGCAATTTGACGGGTGTTACCCCGAACCGTAGGCCGATACCCTGGCAAATTGACCCGCCCCGGCTCCACCGGAACGTAGTCAAATTCCGCTAGCCCAACGTCTTTGGGAACATCAACCAGCACAGGGCCAGGGCGACCAGTCCTGGCAATATGGAAGGCCTCTGCCACAATCCGGGCCATATCCCGAGGATCGCGGACAACATAGGAGTGCTTGACAATCGGGATCGTGATGCCATAGATATCCGTTTCCTGGAACGCATCGCTGCCAATTGCTGGCAGGGGCACCTGGCCCGTAATGACGACCATCGGAATCGAGTCCATGTGGGCAGTGGCGATCCCCGTCACCAAGTTGGTCGCCCCTGGGCCTGAGGTGCCAAAGCAAACCCCCACCTGACCTGTTGCCCGGGCATACCCATCCGCAGCATGGGCGGCACCCTGTTCATGACGCACCAAGACATGCTTGAGGTCACCGCGCTCCTCAGCCCGGTAAATTTCATCATAGATGGGGAGAATCGCACCACCGGGGTAGCCAAATGCATGCTGAACGCCGTGACGCTTCAAACTATCGATAAGGGCAAACGCTCCGGTTGCACGCACGGGGAGAACCTCTCAAGCAATTACAAAGTCAGAATGGGCAGGTCAAATATTTGCAAATTGATGTCAAAAGCTTAACAGTTTGGCAGGTGCATCTCTAGCAACGTCATGCATTCCGCAAACAATATTTAGTATTCCATTGTAGTTGTTTATACAGTAGCTGTCTAGGAAGCTGAGGAGGATTTAGTAGAGTCCTGGGCTGTTGTTTTACGGCTTTAAACCGCATCTTGAATGACTGCATGGGTGTTGCGCCAGGCCCAGATCCCAATCACGGCCACCACAATGCCCATCGCAATCAACACCCCCCGTAAGCCAATGGCATCCGCCAGTAACCCGGCGATCGCCAAGGGTAAGCTGAGGGCAATATTCACGATGTTATTCTGCACACCAAACACCTTGCCGCGCATCTCTGGCGGCGTTCGTACCTGGATCAAGGTCTGCATCGGTACCCCCACAAAAGCCGCGCCCAGCCCGAGCAAAACGCTGAGCAAGAGCCCCAGCCACAGACTATGGACATAGGAGAACACAATCAACACAAACCCCATACTCATGAAGCCAAAGAGTGGCAGCGGACGATGGCGAAATCGTTCTCCCCACTGGCCGAGTAAAGCAGCGCCCAGGATGAGTCCAATCCCGGCGGCGGCAAGCAGAAAACCAAACTGGGTCTCCTTGAGGCCAATTTCAGCGGCCAGACCAATCGCCAAGACCATGAGCGCAGCAAATACTGAATAGAGGAGGGTGAGCTGCACAAGGGCGCTATTGAGTAAGCGATCATTCCTGAGATAGTTCAGCCCCTGCACCAGTTCATGCCAAGGATTTAGGCCTTTAGCCTGGGCATTCGGCTTTTCATGCATTTTGACCGTTGAGAGTACAATGGCTGCCAAAATATAGAGCCCTCCCACCATCATTTCGCCCCCGTGCAGCCCCCCCCAACTGCTGGCCCAGCTAATCAGGGGTTCACCAATTGCAAACCCGACCACCATTGAACCCATCATGGTGGTTGTAAACAGGGCATTGGCCGACATCAAACAAGGTCGTTCAACCAAGACCGGAATAGAGGCTTGTTCAGCTGGCGCAAAAAATTGCGTCAGGATCGACTCCAAAAAAGCAATCAGCAGTAAAAAGCCCAGCAGTTTGGGCAACAGCGGAATCAACAGAATCAGCAGCCCCCGGCCAAGATTAGTCAGCCACATGATCTGTTTTTTTGACCAGCGATCCACAAAAATACCAGCTGCCACCCCAAAAAAGACAGCAGGCAAGGTGTTGGCAATCATCACGGACGCCCGCGCAATATTTTCGCCGAAAAAGGGGGGTGCTTGTAAGAGCAGCGGCAATTTATACCGCACGACCAAGGAAATGAGCAGAACAAAAAAAACCTTATCCGCAATCTGGGAAATGATCTGACCAATCCACAGCCTCACAAAAGGTTGATTCCGCATTAAAAAATGGTAACCGTCCCTGGAACTCATATTGAGCTTAGTGTTCAACGAGTTTAATAGGGTTTCAGCTTCTACTTTGAGCGGTCTTTAGACCTGAAATGGCTGAAACAACCAATCTTCGTCAGATGCCAGGGACAGTTACAAAAAATGAAAGCCACTGGAGGGCGATTGCGAACCAGTTGGAATCATGGGCTGGCGTCAACAAATAGAGGGAATGAGGCAACTTCGGGGTTTGCGCCATTGAAGAGTATCGCACATCGCAACCGTGCCGTTGCGGGAAGTATGCCCTTAATGTCGAAGCGGTATCGAGACTTTACCCCTCCATTTAAGGTACCCATGCCCTAAGCAATTTGTGCATTCATATGGCTAGACATAGTGACCCCCGTCATTTTGCCAGGTCGTTAAAGGATTGATCCGAGCATCGGAGTCGATGTATCCAGATAAAAATGAAGCAAGACCGTCCGATCTTGCTTCAGCTTGGGGGTCAAATGCTGCCCACTCGCCGACGTAAGCTGTGCCTGCGGCGTTGAGTGAGCACTCACTTCTTTACGAGACGCTCGCTTCAGTGGCGGAAACCGTCCGGCTGTGTCCTGGCCCTTGACCATTTTTCCGAGGTTGAATCAACCCGTACCCGCCGTGATTGCGTTCATAGATCACGTTGATCTGCTCAGTTTCAACGTTGTAGAACATGTAAAAATCGTGGTCAACCAGTTCCAGTTGATGCAGAGCTTCCTTGACCGTCATGGGGGGCATGGCAAAATACTTGCTGCGCACGACCTCTTCCGGCAATTCAGGGATTCGATCTGCCGTCAGATTCCCCACCAGATCGCCCTCAATCATCTCAGGCTCAGGCGATCGCACATGGCTCTTGTCCTGCCGTCTTTCCTTATATTTTCGGAGTTGACGGGTGATTTTATCTGCGACCAGGTCAATACTGGCGTAAAGGCTTTCACTACTCTCTTCGGCCCGAATCACAGACCCATTCGCAAAGACAGTAACCTCAGCACTCTGGCTATTAATCCGAGGGTTGCGTGCAACAGACAAATGCACGTCAATTTCGGTCGTCAGGTTCTGAAAATGACTCGCGGCTTTCTCAAGCTTTTGATGCACATATTCACGGATGGCATCGGTGATTTCAATATTCTTACCGTGAATCACAAATTTCATAGGGTTGCCTCCCCTAAACAGAGTGTTAACCTCACCCTAACATTTTGATTGGGAGAGACAGGGGGATTGCAGAGGGTCTACAGAATGCTTTGCATTCCTTGATGAATTGTAATTAGGCCGAGGTTGAACTTCGCATAAATACCGATGCATTTTGTCACCATAATGGATCATGATTAAGGGCTATTCTCGTGAACCGCGACCTTGCTGGCTCTATCACTGTGGGTTGGTGCCCTACCCTCTGGCCTGGGACTGGCAAAAACAGCTGCTGCAACAGCGCATTGAACAGCCCCACCAGCCCGATATTCTGCTGCTGCTAGAACATTTTCCGGTTTACACCTTAGGACAAGGGGCGACCCCAGAATACTTGAAGTTTGACCCACAGCAAGCCACAGATCAGCTATACCGGGTGGAACGTGGGGGGGAGGTGACCTATCATTGTCCGGGACAGCTGGTTGGCTACCCGATTTTGCAGCTGCGCCACTATCAACCCGATTTGCACTGGTACCTACGTCAGCTTGAAGCGGTGATTTTGCTAACCCTGAGCGCCCTGGGCCTAAAGGGCGAAAGAATTCCAGGTCTGACGGGGGTGTGGCTAGAGGGGGCTAAAGTGGCAGCCCTAGGCATTAAGGTGAGCCGCTGGGTGACGATGCACGGCTTTGCCTTGAATGTCTGTCCAGACTTAACCGGATTTGAGAAGATTGTGCCCTGCGGCATTGGCGATCGCCCGGTGGGAAGCCTCGCACAGTTTCTACCGGGGCTAACGCTCACGGAGGTGACCCCGCTGTTGATCGCTGCGTTTGCCGAGGTCTTTCGGGTTCAGTTTGTGCCGCAATCAGGCTGGCCTGTCGCAGATTAACGTTGGCCTCATGATAAGAATGCCCCGGCTGGAGTAATTCAGCCGGGGCATTCTGCAAGGCATTAAAGGCGTGAGATGGGTTTAGTAGTCAAAGTCACCCATGCCGCCACCTGCCCCAGCCGGAGCGCCATCCTTCGGCTCAGGTAGGTCAGCAATGATGCACTCGGTGGTCAGCACCATGGCCGCAATCGAAGCTGCATTTTGCAGTGCCGAACGGGTCACCTTGGCCGGATCCACAATCCCCGCCTCAAACATGTCTACATAGCTATCGTTCGCAGCATCGTAGCCCACGTTGAAGTCTTTTTCCTTCACGCGCTCGGCAATCACCGCGCCGTTTTGGCCGGCATTTTGGGCAATCCGCTTCAGAGGCGCCGTCAAAGAGCGCGCCACAATCTGCGCCCCAATCAGCTCTTCACCTTGCAGGCTGCTAGCCGCCCAGCTTTCCAGGACCGGCGTGAGGTGGGCTAAGGTGGTGCCCCCGCCAGGGACAATGCCTTCTTCAACCGCAGCTTTCGTCGCGTTGATCGCATCTTCTAGGCGCAGCTTCCGATCCTTCATTTCAGTTTCGGTGGCAGCGCCAACCTTGATCACAGCAACGCCGCCCGCTAGCTTCGCCAAACGCTCTTGCAGCTTTTCTTTGTCATAGGAAGAATCGGTTTCATCCATCTGACGTCGGATTTGCTCACAGCGAGCCTTGACATCTTTCTCGTTGCCTTCGGCGACGATGGTGGTGGTGTCCTTGGTGATGGTCAAGCGACGGGCAGATCCCATCATCTCCAGCTTGGCAGACTCTAGCTTAAGGCCAGCATCTTCGGTGATCACCTGACCCCCTGTCAGCACAGCAATGTCCTCTAGCATGGCCTTACGGCGATCGCCAAAACCAGGCGCCTTAACGGCTGCCACATTCAGCACACCGCGCAGTCGGTTGACCACCAAGGTCGCCAGCGCTTCTTTCTCGATATCTTCGGCAATGATTACCAAGGGCCGACCCGCACGCGCCACCTGCTCCAGCACTGGAACCAAATCCTGCACTAGGGCAATTTTTTTGTCGGTAATCAGCAGCATGGGCTCATCAAAAACGGCTTCCATGCGCTCGGTATCTGTGGCGAAGTAAGGTGAGATGTAGCCTTTGTCAAAGCGCATCCCTTCGGTCACTTCTAGTTCGGTGCTCATGGACTTGCCTTCTTCGAGGGAGATCACGCCCTCTTTGCCGACCTTGTCCATGGCGCTGGCAATCATCTGACCCACTTCTTCGTCGTTTCCAGCGGAGATCGCGCCAACTTGGGCGATCGCCTTAGAGTCACCCACAGGCCGAGACTTGCTGGCAATTTCTTCGACCAGGTAAGCGGTTGCCTTGTCAATGCCGCGCTTCAGGGAAATGGCGTTGGTGCCCGCTGCGACGTTGCGCAAACCTTCTTTGACCATGGCATGGGCCAGTACCGTTGCAGTGGTGGTACCGTCCCCGGCAGCGTCGTTGGTTTTAGAGGCCGCCTGCCGAATCAGGGCAACGCCCGTGTTTTCAATGTGGTCTTCTAACTCAATTTCCTTGGCGATGGTCACCCCATCATTCACGATTTGGGGGGCGCCAAATTTTTTCTCAAGCACCACGTTGCGGCCCTTGGGACCCAGGGTAACGGCAACGGACTCCGCCAAAACATCCATCCCTTTTTCTAGGGCACGACGGGCATTCTCGTTGTAAATAATGCGCTTAGCCATATGAACCTAATCCTTTGTGTCGATGAATGACGGACATGCAGTGGTGTAACCCCAAGTCCAGTGAGGAGCCCGTAGCTTTTCCTCTGGATGAAGTTCCAGGGCTGGACTGGGATAAAGATTTGGAGACTTACAGAGCGATCAGACTAGACTTAGTCCACAATCGCTAAAATGTCTTTCTCAGATAGCAGCACATACTCTTCAGTGCCCAACTTGATGTCGGTACCTGCATACTTGGAGTAGAGCACCTTGTCGCCAACCTGAATCTCTAGCGCTTGGCGAGAGCCATCGTCGTTACGCTTGCCAGGGCCAACGGCAGCAATTTCACCCACCTGGGGCTTTTCCTTGGCAGAATCGGGCAGGAAAATACCGCCAGCGGTCTTCTCTTCAGAACTGCTGACCTTGACAAACACGCGATCGCCGAGGGGCTTAACGGTCGAAACACTCAATGATACTGGTGCCATATCAATTCACTCTCAAAACGACAAAACGGTGGGATTAGCACTCTCAGCTCCCGAGTGCTAATGTATCGGACTGCCGATTCTAATAGCAATTCGCGGACTGTACGGGTTCCCGAACTCGCCCGACTGAGCCCTGGATTAAGGGCAACGTTTGTCTGGCTGAGGCAGTTACCCAGCAACAGCCTGGGACTGTTTGATCAGCTCTACGGCATCTCGACCGTCGGTTTTTTGGAGATAGACCTGGACTTTTTCGTCCCGTGAGGTGGGCAAGACCTTGCCCACAAAATCGGGATGGATTGGCAGTTCCCGATGCCCCCGATCTAGCAACACGAGCAGCTTGACACTGTTTGGCCGCCCGTAGTCATTGATGGCGTTCAGGGCAGCGCGGATTGTCCGACCGCTGTAGATGACGTCATCCACCACGACAACCGTTTTGCGAGCTAAATCGGTCGGCAGGTTTGTGAGACCCGGGGTGCGGACGCCAATCTGGTCAAGGTCGTCCCGGTAGAAGGTAATATCTAGACTGCCAACCGCCAGCTGCACCTGCTCAAGCTGGTGAATTTGCTGGGCAATGAGCTGCGCTAAGGGCACCCCACGGGTCGGGATGCCCAGCAGGACTACATCCTCTAGAGGGCAGCAGCACTCAATGACTTGGGAGGCGAGGCGGGTGAGGGTGCGCCGTAGTTCATCGGCACTTAAAATTTCAACGACGGTTGCGGCCATGGGTTCTGCAATGGGTTCTGCATCAGTCTGCCTCCTCCATTGTGGCGGATTGTGAATCCGTTTAGGCCAGCCAGAAGCGTTCGGGCAACAGGAACCAAAGGGCGATCGCCAGAACCAGCCACACAATTACACTATTGCGCATCAAACGCAGGGCTAGGTCAATGCGTTCTGGGGTGATGGGTCGGCGGGGTTTGCCCAGGAAGGGCTTAAACTTAACCACCCCCTTGTAGGTGTTGAGTCCCCCCAACTGCACCTCTAAGATCGCAGCATAGGCACACTCGCTCCAGCCTGAGTTGGGGCTCGGATCTTTGTCGGCCTCCGCTCGGCACAATTGCCAAACAGGAACGAGTTTGCCCGTTAAACATCCCAGCGTCATGACCGTCAATCGACAGGGGAGCCAGGTCAACCCATCATCAAGCCGCGCACTAAACCAACCCAGATCAATGTAAGGCGAGGTGCGATAGCCCACCATAGAATCTAAGGTGCTGACGGCTTTATAGGCGAGGGCCAAGGGGACAGCTCCGCCCCCAGGGAGCGGCACTTCGAGCAGTGCGCCCAGCATAACCCCCAAGATCCCATAGAACAGGGGTGCCATCACGCCATCGGTGGTGTTCTCCGCAACGGTTTCGAGCACGGCCCGCAGGATTTCTGGCTGAGAGAGGTGATCGGTGTCGCGCCCCACATAGCGCTTAAGTTGCGATCGCGCGCCTGCCATATCCCCAGATTGCAGGGGGCGCAGCACATCGGCTGCCGCAGCCCGTAAACTGCGACCGGCGAAACAGCTGGCCAAGAGAATGACGCTGAGCCCCCAACCCAGCAGCGGGTGTAGAGTCTGACCCAGGAAGACGATGCTCCCACCCAATCCAGCACTGACCAGCACCACAAGGGTGGCCAGCCCCACCCCAGCCCCCTTCAGCACAGCGGGAGATTTAAAGGTTTGCCAGCTCAACCGACAGCCAACCTGAATCATTGCCCCCATCCCCTGCACCGGATGCGGCCAGCGCCAGGGGTCGCCCACCCAATAGTCCAAGATTGCGGCCGCAATCAGAACTCCCATTGGGGTTTGGCCAAAGGCAGTGAGGGTTGCCAACAATCCTGTCAAATTTAGCTCCCCAACAGTTGTGCCAGCACCCGTCTAGAACGTGGGCCGTCTAGCTCCACCAAGAGTACAGACTGGTAGGTTCCCAACCCCAAACGTCCGGCCACAATCGGCAACGTGACGCAGGTTTCCAACAGCATGGCCATGAGGTGAGAATGTGCATTAATCGGCTCATCCTCGGGGACATCCCGGAGGTGCAAATCGTTGTGCAAATAGCGATCGCCTGCGGGCACCCGTGTTTCTAGGAACCTTTGGATATCTTGCAGCAGTCGAGGTTCATTCTCGTTAATCAGCAGCGCCGTCGTGGTGTGCTGTCCCGTGAGGGTAAGCTGGGCTGTCGTCAACTGCTCCGCGTCAATCCACTGCTGGATAATAGACGTTAAGTCAAGAATTTGGAAGCTGGCCTCAGTTTGAATATCGAAGTAGCGGTGGGTCAAACGCATAGGAAAAGCAAGAGATTTCAGGCCAGTTTTAGATTGAGCCGCTCCATTCAGCAGAACCAGGTTAAACCCCATAGCTAGCTGAGGATGCTGCTGACATTGCAATTTCATTAAAGGGTCATATTTGATTGAGACCGCAATTGCGATTGAGGCTGATCATGACATATATTGGTAGACTGGGCTAATTTTAGAATCTAGCTGGAGAACGATTATGAGCCGCAGATGTCAATTGACCGGCAAGAAGGCTAACAATGCCTATGCTGTTTCCCACTCGCACCGACGCACTAAGAAACTCCAAGAAGTTAACCTGCAGTGGAAGCGGGTTTGGTGGCCAGAGGGCAAGCGGTGGGTGAAGCTTCATCTCTCTACAAAAGCGATTAAAACCCTCCAAAACAAAGGGATCAGTGCTTATGCTCGTGAAGCAGGGCTCAATCTCAATCAGTATTAGTCTGCCTGGATCGCAGGCAGCGCGTCAGAGTCTCATCCGTTGTCTTGCGGTCTAAGTTTGGCTTGCGAAACAAGCAACTGTTGATAGCTACGTCGCTTGCCAGCAACTAACGCTCCTAGGGTTCTCCATCAGACTTTGCCGCTTTGTAACTGTAGATAAGTGGAGAAAAGCCCGTTGAACGCAATGGGTTTTAACGAGCTGGCAAAGTTGGTGAGGAGGGAAAGAATGGGTTCTCGGCCAAGGGATGGCGATCGCCCCTGTCAGGTCATGCTTGATTATTAAGGTGCTCGTTCTCAGCGAGCAGCGCAGCCATCATCCCTTAGAACCTAGCTGAGCCACGGTTCCCTTTCCGAGGGGCAATGCTGTGACCCGTCCTGGTCAACCACCACTCAGTCTAAATCAAGGATTAATCATGGACGTTTCAGAACTCAAACGCGACATCGCACAGCTCACTGAGCGCCTGGGTACAACCCAGGACTATCTTTGACCTGCCTGCACTCCATGCCAAAATTGCCGATCTTGAACAAATTGCGGCTCAGCCAGAGTTCTGGGACAATCAAGCCGCGGCCCAGCGCACGCTGCAAGACCTAAACGAGCTAAAAACCCACCTTGACCAGTTTCATCGCTGGCAGTCCACCGTTGCTGACGCCGAAGCGGTTGTTGAATTACTCGAACTCGAGGATGACCCCACACTCCATGCTGAAGCCGTGGAGAACCTCCAGCAGCTCTCCCAGCAGCTCGATCAGTGGGAACTCCAGCAGCTTCTAGCTGGCACCTACGATAAAGAGGGGGCCGTCCTCAGTATTAATGCTGGCGCAGGTGGCACAGATGCCCAGGACTGGGCAGAAATGCTCTTGCGCATGTATACGCGCTGGGCAGAACAACGCGGCTATAAGGTTGCCCTGGATGAAATTTCTGAAGGAGACGAAGCCGGTCTGAAGTCCGTCACGATCGAGATCTCTGGCCCCTACGCCTACGGCTACTTGCGATCAGAGAAGGGAACCCATCGCCTGGTCAGAATCTCCCCGTTTAATGCCAATAGCAAACGTCAGACCAGTTTTGCTGGCGTGGAGGTCATGCCTCAGCTGGATCAGGGTGTCGAACTCGATATTCCCGACAAAGACCTAGAAATTACGACCTCCCGCGCTGGCGGCAAAGGGGGACAGAACGTCAATAAAGTAGAAACGGCCGTCCGGATCACCCACCTGCCGACAGGGCTATCAGTCCGCTGCACCCAAGAGCGATCGCAGCTCCAAAACAAAGAAAAAGCGCTCGCCATTCTCAAGGCAAAGCTCTTGATCATTGCACAAGAGCAGCGCGCTCAAGAAATAGCCGACATCCGAGGTGATATGGTTGAGGCTGCGTGGGGAACGCAAATTCGGAACTATGTGTTCCATCCCTACCAGCTGGTCAAAGACCTACGCACCAACCTAGAAACCACCGCAATCTCTAGCGTTATGGATGGCGATTTAGACCCGTTTATTGAAGCCTACCTCCGCCAAGAAAATCAAATTGCTACAGCTGACAGTCATCTTGAATAGATGGCAGCAATCCTAAAAGCTAATTTTTAAGGCACTCACAGGCACCTCTTCCCAAGAGGACACTGTCCGCATCCGGGCCACCCAACCCGCCGCTTTTTGACCATCGGTCAAGTTATTTTGAAACGACTGGTGACATTCTTGGGCCTGCTGCTCGTCACAGCAAGCAATACAGGCATAAAGCAAGCCCGAAGGGTCAACCTGTTCGTTGACCCAAATAGTCAGCGGATTGGACATGCAGCAACAGGTAAAAGAGCAAGCGGTAGAAAAGCCCAAATGCGATAAAAGAGGAAGCAACTGCTTCCTCTGGTGCTCCCAACGCACAACACAAATTGGCGCGGGTATGCAGCAGGTGGGCTAATAAGCCAAACCCATACTCCGAGTAGTCTCTGCACCCAGATACACCCGAATGCTTAGGAAGTCGGTTGGGCAAGCCGTCTCGCAACGTTTGCAACCGACACAGTCTTCCGTCCGGGGGGAGGAAG
>CAZXWR010000064.1:0-15490 GCA_964644325.1 uncultured bacterium
TAAGCCGCTGTCTGTCGCGGTCAACCTATCCGCGCGCCAGTTTTTTCAGCCCAATTTGGTGGAAATGATTGCGCAAGCCCTGGGTGACTCTGGACTAGAACCGGGTGCTTTGGAAATTGAGATCACGGAAACAACCGCCGTTAAACGGATTAACTTTACCCAAACTGTCCTGATGCAGCTTCAGGAAATGGGGGTCAAGATTGCGATGGATGATTTTGGCACGGGCTATTCGTCCTTAAACTATCTGAAGCAGCTGCCTCTGAATACGCTCAAAATCGATCAGTCTTTTATTCGCGATCTTCAGCCTCACTCCAAGGATCGCGAAATTATCAATGCGGTCATTGCGTTGGGTCAGGGTTTACAGCTCAAAGTCGTTGCCGAAGGGGTCGATAGCCCTGTTCAGCTCGATATTCTGCGGCAGCTCAACTGTGATATTGTGCAGGGTTTTCTGTTTAGCCGTCCCTTAAACGTGGCCGAAATTACGGCGTTGTTGGAGGAGGATTGGCGCAAACACGGGGGCTAATTTTCCGTTCAGCGCTTCCTTGCGTGCCAATTTAGCCTGCACGGATTGCGGGAGTATTGAGCAATTCTGTGCGATCGCTCAAACCATTGTGAGTCTTGAGATCTATTGCTTGTCCTACCCCCGCAAGCAATACTCCACACCTAGATTGAGATGTGTTATGTTAATCCCAGAAACACACGGCTCTGTGAGAGCGTATCACAAAGACCGTTTAGGGAAGTAGGAGGTGATGCCCATGACAGGAAGTAGTAAATGCATGGGTCGCCAGGTTGACCAAAGCCGGCTGTGTGCCGGGGCTGTTCTCTAGTTCTAGCTGCTTTGCATCTAGTCCGGGGTTCCCCCGGCAGTCAGGTTCAATCTGGAGACCCGCTACACCGCTCCTAGCTCTGTAAGCTTTTGTACGGCTGTACAACTGTTTACCCCAGCTAGGAGCGGATAGTTTTTTATACGATAAAGCCTGACTTTCGGGGCTAGATGAATATCCCCAACTGGTCAGGCTCAGAGGGTATGAGGTTTTGGGTCTTTTATCTCAGGGTATGACTAGGCAAAAATAAATTGGCTTGGGTCAGTCAAGCTCAGATTACTGGCCTGAACCCCTTTAAGAATGGCAAGGGTCTGTCCCCCTAGATCAAGGCTGGTATCTTCACCCAGCTGATTGAGGGTTAAGGTGTCAGCACCGATACCCAAGCTCTCGGCCCCCAAGAAGCCCAGCACGTCTGTACCAATCTGAAAGTCTAGAATCCTGTTGGCTGCATCCGGAAGTTCGCTGGTGACAATCCAGAACTGATCCGCTCCGGCCCCCCCTGAAATCAGGTTGTCGCCGCCCGTGCCGACAAAAAACAGATCATCACCTCCACCGCCTAAGGCGCGACCGTTAGCACCCAGTGAAAAGATATCGTCACCCGGCCCCCCTGATAGGCGATAGCCCATGGCATCAGTGGCCACGAATTCGTCGTCACCACTACCACCAAAGGCGCGATCGCCATTGGCCACAAAGAGAATGTCATCACCACTGCCGGCATTGATGCGGTTGCTGCCCGCATTGGCTCCGGCGATCGCGGTGTCAATGATGTCATTGCCTGCGCCGGCGAAGATGAAATCGCCGATGCCATCTAGTCCGGGGGTGAACCCAGCCACTAAATCATCGTCTCCCGAGGTTCCGAAACCCAGGCTTGGGTTCGGAGTCGGGTTCGGGTTCGGGGCATCGCTGATGACGGTATCAGACCGAACCGCTAGATTTTGAATGCGCTCATCCTGTTCTGGGGGAGTATCGGCATCGGTAAAGGGCTGATCAGCGCTGGGGAAGGTTTGCGCGAGGTACTCTGCCAGGGCGTCCTGCTCTGTGCCAAAATCGGCGAAGTTAGCATTACCGAAGATGCTGGGTTCAGCGATCGGAGCATCCTGAATGCCATTACCGTTAAGGTCATCGCCAGCATCAAACCCGTCACCAGCTTCGTCCAGTTCACCCTGGAGATCCACCCGATTGAACAGGGTGGGATTGGCCGCCTGAAACTCTGGGAATGGATAGCTATCGCCGCCATTGGCGAGAAAGTTTAGGGTAATCACCCGGAAGGTTCGCTCTGGATCGCCCACCACTTCGCCATCCTGCACCACCACTTCCTCTGCCCCACCGGGCTGATCCGGTTCAACGGTGAGGGACAAAACGCGATCGCCCACAGGCCGACTCGGATCAAAGCTAAACTGAATGCCGCCAATCTGAGCGAACTGTCCAGGAGTCGCACCGGGCTCTGTTCCGGCTACAGCATGTTCAACGACCTGCAAGAGCTGCGGCGCTGTGAGGGTGACGAGCGTTAAACCGTTGTTAAACCTCAGGGAGTTTGTAATATCGAGCTGGGAAATGTCGCCTTCCGCTTTACCCGACAGCGGATTGGCCGCAGGGGGTAGCTGTTGCACATCAGCGGGATCCGTCGAGCCGGGGGGGAAGGTGACAAAGCCAATATTGTCGCGAATCCCTCCCCCATTTTTAAGGGAGATGCTCACGGTCGGGTCAACGGCTTGACCGATGGTCAGGTTAGCATCCGCCGTCAGGTTGCCCAGATTCGTTTCCTGGGTTCTGACATCAGCGCGGGTGCCGTTCAGGAACACATCCGTATGACCAAAAATTGCACCATCTTGGGCCGCCACAACCGTTTCGAGCTGATCGACCGTGGATTGAATTTCAGGGTCAACGAGGTCTTCTGCACCTAGGGCAGCGACCCCGGCATCGTCCGTTGCATAGGCACCGCTGATGGCTGGATCGTAGCTGTCCGGTATCAGGATGCCGTTCTCATCAAAATCGACGACGAGCCGCCCCACATATTTATAGTTGCCGTCTGTGTTGACCACAGCGATCGGATTCCCATCCGCATCCGTGGAAAAGATGGGGTATGGACCTTCCACTGAGTCCCCCGGGCGCAAGACATCGTTCTCATCAGCGAGAAGGGTATTCGATCCCCCCGCGACAATAATATCGACGTTCTTGAGTCGGGTTGCCAGTTCTTCTTCGATGGAAATTTGCTGCATGTGGGACAGCAAAATCACCTTGTCAATATCAGGGTTGGCAGCGAGCAGTGCATCCACATCGACCTGAATGTCGGCAGCCAGTGCATCTAGCTCGGCAGGGCTGGGAGTGCTGCCAAAGGGGCTGGGGCTGATGCCAACATCCCCAGGGCTCGAGATACTGCCCAAAGTCGGCGTGGTAGCTCCGACCACCCCAATCCGCTCACCATTCACCGTGATCACCGTGCTAGCGGCAATTTGGCCTGGGATAGTGCTGGCTTCTTGGCCGTCCGCTGTGACGAGAGGAGCTAAGTTTGCATCGGTACTGAAGTCCAGGTTGCTACTCAGGTAGGGGAATTCAGCACCAGGATAGGCCGGAAACCCGTCAACGGCGGCGGCAGGCTGTAAAAGACTGGCAACTTGACCTGTGCCAAAGTCAAACTCGTGGTTGCCAAAGGCGATCGCCTGGACACCCAGTTCATTTTGAATCAGGATATCGGCGCGACCTTGCCCTCCGAAGGCGGTCTCGCTGGCCCCAAAGAAAGCACCGGGAATGTAGGCATCTCCGGAAGACAGAACCAGCGTGTTGGCATAGTCTGGGTCGGTATCCGCATCAGGGCCGTCCTGGTTCTTGAGGGCGTTGAGCACCGCCGAGAGGCGGGGGGCATCCTCTAGGGCTGGAATTCCGGCTTCTTGGTCGGCAAAATGCAGCAGCTGCAGGGTGTAACCGTCCTCCTCGGGCGGATTTAGGGCCTCGGGGGAAATCTCAAAGGTGGCAACGGTCTGACTGACCTCACTCGCTGTCACTAAAAGCGGTTTCCCCGTCGGACTATCGGCAGCGGAAATAAAGGTTAACCCTTCCACCCCAATGTCTTCGGGGGTGTTAATGTACTGCACGAACTGCGGCTGAGTGGGTTTAGAGACGTCGTAAACAATGACATCCCCCACCCGCTCGAGGCCAATAAACGCATAGGTGCGATCGCCAATGACCCCAGTTACCACCCCTTCTGGCTCTGGCCCTTTATTGTCGCTACGACCGTCAAAGCTATCCGCTGCACCGTTGGAGTTAAATAGCTCGGGCACTTGGGCTGCCGTGATCCGTTCAAGCTGGTCGCCACTGTCGTAAATTTGGTTGCCGCTGGCATCCCAGATACTAAAAGACCGGGATCCGAAGGCTTCGATGCGGTCAATGTCACCATCCCCATCGGCGTCGCCTGTGGCCGTGGTAACGGTTAACCGTCCCAGGTTGGCATCTTCCTGGAGGGTGGCCGTATCCGGGAAAAGGGTCGGATCTAAGACGATATCTTTGACGCGGGCTTCTTCTGCAAAGCCTTCATATTCGCGGGCATCACCTTCGTTGGCGGTGATGTAGTAGGTATTCCCATCGACCTCAAAGCTGGCGATCGCATCGGGCTGGTACAGACCAAAGACAGGCTGGGTCTGAATATTGATGGCCCCTTCCCCCGTGGCCGAATCGCGATCGCTGGCATCCAGGCCATTTCCAGGTAGGCTGTGGTCTTTGACCCCCAGGGGTAAGATTTCAGTGACCCTGGCTTTAGCAATATCGACAACGGCGATCGCATTGTTTTCTTGCAGCGTGACCCAGGCTGTTTTCCCATCAGGTGAGATCGAGATATATTCTGGCTCTAAGTCTTGAGCCACAGTAGCACCGGGGCCAGTAATGCGTACACCTGCCTCAGTTAACGCGTCGAGCTGGCCGTTAAAACGGTTGAACTTGGCAGTCCGCACCTTCGGGCGGAAATGGATTTCCCCGCCTCGCCGACCTAAACCGCCAAAATGCGGCATCTCGATAATGCTGATCGACCCCTCTGGATCAACGGAAGTTTCCTGGCCATAGCTATTAGGTTCCCCTTCATTGGCGACCAATAATTGACTGCCATCCGGGGTAAACACCAGCATGTCGGGCAGTGCACCCACCTTAACGGAGTTCAAAAAGGTTCCCGTAGCAGCATCATAAAAACTAACCCGTCCGCGTTGTTGGGCACCTGTGTCATCGTCTTCAATGGCAAAGGCGACCGCTACGATGCCATTCTTGACCGCCACACTGTTGGGTAGTGCCTGAGTCCCCTCTGGGGGAGTGAATCCAAGCGGCAGTTCACCCACGGCTGTAAGCGCACCCGTACTGCCAATGCTTTGAATTTCAACTAGCGAACCAGCTACCACAAATAGGCGATCGCTATCCGGGTCAAAGGCCGCAATTTCAGCGCCATTGGAGCTGGTGATGCTACCAACTTTTTGTAAAAACTCGCTATTCATGGATTCATTCTTTGCAACAGTAGACAAGCTGAATTCCTGAGTGACATCACCCGATGGTATAAACCCTTAAAAAAGGACAAACAAAAACTTTGCTGCAGCGCAAAAATGGTGCAACCTGCTTATTTTTCAATCAGAAAATATCACCCGAAGGTTAAGCTTTTACTATCCGTTCATTAACATTCCAGTTCGTTTCGCGAAATATGAACGAATCCGAGCTTTATTGCTTTGAGAACTCAGCGGATTGTGCCCCTTGACAGGGAGAGCGATACCTTGTCATTTCAACGCGATCGCGCCTGCACCTAGTCCAACCGCATAACCACGACGGAAAGGCACATTCCTTCGATAAGATGGAAGCGTTGAACTGTTGTCCGCTTCACCATCATCTAAAATTCATGTCCTCTGCTGATCCGCGTCCTGAGAAAATCAAGCTGCCCAAAACCAGCGAATCTGACATCCTGAAGCGCATTCGCCACACCACCTCGCACGTCATGGCGATGGCGGTGCAAAAGCTGTTTCCAGGCACGCAGGTCACGATTGGCCCCTGGATTGAGAATGGATTCTACTACGACTTTGACAGCCCAGAACCCTTTACTGAACAGGATCTCAAAGCCATCAAAAAAGAGATGGTGAAAATCATTAAGCAGAAGCTGCCCGTGGTTCGCGAAGAAGTGTCCCGCACTGAGGCCCAGCAGCGCATCCAGGCGCTCAACGAATCCTATAAGCTCGAAATTCTCACCGATCTCCAAGACCCAATCACCCTTTACCACCTGGGCGATCGCTGGTGGGACTTGTGTGCAGGGCCTCATGTTGAAAATACTGGCGACCTTAACCCTAAGGCCATCGACCTCGAAAGTGTAGCCGGAGCCTACTGGCGTGGGGACGAAACCAAAGCCCAGCTCCAGCGCATCTACGGCACTGCCTGGGAAACCCCCGAACAGCTCCAAGAGTATAAGCGCCGCAAGGAAGAAGCCCTGCGCCGCGACCATCGCAAGCTCGGGAAAGAACTAGGGCTGTTTATTTTTTCCGACCTGGTTGGCCCGGGCTTGCCCCTCTGGACACCGAAGGGCACCGTATTGCGATCGCTCTTGGAAGACTTCCTGAAACAGGAACAGCTCAAGCGCGGCTACCTCCCCGTCGTCACCCCCCACATTGCCCGCGTAGACCTGTTCAAAACTTCAGGGCACTGGCAAAAATATCAGGAAGACATGTTCCCCCTGATGAGCGACTCGGATGCAGAACGGGGCGCGGAGCAAGGGTTTGTCATGAAGCCCATGAACTGCCCCTTCCACATTCAGATTTACCAGAGCCAGCTGCGCTCCTACCGTGATTTACCCATGCGTCTGGCTGAATTTGGCACGGTCTACCGCTACGAACAGTCAGGGGAACTGGGGGGACTGACCCGCGTGCGGGGCTTTACGGTGGATGATTCTCACCTGTTTGTGACCCCGAGCCAGCTCGACGATGAATTCTTGAAGGTAGTAGACCTGATTCTGTCGGTGTTTCAAAAGCTCCAGCTCAAGAACTTCCGGGCGCGCCTCAGCTTCCGTGACCCTGACTCTGACAAGTATATTGGCAGCGATGAAGCTTGGGATAAAGCCCAAACTGCCATCCGGCGGGCCGTGGAAACCCTGGGCATGGATCACTTTGAAGGCATTGGCGAAGCCGCTTTCTACGGCCCTAAACTAGACTTTATTTTCCAGGATGTTTTGGAGCGGGAGTGGCAGCTGGGGACTGTGCAGGTGGACTACAACCTGCCCGAGCGCTTTGGACTGGAGTTTGTGGCCGAGGATGGCTCCCGCCAGCGTCCGATCATGATCCACCGAGCCCCCTTTGGCTCCCTAGAGCGGCTGATTGGGATTTTGATCGAAGAGTATGCTGGGAACTTCCCCTTCTGGCTGGCCCCAGAGCAGGTGCGACTGCTGACGGTGGGAGATGAGCAGATTCCCTTTGCCCAGTCCGTCGCCGATACCCTGCGCCAATCCGGTCTGCGGGTGGTGGTCGATCCCAGCAACGAGCGACTGGGCAAGAAAATCCGTACCGCCGAGAAGGACAAGATTCCGGCCATGGCGGTGATTGGGGCCAAGGAAGTCGAGGCCAACAGCCTGAATCTCCGGATTCGGGTGCCCAGCCCTGAAGATGCTGGCACGGTGACCTCCCAAGAACTGGAAGGACTGGCGATCGCTCAGGTGCAGGCCGCCCTCACGAAAGCCAACGCTGAGTTCCTGGATTTAGCGATCGCCTTTGGACAGGGTTAGGCCATGCCACAAGTTTCACTGGCCGAGCTAGCGGCCCAGGCCCGCTCAGGGTCGCTCATTAGCTTCCCCACGGATACCGTGCCCGCATTGGCGACCCGTCCCGATGCTGCCGAACAGATTTATACAGCGAAGGGGCGAGACTTAAATAAATCCCTGATTTTAATGGCGGCGAGTGCGGCTGAGCTATGGCCCTTTGCCCAGGGCAGTCCCACCGAAATGGCAGTCTGGAGCCAAGTTGCCCAGCAGTTTTGGCCAGGGCCATTAACCCTGGTGCTGCCCGCCAGCGATCGCGTGCCGTCAGCCCTCAACCCCACAGGATTGCCGACCATTGGCCTGCGGGTTCCGAACTGGCCTATCGCCCTCACGCTTCTAAACCAGACAGGCCCCTTGGCGACCACCAGCATCAATCGCTCCGGCCAGCCACCCCTGGAAGACCTAGCGGCGATCGCCCAAGAATTTCCCACTGTCTGGATACCGCCCACCCCAGACTGGGCCTTACCTCCGGTCACCCAGCGTCAGCCCTCAACGGTCATGCAGTGGCAAGACGGTGCATGGCAGATCTTACGGCCCGGTGCCATCACCCGCGATGATTTAGCCAAGGTTCAGCCCTAGGCCAGCAAGAACTTAGGTCAGCAAGAACTTAGGTCAGCAAGAAAAACTGATTCAAGATACCCAAGACCCTCAAAGGCCGAATCGGCAGGTCGGTGGTGTAGAGGCTAAAGATAATAAAATCTTGGCGTTCCGTGTTGTGGGCAATAAAGAAGCGAATATCCTTATCCCCATTTTTCAAGAGTGAGGCACAACCTTCTGCGATGGCTGCATTTAACTGTGAGGTGTCAGCACCACTCTTTTGACAAATATCACGGGTTAAAAAACCAGAGGCGGTCACCGTCGCAAAGTTGGTGTAGTCTTGCTGCTGGGGATTCGTCATGACGAGTGTTGCACCGATACCCAGCCCCAGGCCACAGCCCAAAAACCGCATACCCCGCACCCAGCGAGATGTCTGCTGCTTTTCGGTTGATCGATCAATGAACGGATCCAGCATTGAACCAACATGCGTTCGTCAATCTAGATTTTAGCCGATGTTCGGAGCATTCCATTCTAGGCGTCTATTCCTTCAGCACGCTTCAAATATATTGCTTCCATCGACGATGAACCTTCAATTCAAGGCATCAAATGTGTTTTTTGGGCATTAGTGATTCGACCCATATCCTTGTTTCTAAGCTCAAGTGATTCCAGCGATTTAACCTGATTTATAAGTTGCTTGAATTTGATTTTTGAGAATTAATATGGGTTGAAAATATCCTCAAATTTACAGCTAAAGCATCAGATGTGCCCTGAAAATCTGATGTAGGCTGTATCCTGCTCAATACCGACGCTGATGTGAGCCGGGTTGACTTCAGCTATCGCTCCAGTTCGTAGCCCCAGTTCGTAGCCCCAGTTACATATTCTTGAAAGTAAGCCTGTTTGACTAGAGCAAACAACTGGGAGACTTGATCATGGGAGAACTGCTCACGCAGGCCAAATCGCTGGTAGAACAGGCGAATGCCCTGGGCATTAAGTTTTTTTTGGTCTCCTACACTGACTTGCTCGGGGGTACGCGGGCCAAACTGGTGCCCGCCAGTAAAATTGCTGCCGTTGAGCAGGAAGGGGCCTTCTTTTGCTCCTTCGCCTCCAATTTGGGTCTTGGCCCTGATGCTCCAGAAATTGCGGCGATTCCTGACCCCCAGTCGCTGATCCAACTGCCCTGGGAACCGACCGTGGGCTGGGTGGCCAGCGATGTGTATTTTGGCGGTAAACCCTTCTCGGCGGCACCTCGCATGATTTTGAATCGGACCTTAGCGCAATGTACGGCCCTGGGCTATACCTATAAAGCAGGCGTCGAAGCCGAATTCTTTTTGCTGGAGAAAACAGAGCGGGGCTTCCGGGTGGCGGACGCTCGCGATACTGCTGCCCGCCCCTGCTACGACCAGCTCAATCTGATGCGCCAGTTCGACCTAATTTCAACCCTGGTGGACTACATGGAGCAGCTCGGCTGGGAACCTTACCAGTGCGATCACGAAGATGCCAACGGCCAATTTGAGCTGAACTGGACATTCAGTGATGCCCGGACAACTGGCGATCGCCATGTTTTTTTCAAGTACATGGTCAAAACCTTGGCAGAGCAGCGGGGACTCACCGCGACCTTCATGCCCAAACCCTTCAGCCAGATCACCGGGAACGGCGGGCATGTGCACAATAGCCTCTGGCAGGGCGATATCAACTGCTTTGCCCAAGGTGCCGATGCAGGTGGCCTATCCCCTTTGGGCTATCGCTTCTTGGGGGGGATTTTAGCCCACGCTAGGGGCTTAGCCGCTCTTTTGGCCCCCACCGTCAATTCCTATCGCCGCATTGGGGCCAGCTCAACTGCATCAGGCAGCACCTGGTCACCCCGCTACGTCTCTTACGGGGGAAATAATCGCACCCATATGCTGCGCATCCCAGATACGGGACGCGTTGAGTGCCGTCTGGTGGATGGTTCGGCCACCCTTTACCTGGCCCTGGCGGGCCTCCTCGCTGCGGGACTGGACGGCATTGAGCGTCAGCTTTCGCCGGGCGATCGCATTGATGAAAACCTGTTTACGCGGGCTGCTGAATACCCCAACCTGCAAACCTTACCTGCCAGTCTTGCTGAAGCGCTGGGCTCACTCCAGCAAGATGAACTGCTGCTGGCTACCCTCAGCGACCTGGGGGCTAAAACCTTCCTGGAGATGAAATACGGAGAGTGGGATAGCTTCTGTGCCCAAGTTACTGACTGGGAGCTAGACCAGTACATGGACGTTTGAGGTGCAGATTCCAATTTGCAGAGTCTTGCAACAGCACTAGCTGCGAGCGAACTGTAAGGCAATCGCCAAAATCGCCATCACAGATCCCAGAATGCTATAGATGACGCCTAGCACCTGGGCTGTTTTCCCTTCATAAACCCGGCCATGCTTCGCCTTCAGGCGCTGAGTTTTGACGGCCTGCACCCCCGTAAACACTAGCAGCACCCCCACAACCACCATAATCACCACCACCAGCCACTGAAATCCAGGATTGGCATTCAACGAGGCTTTGATATCTTCTGGAATCAAATATTTGAGAAGTCTTGTCATAGAATCAGCGATTGGTCAGGATGAACAAGGGCTTGTATCACTAACTTGGAAAGTCTAAAGCTGGTTAAAGCTAGAACCACAACTCTGATATAGAAACTGTACAGCGGCTGGCGTATCAGTGGACGGATTTGCGGAGTAAGCGCAGCCATAGCGGGTTAATCCATTCCACTGCATACACTGGCTAGAAATGCCCGACTGACATCGCCATTCTGACTATCTTGAGTTTTATGCATAGGCTAATTTGCCTTTTGGTTGAGGAATGGGTCTACCTAGTCCCTGGATTCCCATGTCAACGCCAGTTTGATGGCTCGCAACGTGGCCAAAGCTGCCCTGCAATCGACTCCAGCTCAGGGTGAACCCGCCCAAGCGCTCAGTTTCTCTATCGCCTCACTCAAACGGCAGGCCCTCAATGCCCATCTTCTCGACCTATTTGCCGCCACGTTTGCTCTGGAGCCGACTTTGATTAAATCCCATCCTAACTACCAGGCGCTTCTAAACTACGGGGTTATAGCCGCTTAGACTAGGACTACAGCCTCCTAAATCTGTCCGGAGCATTGTAAGTTAGAAGTCGATCGTAAGATTTCTCTTGCACAAAGCGGGGGGAGTTCTTATCTTAATCTTCAGCTTATTCATGCCCATTGTCACCACGTTAAAACGGCCCAAGATGGCCGCGATCTTGTATAAGTGTCAATCACCAATATATTGAGGAGCCGGATGAGGTGAAAGTCTCATGTCCGGTTTTGAAGACCAGTGGAAGAGGTGACTCTTTCACTGAGTTTAATTAGCCCGCCGACTCACTTTTATCACCTGATTCTTGTAATTGCTTTAGGATGGCAGCCTGAATCTTGGTGTCAAATTCAGGATCATCTACAGTTGTAATCACTTCATGCGAACGCTCTCCCAACCGACGCAAATATGTCTGAAGAGCTACTTTGTCCTCACGATGCTTGAGAAAGTGCTGCTTCAGTTCTTGGTCTGACATAGCAGAATAATCAACTTGATTCATCAGATCACTTCTCCATTTGGCGTAATCTGAAAATCTAGGTTTTCAGCATTCCCAGCCAAAATATACATATTTCCCGGACGGATTTGTAGAATAAGCGGAGGCGTAGCGGTTTGATCTATTCCGCTGCATACGCTGGTTAGACACACCTGACTAGCATGGCTATGCTGACTATCTTGAGTTTTATGCATAGGCCAATTTGCCTTTCGGTTGAGGAATGGGTCTACCTAGTTCCTGTGCGGTTTCAATCCATTCTTGCATAACAGTCTGAGCATTTTGTAAAGCTTCAATATAGGTTTCGCCATCAGCCACACATCCGGGGAGTTCAGGCACCTCAACAACAAAAGAGCTATCTTCTTCACTCCAATAGATGATTAGCTCATATTTCATCGTCATCTTGACCTCCCAGTCTATATCTAAGAATAACTTCGCGAATTTGCTTGACTTGGTAAGCTTTTGCTTTATTACCCTTCGGTTGGATATTTAGAATTTCTTCAATTCCCTCTTTCGTAAAAATATGGTGACTGCCACGAATCCGCTTTCCAAATCCCATATTTATCAAAAGTTGGCATAATTGCTCGAAGGGAATGTTGCTGTCAGAAGTTCCTCTCAAAATTTTGAGCAACAGTTTTTCCGACTTTCCCATAAATTACTCCAACTCTTGCTTATCTGACCACTAGAGTCGCTGAATCATCACTTTATTTTGCTTCTTCCACATTTGCACCAAAGTGCATCTAACGGTGCCCATCACCCGCCGCAGATAACATCGAGCGGCTAACAGAGAACCTTTCGGCGGTCGGGTGCATGGGCGTTGTTAGATCATGTCGGTGGATATATGGAGCAAATTCCTTCCTGCAGCACTTTCAATCTATAACTTAGAGATCCAGATTCATCAGAATCTACACTTTCGATCAATCTATTTAATAATAAACTAAATTCAACCAAGGTTTTTTCTTGAAGGATTTTGCAAATATCCTGTCCAAGCAAATATATATTTGCATCGAGAAAATCAACTACTCCATCAGCAAGCTCTTCTGCCAGTTCAGAATAAACACGCTCATCATCTTCATATCTCAATAAGATAAAATCAATATCTTCTAGATCTTTGTTTGTACGCTCTCCACGATCTCCCCATGCAAAAACTTTGAGAACTATAAAAGCTGGTGTATCAACCACTTGAATTTCTAATTCATCAATAGTAGTGGTTTTCGCATGTAAGAGAGCTTCAGCAAAACCTGAAACATTCATAGGATTACCACTATCAGACCAAATAATTTCTTGATCTGGCTCACCAATTTCTCCAAAAGGAACTATATCAACTTCAATATTGGTTTCTATATGTATAAATTTGTGAGAGTTTCTTGTAGACTTAAAACGCGGAGAATCACCGATTGTTAAAAATTCACGAAGTTCTTGATAGACTTCCCAACTATCTATAGAAATTGCCACGTCCCAATCCTTGGTGCTCCTTCCTTCTCCAAATCTTTGGTCAAATATTAGAAGTCTTGCTCCCGCGCCAACTAAAATCATTGGCAAATCCAGTGAACTGACTACATCAACCAAATCAGCCAGCACTTGCTTTTCTTTAGAACCAATCATGTTTTTGTGCTAATTCTTCAATATATCTATCGTAGATAAGTTGAGCTGTTTCTTTCAATCGGCTATTTCCGGTTCGAACTAGTTCCGCATGAATTAGCAATGGATGAACAAGATGCTGTTGATTTTTCCCAGATTCACATAACTGATATTTGTCAACTCCAAAGGTTTGAAGTAATGCAATATCACCGTCTGGATCAGGCTTCAACTTCAGCTTAACTGCTACTTGACGACTATCAGAGCCGTTGTTCAAATGCAAGGTTGCGCTAATAGGTCGTAGGTAGTCAGTCATTACTGAAGCAGCAAGCTCACCCCCTATTAAGTAATTAAATTGATCTGCGCATTCTTTAATTGTATTTCTGACTTCTGGAAACCCTCCTTTCTCAATAGGCATGAAAGTTCCAAGAAGTAATTTTGCACGTAATCTTTCGGTATATCCTAGTTCCCAACGTTCAAGAAGCCTGACATAATCAATGATTTCATATCCTCCATGTCTACGTACAATGTAATCCAAATCTTGAAGTTTCTTAAGGGTGCCCTTTACAGTTTTTGGAGTAACACCGGAGATGTAAGCAATCTCTTCATCAGAGTTATCTCTTGCAAGAAGGTTTGGTTGGCTGAGCAAAGCATATATAACTTGCAAGGCAGCAGCAGTGATTTCCAGAGACTTGCTTGAACCTTCTTTAGAAACCTGATTGCGCACTAGTACATAAATCTCTGGGCTATTAAGGTAAATATTTCCATCAACATCTATAAATTCGATGTTGTTCTTCAAGAGTTGCTCTACAACTATATTAGACAAACTGCGCGTGACCAGTAAAGCTCTTTCGTTATGCTTTAGCCTTTTGCTTAAATTGGAGAAGTATTCAATAACTTGTTCAATGATATCGTTTGTGAGTCCAGTTTTAATCTCACAGACATAGTTCACACTTTTATTTGATATCTTAATTATTAGTTTCCCATCAGCTAAAACTTCACTAGAGAAATAGGGTTCTCCTTGAAGAGTTGCCTCGATATGAGGCAGTGATTCAAGATAGTCGAAACATTTTTGAAGAAGTGGGTTCTTGGGTTGCATTGGAATAATTGCCCACTTGGCTACTAGTAATATAGGTTTTAATTATACACCTTTGCTCGAAGTCAGGAAAAGGCTGATAAACAATCTTTATTCCATAATGCAAGCGATACCAGGAAATTCCATCATTAGAGTGTCGCCGCCGAGACATTTTTCAGAATGTCCATTCCAGAGTCTAAGTGATCTAACGACAAGGATCACCGGCCCCGCGCCCGGCGCGCGTGATTGAATCGACAGACCCTATCGCGGGGTTCGGTGCATCCGCTTGTTCGACGATCGGCGTGCTCATAGATCGTCAATACTCAGTATCCCGGTCTCTGCGTCATCAATCCACTCGGGGCGACCGGCCTAATCACGAGCTACTCAGAGCCTGCCCGACTCACCGAAAAGAAGCACGGCAATTATCGCTGACCACCCCGTGGCAAGTCAGATCGTCTCCTACCCGCCAATCAAGAAGCGAATCGACGAACGTTCAGCTCACCGATGGCGGCCCCTCCGTGACGTCGGATTTGCCAAGCTGCGTGGCGGGGCCGCCATTCGGTGCAGCGCCTTGTTCGCCCTTCTCATACTTCGTGAGCTTCTTCTGGAAGCTTACCAGCTTGTGAGGAGCAACATATACGTACTCGATCAATGTCCTGAAGAACTCATCCATCGTCCACGTCAGTGGCACGGTAACTCGTTGCGAGGTGTGGTGCGCGCCCGCATTGCCGAGTTCCCGGAGCACGGACGAAATCTCGGCCAGCTTCCCGGGTATTTCTCCTCTGGCCGCCAGCTCGCGGAGACGGGACGCCAGATTCCCCCGTGATACTCCACGATCATCGCACAGGGCCTCAAGCGCACGTCTAAGCAACACCGCGAATGCATTCGGGGACATGGACTGAACGCGTCTCGCTTCGCGGTAATTGGAGGCGACCACGTCGGGAACGCACGGATCGAGATCGTAATCCGATGGGTACCGAAGTTTGGGGCTTTCCCAATCCTCAAAATCTATCTGAGAGAGCAGTGTGATGTCTCGACAAGTCGTGCAGCGCAGAATCGCGTAATCCACTCCCGGCTCATCTTCACGATCCACCGAAGGTTCTCCGTCGGAGCCGTACCACGTTTGTGGGGCAGAATACTGGAACAGTACCTCAT
>CAZXWR010000065.1:0-15093 GCA_964644325.1 uncultured bacterium
TAGTTTCTCGCCACAGCCGCCGCACAAATCAGGAAATCAGTATTTGACCCTTGGATCCCTTGCTTCCTGCATTTGTTGTAATATTCTGAGGCGAGCTCATAGTCGGCAATGCTCAATTGAAGATTCGGAAATGCTCGAAGCCTGTCCCTGAGCCTGTTAAATTGCTCTACATGCCGGATACCTGACAAGATTTCCTGGCGCACGACTCCAAGCAACTCAACCCTTCCGTCGGTGATCAAATCTCTTAGACTGCCTACGACTGGGTGGTTAGAGGCAGGCGATCGCCTCAGTGCCAGTGACCAGACAGAGGTATCGACAATAACCCTCATTGACACTGACGTTGTTTTTTGTAGTCATAGTCTTCTTCGTAATCGATGCACCCAAACAACTCCAGCACATTGAGCTGTTTACGGTGTTGGACATACTCCTGAAGCGCTGCTTCAACTACTGCACGCTTTGTGCGATGTTCACTTAACGCCAAAGCCTCTTGCAGCAAGCGATCGTCGATTTGTAAATTGCTTGCCATGTGTGAATATCTACACAACTATCTACACAATATCATTCCCTCAAAGCGATCGCCCCTTTCTCCTCTGCGGTTGCCTGGAATTCCTAAGGGTACGGTTCATGTGCTCCCGTACCATTTGGAGATACTGCTGCAACTGAGCGGGATTCTCCCTCACATAGTCACTCTGAGTCATAAAGCGATCGCCATCTTGGGGGTCACCATCCTTGATAGCCCGGAAGCGAATAATAGCATCGAGACTGATTCCCTTAAGCGTGGGAAACAGATCTAAGGTCGTCCTGGCCAGTCGGTTATATTCCGTTCGATAGTGCAGCCGCTTTTCCCTTGCCACAGTCTCCACTGAAGCTCTTTTTAGAACAGCCTGGTAGACTCTGGGGCCACATTGAGCAATCAGGTCATCGAGTCCCTTGCCCTGCTCCGGTTCCCAATCTGTGACCTTGCAAACGCACCCCCGTTCTTCCAGTAGCTCAATTGTCCGCACCAGGTCACGCCGAACATTGATTACTGAGGACAGTCTTGCGTCCTGGTCAAAGGCAAAAACGAACTCTCGGCCTGAAACCGCAAACGGGAGGATATCGGGGTTCAATCGTCGCTGCGGCAGGCGATCGCCATTTTCGTCATTGGCTTGGTAGAGGGCATTGACCCCAGGGATGCCGATAGTGATGACACCCTGACTGAAACTGGCCCAGGTCTTCTTAGCCCCCTCTGTAATCACAATGGGGATTCTGGGATTGTCGCGCACCATCTGCCATAAATTGTCCTCATTGAGTTCGAGGTCATAGCGATCGCCTATAGGTTGGGCAATTGCATCGGGTACGTTGGGCAGATAAAGTTCACGGGGCATGTCCAGGGGATGTTCATACTTGATGGGTCTGAACTCCATGAACTTGTTTGGGTTGATGCCCGCCTGCAACAACCCGGCGATCACCACCATTTCAAGCAGCCGCCGTTGCTCTTTCTCTGCTTGAGTCTTGACCGGATACCGGAACAGTCCTTTTCTGACTTCGGTTCGGGGATGGCGAGGCTTGAAAGTCCCCCACAGAGAATGCTCAGTCAATTTCTGAGCCCTCCGGCCAGCAGTTCCGTACCAGCCCCCCTCGGCCACAGTCTTGTATTTCTCCATGAGATTGACCATCCGGCGCGTCACCCTCTGGCCAGACCCTAACTTTTCAAGGCGCTCCGATAACAGCCGACTGAAGATGGCATTTTCATCAGAGAGGGAAACGGCATTCCTGGCCACCATCGCTGGATGGATAGCAGAGCGCTTGAATTCCTCCCAATCCCTTACCTCAATATGTGAGGGGCGATCGCTCTCTTTGTACTGAGGAACCCAGAAGGGTTCAAGTTTCTGGGGTTTGGGCGTTTGGGGTATGACTTCATGCATTTGCCTGCCAATAAAGTTCATCACTTTCTGGGCCGGGTATCTCTCCAGGTTTTTAGCTAGCTCTGGGGGCATCTTCACCTGTGTACTCCTCTGCCGAAGCGATCGCCATTCCCTCAACCCTTTGGCAATCAGTTCAGTCTGGGCTGCTTGTAGCACCTTGGCTCTTTGGGATTGAGCGGCTTGCGCTAGCTCTGTGCGGGCCTGCTTCAAGGCGGCAAGCAGCTGGAGTTTGGCTTGCAGTCGTTGCAGGGGCTCGGCTAACTCCTGGGCTAACCGAGCCTCGACTACCTGTGCGGCTATGGCGCTGAGGACTGATTCGCTAAAATCTGCTCCAGTAGTTCGTTCTGGTGCTCTAGCATCTGGATTTGCTGTTGCTCCATCTCGATATTTGCCTCCGCCATCTCCAATAGCCGTTCGATTCCCTTGGCGGTCGTTGATTGTCGCTCCGAGGGGCCAATCAAAGCGGCGATCCGTTGGGTGATATCCTCTGGCATCTCCTCCAGTAAGGTCTGGTTCTGCTTGAGCAGGTCTAGAACCTGTTCGAGTTCGGTCGCGGTGGATGTGTTGGTCATGGTCATTATCCTCTAATGAATATTGTACGAATACCTGTGGGTTACCTGGTTGTAATTGTTGAACCAGTTCATGAACCAGTTCCTGAGCGGCCCGTAGCACTGACTCGGCATTTTGTTGGTCATGATCTCGGGCGATCGCTTGGGTCAGTCGGTCCATGCCCCGGTAGCGATAGGTCTGTGGGGGTGGCACCAGAGACTGAAGCTGGTCTGTTACCTCTGCCAGATCTGTTACTAATTCACTGGCAGCGAGAAGGTCTGTATCTTCCTGGTTGTCCAGGGCATTGACCAGACGGTCTAATCCTCGATATTGATGAGGTGTAGCTTCGGTCTGGGCAGAGCCATTCACATAGGAGTCAAGCGACTGAACGACTTCGCCCAATTCATCAACCAGGCCACTTTCAGACCACAGCTGGTCATCTGTTTTCTGGTCAAGTTGAGACAGCAGGCGTTCAATATATGTGTCTAGTTTTGCGGTGCCTTCTGCTTCAGCTGTTGGGCTAGTTCCGACTGGAATAGCTTGTTCGCGAACGCCTTGATCTCCTGGGCGGCGAATTCCACCTGGGCGTTCATTTCCGCTGACATGAGTTCTGAGTTGGTCAGGCGCTCCTTCAAGTCCTTGAGTACCCCGGCCAGCTCCCGGATTGCTTTGGCGGTATCGGTCGGTTCTCGGTTCTCCAGTTTCTCCACGAACTGCTCCAGAAAACTCTCCAGTTCGTCGCGCATCACTCTGGGTATGGTACTCATCGCCCCGTTGAGGAGCATTCTCATTTCCCGGTTCTGCTCTAGGAGCTGCTGATTCTGGGCTTTCACTTCCTGTAACTCCAGGGTTGCCTGGGCGATTGCCTGGACGAGTGGATCTTGATTGTGTGTCATAGAGGTCTCCAATGAGTTCAAGTGGGTTTTCTTGGCGGTTGGAGCGCTGTATCTGTTCTCTGAGGTGCTCCAGGTCTTCGGCATAGACCTTCAGTTCTTGGAACTGGCGCGAGATGGCGACATAGAAGGGTTCAGTGCTGCTGGTGGGGTCAACGGTGGTGGAAGTAATCACCCGTTTTTTAGTGCGCCCCTGCGCCTTATAGCTGGTGCTCACTAAGTCATGGTCTAGGTGCAAGGGCTGCATCAGATTGACGGTATGTGATCTACCCTTCTGGTCTATTACCGTGAGAGAAGTGTCATCAATGGCGGCGATCGCCCCCCTCTGACCGTTGTGGTAGTCCTGGTCTGTGGCTGTGAAGCGTACCTGGTCTCCCACAGCAAGATTGATTGATTCTGCATAGAACACACTGATGCCTTTGTAATGACTGGGATTCAAGCGGTAGAAGCGACCGCCAATAGAACTGACCGATAGTTCGTCTCCTTGGATGCCCTCCACCTTATAAAGTTCGCCTTTTTGTAATCCGGTGCTGCGGTATTTCCGGTTGAGCCGGATATAGTCCCCCACCCGGTAGTTCTCTGTACGAGAGGTCTGAGCACGGGTCATCTGGCGATTGACCAGGTGAACAGAGGTGATGTCGTGTTTGAGTCGGCCTTCTTGGATCAGTCCCGCTCGCACTGCTGCGGTAATGGCCTTCCGCTCGGCATTGGTGCCACTGACGAGTAAGGTTTTGGCCCGCTCATCCGGGGAAAGGGCCAGGTAATCAGCGGCCATTTGCTGTGCCCGTTCCCCCTGGTTCTCAATTTCGATGAGGTAGCCATTAGTGAATAGCAAGTTGAAGGCATCTAGCGGAATGCCCGTGGCGATCTCGTTTACGGCTGCGCGTTGGATATCGTCTTGCTGGCGGACAATTTTGGAGAGGCGATAGGTGGTGGCCCCATAATCCATGAGGCTTCGCATAGGAGCACCCGCTTCCACGGCAGAGTTTTGCTTGATATCACCGACTAGCAAAATACGAGCATTGGCGGAATCTGCTCTAGATAAGACTTCTGCCATTTGACGGGCGCTGACCATCCCAGCCTCATCGATAATCCAGAGCTGGTTAGGCTCTTGGGTGGGTTTGCTCAAGCAAAGTCGGGCGACTGTGTTGGAGGAGATGCCTAACTCGTCTTGCAACACCTTGGCGGCTTCAATGGTGGAGGCATAGGCTTTGACAGAAACTCCCTCTAGGTTCGCCAGCATTGTCTTGAGGGATGTGGTTTTCCCGGTGCCCGATAGACCATTGATGATCAAGTGCTGGTCAGGACTGGCCATGATCCCGGCGATCGCCTGGGCCTGGTCTTCATTCAGCCCCTCCAGTTCGGGCTTTGGATTGAGGGGTGTGGCCACCCCCTGTCCCGCCATCCATTGCAGTCTAATACTGGCTTCGCGCTCAACCGCTTCGGCAGTCGTGAAACGAGCTTTCCCCCTGGCTTCTATGAGTTCTGGGTGCTGCTCAATCTCCCTCAGCACGTCATCCATATCCAGCCCTTTGATATGGTCTAGGGCTACCTTCAGAATGTCCTCACGCCGGAAACTGACGGAACGCTCTGATAGATGGGCAATCGCGTAATCAACCTCAGCCCTGGCATTACCGGGTTCTAGAGACTCAACTGGGTGATCCTCCGGGTCTTGCAACACCATCGAGCGATCGCCCATCTCAGTTAGCCACTCATCCCGGTACTCCCCCCAGGTCTGACTGATGCGCTTGGCCTTACGGGTGCTGATGACCACATCATCTCGGTCTTTCTGCTGCTCGGCGGCGGCTTCAGCGATCTGTTGGGAGCGCTTGCTGAAGTGCTCAATATCCACTCGCTGGATGCCATCAATTTCAAAGCTGTACCCTCCTTTGGGTAGGGACACTTCATGGAAGTGATACCCCCTGGCCTGAACCAGCTTGGCGAGTTCATTGCGATAGTAGCTGCCCAACCATTCCGCATCCCGCAACGGGCGATCGTCGAAGGCCCGCCACTTGCCGTCTGGCCCCTGACAGCCATTCATGATGACCACATGGCTGTGGAGCATCATGTCCATTTCCCGGCTTGTCCAGTGCGGGATGGCCGCCGCAATAAACCCGTTCCCCTTGACTTGCCGTTGTTTCCCTTCGATGAATCGCCGTTGGTAACAGTAGAACTGCTCAGCCACTGCCAACGTTCTTCGACAAGCCTCCATGTGGTCTTTGTACAACCCCAAGTCCTTTAGGGCGTGCATAGAGAAGGTCTTTGGCGCGGAAAGGGTCATATCGACCGCTAAGTTCTCCTTGCCCCCAGTGCGATCGCCCCTGATCCGAACCTTGGATCTGGGCAACTGACCTCGGAAGACCTGCTCAAACTTTTCCTGTTCCACATCACCGGATAGCCCTAATGCTGCACTGGCGGACCCGAGCCATTGAGCTGTGGTGACTTTGTGCTCCTCAGACTCTAATTCTGATTCGCTGTAATACTCGCCCTTCTTCTTGAGCGATTCATCCTTGGTGTAGTAATCAAACTTCTGCTTACACCCTGCCTTGATGGTCTTGATACTCCGCAACCTTGTCTCACCTCCCGAACAGAAATGAACTAACGGCGATCGCCTTCGAGCAAAACTGATCCAAACCGAGACAGGTTTACAAAACTTTATGCAAGTCTTGAAAAAGGGCTGTCCCGAGTTGGTCGTGTCAATCGCTATGCAATAGCAGGGGGTGTGGTGCTCCACCCGCACCCTCTAAATCTGTATCGCCAACTCTCGGAAGTAGCGGAATCCTTGCCCTGAGGCGATCGCGAGCAGAAGGGGAAATATTACTGGCCCAAAACTGGGATTTGGGTCAACTTTTTAGGGTGATTCAACGAGAGTATGGGGGTTTCGGGCGATCTGGGCTAGAGCGGCACTTTTTGAGAAATTTGAGGTTTTTCCCAAAAATTCGATTTCGCTAAATTTGTCTACTCGCTATACAGCAGTAGATGAATTCTTGAGAAAGCTATGAACGTTCATTTACGAGTTGCCCTCGACTGCGGTGCGAGTTTGTCGAAAGCCTTTTACAACTACTCCATCGATGGAGAGAAGTCCCACGATGGGGAGGTTGGTTTCAAGACCACTTGCTCATCGGTTCGAGAATTGGTGCCGGGGATGTACCGGGCACATCAAGACGCTGCTGATGACAACACCTCCTTGGTGTCGTTTGGGGAAGGGCGATCGCAGAGTTATTGGATGGTGGGCACTGCGGCGCAAGAGGCCACGTTGTCGCTGAGCCCAGGGGAAGCGAAACAGGAAACCGCGATCGCCAAGGTGCTTGCAATGGTGGGTCAGTTACGCAAAACGTTGTTCGGACATCTAGAGTCGTTCGACTTGTACTTGACCCTTGGGTTGCTGTTGCCCATTGATGAGATTGGCGATCGCGAGGAAATGGAAAAGAAACTGTTTACGGCGCTCAAGGAGTTCGAGCATAACGGCGAAACAGTTGTGTGTTCGCTCGACTATGGCATCCAGATTTCACCTGAAGGGTATGGCATCGGTCAATTGGTGACGGCACTTAAAGGGGGTGTCATTGTCCTGGGCCACCGAGATGCAAGCTGGATCCACGTTGAAGACCGTTCGGTGGCGGTAGACAAATCGGTGACCTTTGCAGGCTGGGGCATGCATCGCTTGGTCAGGAAAACCCAGTTCACTTTTAAGCATGAGCTGCATGCAGCGCATATGATTTTCGCAGCTGGCCCCAACCTGAAACCCGCTCCCCTAGAACGCCTTGCCCCCAGTGGATCACTCAATCGCTTAATCGAGGCGCTCAGAGATGGGCGTTCTCAATACTGGTTGGATCTCAAAAAGAAGCTGAGTACAACCAGCTTTCGGGTGGCCGAGGAAGTCATCGTGACGGGGGGGAATGCCTATTATTGGCGCTACGAGATCAAGGCACTGTTGGGCAGCAGACAGAAAGCTTCACGACCCATCATTAAAGACCTTGAGGCAGCAGTTCCCCGACTGGCTGGGAAAGCCATGTTATATCGGGCTGCTGATTGCTTTGCTTTTTTCTGCACGTTACCGGGGGTAGAGGTGCGTCGTGAGGTGAGCGCCAATGTCTGATGACAGAGTTCGATTCCGCTTTGACAGGAGCTTCCGTGCTGAAACGGACAACAAAGCTGCCTTTGCGTGTTTGTCAAAGCATTACGAGAAACGAGCCGCTGAAGACTTCATCATCGACCTGGTTCGGCTCGCGATGATGCCGTTCCAGGTACAAGGGGCAAATGTTGAGGTTGAAGTCACTGAAGCGCTCGAAAAATCAGTTCGTTCGTACCATGCATTTTTGATGATGGCGCTAGGAGATAGGCCCAGAGAGGATTCCGCTGATAGCACTCAACTCGCTATACCCCATAAGGAAGATCCTCCGCTCAACGAGGAATCCGATGACCTGTATGAGCTAGATGAAGACTCACTACTAGAAGAAGGAGATGACGAATGAAGAAGAATGATCTCATGAATGAGCTGAATTTGTCAGCAGACAAGGCCAAAGAGCTATTCAAAGCGTCTGGTTGTAACCCTGAAGCAGAAGAATTCGATGACACTCAACTGGCGGTCATCCGGGCGATCGCCACTTTTGTCAGCGAAGGGAAAGCGAAGACCTATAGCGAGGCCGCGAAACAGTTGCAGAAGGCAGGGAATGCCCTAGCCAAACAAGATATTGATGCGGGGCTGGCCTTGCTAGAAATCCCAGAGCAGACCAAAACGACTCTCGAAGAAGCGGCTGAACCACTCGCAGATGCAGCGGTGGGCAACCCGACTGAGGTGATGGCTAAAGCTGCCGTGTTCTATGCCCAAAGTTTAGAACGCATGGCTGTCAACCTGGTGGCAGAAGCAGCCCAAAAACGTATCAAAGTCGATCCCAATGAAGCGGTCGCTCTGTTCCATAAGCTGCGAGGGAGCAAATAGATGTCGCACTATGATTCGTCAGACTACCAAAGCCATTCTAGACCGCCAAGTATGGCTTCTCGCCTTGTTATACCTACCATCTACTCATTTTTCATCGCCGTAATTGTGTTGAGTGTCATTAGTCTTTGGTTACTACACAGAGAAAGGCAATTCCTTTCACCAGAACAGAAGTATGTCATGGGGAGTGCCGTACAAATTAAAGAGGGGGGCATATTCACTGACTATCTCCTAGTCACCTTCGACAACAGAGCTGAGCGTGTTTTCCTTAATACCCCTGAGCAGGAGGTCATTGCAGCGAACGTCAGTAAGGGGGATCCGGTTTGTATAAAGCAGGATGAAAGAGACTTGGTCCTCGTGGAGGAGCAGCGATGCAACCCGAACTAGAGCAGTCCCAAACGGACTTGCGTGAAGCCCTCCGCCACTCCTTGGAAGAAGATGAGGGCTTCCAGGCCGTTCTTGAGGAAATCAAGCGATCGCTTCCCTTGCGGTTGATTCAGCTTGCCGGGGAAGTTGATCAGACGGTCTTTGACCTGGCCATTGAGGAATTGACAGCAGCTGCGGCCAACCTCGACACCCATGCGATCGCCGAAGCCGTGCTCAACGACCAAGTGTTGCGGGGTCGAATCGCCATCAAGATCCAGGAAGTCGGTTTTGGTCTGAGTGAGCGGATGAAAGCAGACTTGGATGCCGCGATTCAGCGAAAGACCGATGCCCTGCGGAATCTGCGGGCGGCACAGGTGGCCATGAACAAGGTGCAAACCTCAAAAGAGATTCGCAAAGCGGCCAGCATCAAGGCTCAACGGACGCTAGCCAAGGCACAGGGGGAATTGCTCTGGCTGCGAATCTCCCCCCTGGCGATCGCCATTCCTGCGGCCATCGGGTTGGTGGGAGCTGGCATCTTCCTGGGGCTGAACTTGCCAGCAGCGATCGCCTGTCACCAGGAGACCGCGTTTATCTGTGAGCCACGCTTGAGAGATGGAGTCCTTGTCCAATAAGGATTCCGCTAGTTGTCAGAAATTGCGATACAGGTATGAACCTATGCAATATTGAGGTGAAACCCAATGAGAACGATATCAGGGGTAACGAATCAGCCCCAGCCCACTCCGGCTGAAGTTACACCCAAGCGTCAGCTGCATCCCCTCTATCGGAAGAAAGTGAAGGCTTATTTCAAAGGGTGGGTTTTCACCATCCCTTCGGGGTTATTTCTGGTGATGATGGTGAATCCACTGGTGACCTTTACAGAGAGCATCAAGATATTGATTGCGCTCTACTTTTTTTCGACGGGCGTGGGTGCCTTCGTCATGGGCCGATATTTTGGAGCTGAATTGAAGAAACAGCAGCGTCACTCCGTCTTGGCTGAAGAAATTGAAGCGGGATGGGACTAAGGCTAAATTTGACCTAGCCAAACTCACCTTGAAGAAGGAAAAATATCGTCTAGGATCCTAAAGATACGCCAAAATTTGAGCATTTCTCAGGAAAAATACCCCAGACTGGGAGACATGCAAAATCTCTTCTAGCAATGAAAATAAATAAGAGTTTCATAGAATTTTTCCAGGATTCACGGATACCCGCGTTCTTGAGGATACTAACAGCACTTCTCTTACTTGGATTGCCAGTTATCGGATATTTTGCGTATGTGGCTGAAGATGCGCTTTCTTTTCTGCAACTCATGATTATTGCAGCGCTCTATGCTGCCTCAGTTGGCACCATAATGCGGAAAGGGGAGCGATATGCTGAACGACAATCCAAGCACAAATAAAGGCGATCGCTCTATCAGCGATGTGGGCCTCTTCTGCGGTGCTGCTGCTCTTTGGATGTTTTGAAAAATTATATTCGCACCCAATTCTTTAAGTAGGCGTGTTCAAAAATCATCTCCTTTTGAATTCTTAGGTCTTGCCCAAAGCCTGCCTCTGAAGCTCGCTTGAACATCGCAAAAGCAATGGCAATATCAGCGTAAGCCAGACCCACAGCGTTGAAGTAGATCCGCTCGGAAGGGCTGCTGCGGCCCTGTTTCTCTTCAGTCACTATTTCACCTAGGTTTGCGTAAATGTCCTCATCAGTCAGCTCACCGTCTTTATACATCCGGCTCAGGGTTTGGGTGCGATGTTTAACGGTTTCCCAATCATCGCAAACAACCTTATCGCACAGTTTCGCAACTGCATATTCATCCTCCCACCCCCCAACATGACTATAGAACGCCCCTGCCTTGACCCATGCAGCCTTCAGTAACGGAGCTTGGGCACTGGTTGCTGTGACGATTACATCCGCTCCCTCAGTAGCTGCTTGAAGATTCGTGTGCGAATTAACAATCGTGATATCTGGCAATATGGGAGACATCTCCCGGATGAATTCCAACTCTTCGGCTTCTGTCTTGGCGGCCACCCGACAATGCTGGAGCGATGGCAGCGCTGTTTTCATCGCCACAAGGTGCATTTTGGCCTGTTCTCCTGCTCCAATGAGGCCAATCACTTCCGAGTCTTGACGCGCTAGATACTTTGCCGCGATCGCCCCCATGGTTCCTACCCTCAAATTAGAGCAGAGGGTACCCTCCATAAACGCAATGGGGAATCCGTGCTCAATTTCGGACAGGATGATGACGGCAGAGAGGTTCTGGATACCGTGCTTAGTTGGATTTGGCGGAAACACTGAGACCCATTTGACACCGCAAATCTTGTGATTCTTGAAGGTGGCCGTGAGGCAATTGATTCGCTCTTGAGTATCGTCATCAAAAATCTGAACGATTTTGTCGGGGAAAAGAACATCACCATGATGGAATGCTTTCAGAGCATTCTCTGCTGCTTGCATCGCCATTCGCACATCCAAGCAGCCTGACGCCAGCAAGTCTTCTTGGGAAAAGTACTGGCAATGAATTTGATGACTGAGCATTTGTGGGTAACCTCCACTATTTGGTCACATCGCGTAATGGTCAGAAATGCTGTCGGTATTAAGTTCATCCTAAAACTCGAAGAATGACAAAGGATACAGAACGTTTACTGATCGTTACCCGTGCGGTTCTGATAAAAATTTCAAAGCGGGAGGCGATGAGAGTCAGACGGCATTTCGATTAGAATGCCATTGGCTTGCTGTCAAGTATTCTTGCGATATTTCGATCGCCCTGGGCTAATGTTCAAACGCCTTGCTAGCTCCAATACTCAGTTCGTCACCGTCAAGATTGAAGGTGATGCGGTTCAGGTGCCACTCGGAGAGTCGGTCGCCGCTGCGGTTTTGATTCATGGTCTGGGCTATACCCGTACTCACCCTATCTCAGGTGCACCCCGTGCCCCGCTGTGCATGATGGGAGTGTGCTTTGAATGCCTGATGGAAATTGATGGACAACCCAACCGTCAAGCTTGCCAGATACAGGTGGCAGACGGCATGGAAATTCGTCGGCAGATGGGCGTCGGTGACGACCATGCCTAAGTACCCACTGGTGGTTATAGGTGCAGGACCAGGCGGGCTGTGTGCGGCAACCACTGCTGCTAATCTAGGCATTCCCGTGATCTTACTAGATGAACAACCCTCCCCTGGGGGTCAAATTTATCGGGCGATCGCTCAGTCCCCACCGGAACGAATCGCGATGTTGGGAGCCGACTACCAACGGGGGGCTGAGTTGGTGGCTGCGTTTTACGCCAGTGGTGCTGAATATTGGCCCCAGACAGCGGTATGGTCTCTTAATCCTCAGCTACAAATTGGCATCTTACGCCAAGGGAAAGCCAGTTTCATCGAAGCTGAGCAGGTGATTATTGCCAGCGGAGCGATGGAGCGTCCTGTTCCATTTCATGGCTGGACCCTACCAGGTGTGATGAATGCGGGAGCGGCCCAACTTTTACTGAAAACGTCAGGCGTGGTGCCTGCTGATGGGACGGTCATTGCAGGTATGGGGCCACTTCCCTTACTTGTGGCATGGCAGTACCTGCGTGCTGGGGTATCAATCAAAGCCCTTCTGGATCTTTCTCCTAGCATCAATCTTTGGCGAGCGGCACCGCATCTACCCAGGGCGCTGAGAGCAGGGGATTACATCCGTCGAGGATTAAAATATACGCTGGATCTCCTTATGGGGGGCGTACCCATTTACTACGGTGTATCTCAATTACAGGCTGAGGGAAAAGACCGCGTTGAGGCCGTAACCTACGGCTGGGATCGACTCGGAATCCAGCAGCGCGAAACCTTGTCCACAGATAGCCTTTTAGTCCATTTTGGGGTGATACCGCGGACTAATCTGACCCGAGCTGCCGATTGCCAGCATTTCTGGGATCGGGGTCAACAGTGCTGGCGTCCTCAGGTAGATCACTGGGGTAATACTTCAGTTCCGGGACTCGCAATTGTCGGGGATGGTGCAGGGATTGGGGGTGCCCGTAGCGCTGAATATCGCGGACGCTTGGCGGCGCTAGAAGCAGCTCACCGTTTACAGATCATCACCATGCAACAGCGCGATCGCAAAGCACAAGACGACCTCAAAGGGTTGCAAAAAGATCTGCAAGTCCGGCCTTTTCTGGAAGCACTGCATCGCCTGCCGAAGTCCCTTCTCGTCCCTACTGATGACGATACCCTGGTTTGCCGATGTGAAGAAATTTCTGTAGGGGAAATTCGTGCCGCCGTGCGCAATGGACATCTCGATCCCAATCAAGTGAAATTTTATCTGCGCTGCGGAATGGGACCGTGTCAGGGACGACAATGTGCTGCAACGGTGGCCCATCTCGTTGCTGCCGAGCAAAATCGCCCGGTTTCTGAATATCAGCCTTTCCGAGTTCGTCCCCCCGTCATACCCCTCACCCTTGCTCAACTTGCAAGCTTGGATAGGACAGAGAAATGATGGTGGACGCGATCATCATTGGGGGCGGACTGATTGGGTCTTCGACCGCACTCCACCTCGCTCTCAAGGGCCTGCGGGTGATCGTCTTGGAAAAAGATAGTCCAGGTCGCCATGCCTCAGGGGTCAATGCCGGGGGATTACGACGCCTCAATCGCCATCCGGCGGAGATTCCCTTGGCGGTCGAAGCTACTGAAATGTGGCGAGAGATCCGAACACTTGTGGGTAGTGACTGCGATGTTCAACTCAGTGGTCAGGTTAAAGTAGCAGAGAATGAGGCTGATTTGCAGAAACTCTCAGATCGAGCAGCTTTAGTTCGGTCTTTAGGGTTTGAACATGAGCAACTGATTGATCGCGATCGCTTGTTTCAGTTAGTCCCGGCCCTGGCTCCCCATTGCGTCGGTGCACTATACACAGCTGGCGATGGTTTTGCCCGTCCTTACCATACTCTCACGGCTTTTCGTCAAAAGGCTCAATCTCTGGGTGTGGAGTATCAATCAGGTTGCCGAGTTCATGGCTTCGATCGGGTGGGGGACTGTTGGCGAGTGGTCGCAGCGCGATCGCACCAAACACATGCCAGCTTTGATGCTCCTGTACTTGTGAATTGTGCCGGGGCCTGGGCGGGACAAATTTGTAAAGATCTAGGTGAACCCGTTCCTCTGACAGTCGGTGCCCCCATGATGATGGTGACTGAGCGGTTGCCTCATTTCTTGGATCTAGTAGTGGGGGCTGCTTCCCGAAAGCTGTCGTTTAAGCAGATGCAGAATGGTACGGTGCTCATTGGTGGCGCTCATCTAGCTGAGCAGGACTGGGAGCAGGAGACTACAGCCATTAATTTCACCAAACTAAGTGAAAGCAGCCGTACAGTCATAGACTTATTTCCTCGGATGGCTGAAGTGAGGATAGTCCGGACGTGGGCGGGACTGGAGGCGTTTATGCCCGACCAGATTCCCGTCATCAGTCACAGTGCCAAAGCCCCAAACGTTTATCATGCGTTTGGTTTCTCTGCTCATGGTTTCCAACTTTCACCCGTAGTAGGGCGCATTTTGTCAGAGTTGATTCTGGATGACAAGAGTTCTCTGCCTATTGATCCCTTCTCAATTCAAAGATTTCAGTCCAGCACATAATGAAGAGGTTATGGGTAAATGACCCAAAGTACTCCAGGTCTCGACTTGATTTGTCTGAGAGCACTCATAACTGGTCATGTGCAGGGTGTGGGCTATCGCTACACCACACGGCAGAAAGCCCTAGAACTGGGACTGGTTGGTTGGGTACTGAATCTACCGAATGGCCAAGTTGAAGCGATGATCGAGGGCGATCGCACCGTTGTCGATGAGATGGTGGAATGGCTACACAGAGAGCCAACAGGAGCAATGGTCATTGCTGTAGATCTTCAAGAACAGCAATTGCACAATTTTAAGTCCTTTGGGATTCTTCCATCCGTCTTATGATGCTGCGACTCAAAGAGTCCTTCAACGGCTGGGGAGAAAAAGCGATCGCTTTGCTGAAAAGCAAGCAAAATAGGCTGAAGCGACGATCAGTTGTGAGGCCTGCTTTATTCTCTCAACAAATATAAAAGAAATGGGTGATTATTTTCTTTTCGTGAAAGGTTTGGGACGTATTTGGGCATGATGGTTCCGACACAGGCGGGTTCTGTCTGTTCAAGGCAGGCTCATTCCTGCCTATGTTTTGTGATACCCTGCCAATTCAATTGAAAAGGGGGCCGTCCTGGTAAGCCTGCCCCCTCTCTGTCCCCAATCGAAAGGAACATAATATTTATGGTACCCATGACGGCTCTGGAAAACCAAGCCCCCTCAAAAAACGACAACATAGTGAATTTTCGGGCTTTAAGGCCTAAAAGCTTAAGTCAGCTCGGATATAAACAACTTGCCCTGTCTGAAATCGAGGCGATCGCCGACTATATAGAGTGGCAAGGGAATAGTTAGCGGCTATAAGGTCTGGTTTAAGCGCCTAATCTGATAGAGTAAGGAGGAA
>CAZXWR010000066.1:0-15038 GCA_964644325.1 uncultured bacterium
GTGCAGCGACTGTTAACCCCCCAATGCCGCTGCCAATCACAATGACGTCAAACAGCGTGACTTCTGACTCAGCCTCGCTCATCGATCCCTAGGACGTTTCACGCCGAATAATGGCCTTTTGATAGGCCGGACGCGCTGCCATCCGTTCAATGTAGGCCGCAACCTGCGGATAGTCCGATAAATCTAGCTTCAGCATGAGGGGGATATAGCCCAACATGGCCCCGACCGCCACATCCGCCACCGTAAAGCGATCGCCCATCATAAAGGGCTGCTGGGCGAAGCGGGCCTCGAGAGGCCCCAGCAGAATCGGCATTTCTCGCTCGCGGCTGGCTTCAATGAACAGCCCGTTGCCCAGGGTAGAGTTGGCAAACAAGACCCACTGGTAAAAAATCGCCTGGTCTTTGGGGGCTTGGGGATAACTCGCATCGTACTGCTGCGCTAGGTAGAGCAAAATCGCGCCAGACTCAGACAGCACCAGATCGCCATCCACCAAGACGGGCACCTTCCCAAAGGGATTTAAGCTCAAAAACGGGGGCTGGCGATGCTCCCCCGCCTGCATATCGAGCAGGACAAACTCATAGGGAACCTGAAGTTCCTCTAAGTACCACTGCACGATAGAAGCCCGACTGCGCGCACCTCCATAAAGTTTCACCATGAAGCTTTGACCTCAAATAACCTGAAACACGCCATGAAACGCTGTTCAAAACCTACCGTTCACAATCTACCCTAGGGCTAGGGCACCACCAGAACTGGGCAAGGGGACAGGTTAATCACCCGGTTACTGACGCTTTCACTGGCCCCCTCTTCCGTAAGCCCAATACTGCGGCAGCCCATCACAATCAGATCCGCGTTAATTTCATCCGCCACATCACAGATGCAAAAAGCCGCCTTCCCTTGGCGGTGCATTGTTTCTGCGGTAACGCCCCACTCCTGGAACGTTGCCTGTGCCGATGCCAGGAGCTGATCCACCACCTCACCGGACAGACTGGGCTTATCCTCGCTGGGGTCATCCTCCACCGAGAGGATCAGCAGTTTGCCGCCGCAAAACTTAATGAGCTTGGCCACCGTCTCCGCTGCATCCCGTGATTCACGTCCTTGATCAATGGGAAACAAAACGGTCTTAAACATAGCGCTAACCTCCAGGGAGAATTTCCTGACAGCAACAGTTCCTAACACCTATTCTCGCAGGCTTTTGGCCTGCTTGTCCCGCGTGTAAAGCACCAGGGAAGCGGCCCACTCTCCGGTACAATGTGGACGGCAGAAAATCTGAGTCACGAACCTTTAACTTGCTGAACGGCAACCCTCAGTTGCAGAATACCGTTCCAGGAGTTCTATGCCGACCCATAATCCCGAGTGGGTTTACAGCACGAAACAGACGCCCGTAGGAGATATTCGTTGTGTCCAAGAAGACCTTAGCAAATTTGTCAGCCGCTGACCTAGCCGGTAAGCGCGTTTTCGTTCGCGTGGACTTTAATGTGCCGCTCGATAAAGAAACTGGAGCGATTTCAGACGATACCCGCATTCGGGCGGCGTTGCCAACCATTCAAGACCTCACCTCCAAAGGCGCGAAGGTCATTCTTGCCAGCCACTTGGGTCGTCCCAAGGGGGTTGAGGAGAAAAGTCGCTTAATGCCCGTGGCGGAGCGTCTTTCTGAACTGTTGGGGACAACGGTGATCAAGTGCAACGACTGCATCGGCGATGAAGTTGCTGCCAAGGTGGGGGCGATGCAGAATGGTCAGGTGGCGCTGCTGGAAAATGTCCGTTTCTATCCAGAAGAAGAGCAGAATGACCCTGAATTTGCCAAGAAACTGGCTTCCGTTGCGGATCTGTACGTGAACGATGCCTTCGGCACAGCGCACCGGGCCCATGCCTCCACCGAAGGGGTGACACACCACCTGAGTCCCTGTGTGGCGGGGTACCTGATTGATAAGGAATTGCAGTACCTTCAAAATGCCATTGAGAACCCTCAGAAGCCGTTGGCCGCGATTGTGGGTGGGTCTAAGGTATCCAGCAAGATTGGCGTCATTGAAACCCTGCTCGACAAGGTCGATAAGCTGCTGATCGGTGGCGGGATGATTTTTACCTTCTACAAGGCTCGGGGGCTGAGTGTGGGTAAGTCTTTGGTGGAAGAAGATAAGCTGGAGCTGGCCAAAACCCTAGAGGCGAAGGCCCAAGAAAAAGGGGTACAGCTCTTGCTGCCAACGGATGTGGTGGTTGCCGATAACTTTGCGCCCGATGCCAATGCCCAAACGGTGAGCATTGAGAACATTCCCGAGGGCTGGATGGGGCTTGATATTGGCCCGGATTCGGTGAAGGTGTTCCAGGAGGCTCTGTCCGACTGCAAGAGCGTCATCTGGAATGGCCCGATGGGTGTGTTTGAATTCGATAAGTTTGCCGTGGGCACTGAAGCCGTGGCCCACAGCTTAGCGGCGATTACCGACAAGGGAGCCATCACCATTATTGGGGGTGGAGACTCGGTTGCTGCGGTGGAGAAAGTCGGTGTGGCAGCAAAAATGAGCCACATCTCCACGGGGGGCGGTGCCAGTCTCGAACTCCTGGAAGGCAAGGTGCTGCCGGGAATCGCCGCGCTGGATGATGCCTAGCGTCTCGGAGGCGATCGCCCTCTAGATCGCCCTCTAAGCTGCTTCAGCTCCATTAAGTTCCATTGAGCCCTGCCGTTTTGGCGGGGCTCTCGTTTTCAAAATCTGTCATAAATAGAGCAGAGACGGAGGCTGTAGACCCAAAGGCTGCTAGCGGTTTAAAGAGTGGATGAAGTGGGGGAAGCTCACGGCCTGACGGGGGTTTGCGTGACCTCGCGATTGGAGGGATGCAGAATGATGCCGGAGGAAACCAAGGCTGCATTAGGGCAGGCGCTACGTTCGGCTTTTCGGCAGTGCCAGGTCATGGGGCTGCCCCTCACTGAAGTGCAGCAGCAGGTCATCCAGCAGGTGACCCAAACCCTGTTGCTGGCCAGTCAGTCAGACCCGAGCCTCATGACTGAGCCAGAAATAAACCCCCTGGCCGAACTCACGGCGGATCAGCGCCAGCTGCTGCTGGACTACGTGGAACAGTGCGATCGCCGCAATCAGGACTGGAAAGCGACATTGCTGAACGACTGGCTCCAGGGACGCGCCTCGGGGTCGGTGCAGTTTTTGCGCGATCGCTTCGGGATAGCCTGGGTGAACCAGATCCAGCCTAACCACCTCGCCGCGTACAGCAACACCCCAGCCGCCCAGATTCAAGTCGGCGATCGCATTGAACTCTCCAGTCGGCTCTGGGAATGGATTCCCGATGAAGCGGACCAAAACCCAGAATGGGCGATCGCCACCGTCATCGCCGTCTCCCAAACCCAAGCGGGCGAGGCCATGCAGCTGAACTGTACCGTCCGTTTTGAAACGGGCCTAGAACTCGAACTTTCCGGTTTGAATGACTGGAATCAGCACAACTGGCGCTGGCCCAACCGTCCCTCCAGCAGCAACCCCCCTCAGGATTGAGCCTGCACCCGCTTGCCCCCAAGAATTATCAATTGTCCCGACCGGAAATACAGCGGAAGAAGCAAGTACACTAAACTTAAAGAGGCCAGAGGGCGCTAGTCCCAAAAGCTGACGGCCCCAGAAGCTGACGGCCCCAAAAGCTGACAGGGAGAAACCTGGCTAGAACATTGTCGAACACCACAAGCCGACCCACTATGAAAACAAGCGAACAGCAAAACGGTCAAGTTATTTATCCAGTGGCCAAGCCGGAGGTGCCGCAGGAGCTAGCAGAGAACGTCATTCTGTCCTCCATGAGCGATCTATATGACTGGGCGCGATTGTCTAGTCTATGGCCACTGCTGTACGGCACGGCCTGCTGCTTCATTGAAATTGCTGCCATGATTGGCTCGCGGTTTGACTTCGACCGCTTTGGCCTTGTGCCCCGTTCCAGCCCCCGCCAAGCCGACTTACTGATCACCGCAGGCACCGTCACCATGAAAATGGCCCCGGCTTTGGTGCGCCTCTACGAACAGATGCCCGAGCCTAAGTACGTGATTGCGATGGGAGCCTGCACAATTACTGGCGGCATGTTCAGCAGCGATTCACCGACCGCTGTGCGGGGTGTGGATAAGCTGATTCCTGTGGACGTATACTTGCCCGGTTGCCCGCCGCGTCCGGAAGCGGTCATGGATGCCATCATCAAGCTCCGCAAAAAAATTGCCAACGAAGATGTGCGCGAGCGAGGTGATTTGGCGCAGACCCATCGGTATTACAGCACGACCCATCAAATGAAAGTTGTCCCGCCCGTGCTCACGGGAGAATATCTCACCTCCGAAACCCGGCAAAATCCGCCCAAGGAACTGGTCGAAGCAATGGGCATGCCCATTCCGCCAGCTTTGAAAACCGCTGCCTCCGAGAAGGTCTAATCCCTGGGGTAGGGCAGTAGGCTAAAATTGAGAGCGCATTGGCGCAGGCAAGACCTTAAAGTAGCGGCATTATGGCAACGTTGGTGGGCGAGTTAGAGACGCAGCTGATTGCTTTACGGCAATCAGCTCAGGCATCGGTTCAGGCCGTAGATTCCCTGGACAGTTTGGAGCAGGTGCGGGTCGGTTATCTGGGCAAGAAGGGAGAGCTTTCGCAAATCCTGAAGGGGATGGGCAAGCTGGATGGCAGTGACCGCCCCCGCATTGGTGCGATCGCCAACGAGGTTAAGGACGCGATTCAGTCTGCCCTAGACCGGAAAAAATCGGATCTGCAAGCCGCGCAAATCCAGGCACAGCTTGAAGCGGAGACCTTGGATGTCACCATGCCCGGCACTTTTATTCCCGAAGGCCGGATTCATCCCCTCAACGCCATGATGGATCGGGCCCTCGATATTTTTGTGGGGTTGGGCTACACGGTCGCTGACGGCCCGGAGATGGAGACGGACTACTACAACTTTGAAGCCTTAAATACGCCGCCCGACCATCCGGCCCGGGATATGCAGGATACCTTTTATCTGCCGGATGGCAATCTATTGCGTACCCATACCTCCTCCGTGCAAATTCGCTACATGGAGCAGAATGAGGCGCCGATTCGGATTATTGCTCCCGGTCGCTGCTACCGTCGCGATACCGAGGATGCGACCCATGCCGCAGTCTTCCATCAGATTGAAATTCTGGCCATTGATGAAGGTCTGACCTTCACAGACCTCAAGGGAACTATCAAAATCTTCCTCGAACAAATGTTCGGAGATGTGCCCATTCGCTTCCGGGCCAGCTATTTCCCCTTTACTGAACCCTCGGCAGAGGTGGATGTGCGCTGGAAAGACCGCTGGCTAGAGGTGCTGGGCTGCGGTATGGTGGACCCTAACGTCCTTAAAAACGTAGGCTACGATCCTGAAATCTACACGGGATTTGCCGCAGGGTTTGGGGTGGAGCGCTTCGCGATGGTGCTGCATCAAATTGATGACATTCGCCGTCTCTACAACAGTGACCTGCGCTTTCTGCAGCAGTTTTAGGGTGCGGTGCGGGCCGCTAATCCCGCTCCCCCTGCCCCAGATGCTTGGCAACTAGGTTTGGCACGTCCTGGGCTTCTACCTTCCGGTAGAGATGTTTGCCCGGCATGATCATCATGCTGGGCGCCGAAGAACAGCGCTTCTGACAGCCTGTGTACTGAATATCGACCTGTTCTTGCCAGTTGCGATCGCGCAGGGTATGTTCCAAGATATTGCCCAGCTTGCGCCCGCCTCGCTTTTGACAGCCGGACTTATGGCAAAGCAATATTTTCATGCGTGGTTTTTCCCGCTTCTTTTTCGAGGCCCTCCCAGGCTCCGCATGCTCTGCTGCGCCAGACACCGAGGATGGCTCGGCTGGTGCCAGTAGCTTAATATCCTGAGCCTTCAACTTTAGGTCGCCAGTATAGGTATCAAATTCAGCTGTCCCACTGACCTGAATGGGCACCTCTGGGGTCAGGCTATGCTGCACTGTAAGTCGCAGAGCCTTGGGTAACTTAATCCGAAAGCTTTCAGTCGTTAGGCCCACGTTCAGGTATTTTAACTTGTGCCCCTCCAGCTCAAACCCCAGGAAACGGCCTTCGATATTAAACACAAAGCGTTGTTTGGTGGCGAGGTCTGACATAATTCGGCTCCTGAGAGTAATAGGACGATTCTGGCTCCGTTTCTAAGACAAGCGTTTCGCTTCAAAGGTTTTCGGTAGCTGTAAAGACACGTCAAAATCCGCAATCATCAGCTCCCAGCCATTGGCCAGGGTGAAAATCTTGCCTGATTCAGAGACTGTTTCTTGAACCACTTCTTCTTCAAGATCTTTCTTGGCAACATAGGCCACCAGGTGGCCGGCTGCGTTGTGGCGCATCATGACTTTCATGCAGGGGTCTCCGCTAGTTTTAGGGTGGTAGGGCAACCTACGGTTGGATGGTTCAGGTGTATGGGATAAGGTTCAGCGGAGAACAGGGGTAGACCGCTGAGCTGGAACGAGGCTGAGCAGTTCCGCGAGGGTGAGGCTGCGCTTGGTGGCGGTGGACTGCTGGCGGACGGCTTCCAAAACGGCCTGGGTTTCAGACGGGTCGAGAAAGATGCCCTCCTGCTGGAGCAGCTGGGTGATCAGGTGCCGTCCCGAATGCTTCCCAATCACGAAGCGCCGTTCCCAGCCCACTTCTTCGGGGGCAAAGGGTTCGTAGGAAACCGGATTTTGCAGTACTCCATGGACATGGAGCCCCGATTCATGGGCAAAGGTGTTGTCGCCTACTACGGCTTTCCAGGGCGGCACCGCACAGTTAGAGGCTTTGGCCACCAACCGAGACAGCTCCAATAGTCGCCGCGTATCAATGCCTACGGGCTGGTCATAAATCCGTTTTAGGGCCATGACAACTTCCTCAAGGGCAGCATTGCCCGCCCGCTCCCCCAGGCCATTTACCGTCGTATTCACGGATTGGGCACCCGCTTTGAGGCCCGCAAGCGCATTCGCCGTCGCGAGCCCCAGATCATTGTGGGTGTGCATTTCCACCGGAATATCCAGGGCAAAGACCAGCTGCCGTACTTTGTGATAGGTGGTCAACGGGTCGAGAATGCCCACGGTGTCGCAGAACCGAAACCGGAATGCGCCCCATTCCTGTGCCTGGTACGCAATATCCTGTAAGAAGCTCTCCTCGGCCCGCGAAGAATCTTCACCGCCAACGGCAACCTCTAGGCCGTGATCTCGGGCGTAGCTGATTTCTTCCCGCAACTGGTTGAGCATCACCCGCCATTGGCCATGGAACTTGGCGGCAATCTGGATCTCGGAGACAGGAACTGAAATATGCACTCGACTCAGACCGCAGGCAATGGAAGCCTCTAGGTCGGAACGGCGGGCGCGATTCCAGCCGATCAGCTTCGCGTTGAGATCCAAATCGACCACGCTGCGGATGGCCGTCATTTCAGCTGGCCCCATGGCTGGAATGCCGACCTCCAATTCCTGAACGCCAATCGCGTCTAAAAATTGGGCGATCGCCACTTTTTCCGCCACATTGAAGGCGACCCCAGCGGCCTGCTCGCCGTCTCGCAGGGTCGTATCATTGATGTGCACAGGGTCTGTGGGGGGTAGGTTGTTCATGGTTCTGCGGGAGTAAATGAGACGATGAATGAGAAGCCCTGGCGCGAGATGGATCATTAAAGATGGCGCGCAGCAAATACTGATGCACGACAAGCACCAGAACTGGGAGGCTCAGAATTGTGAGTAAGGTGGTCAGCATAGGATCCTCCTTCAGAGGTGGTGCAGGAAGTAGCTGGTGGGGGATGCCTAGCTGCCGGGCACAAATGCCAGGGTTAAGCTATCGTGGGCCAGGAAGTGGGCCAAGTGAAAGGCCCGATCTTCAGTGTCGAGCAAGATTTTTTCGAGCAAGTAGCGGGTTGCGCGATCGCCAATGCTTTCGGCTTGAGTTGCCTGACTACGCAGGAGCTTAATGATTTCTTGCTCAGCCGTTAAGTCGTGCTCCACCATCTCGCGTTCGGGGAAGGCTCCGTCCGGCTCTGGTTCAAAGCAGCACAGCTCGGCTAGTTTCAGAAAGCTGGCGGCTGGGGTACCCCCGAGTCCATTGAGGCGCTCGGCTAGATCGTGAACATGACCTTGGGTGTCGTCGTAGCTCTCCTGGAAGAAATTATGCAAGGCATAAAATTCCGAGCCTTCTACCACAAAGTGATGCTTTTGGTACTGCAAGTACAGGGCCTGAAAACTAGCGATTGCCAGGTTTAACCCCTCGCAAACGGGGGCCGTTACTTCCTGGCCTAGGCCAACCGGGTTGTCCTGGACTTCACCGAAGGGTCTAAAGGTAATCTGAGTCATGGTCTGTCTCCTAAACAGGGTGAACAAGTTTGTTGGTTAGCGTGGACTTAATCTGACCGCCAGCAGCGCTCGAGCCAGTCGAGTAGGTCGCTGCGGGAGGCTGTGAACTGGTTGATGGTGCTGCGCACAAGCAGTAGGGTCATGGCATGTTCAACCACGACATGTAAGGTGCCGTCTGCGGCACAGTGGCAGGGAATCTGTAGCTCGCGGAGGCGATAGCAGACCCGCCAGCGATCGCGCTTGGGGATTCTGACGATATGGTCAGAGTCAGCGGTGTGGGGATTGGGTTGAGTCAGGGTAGACATAGGATGTCCTCGTTACTAAGCGTTTTTGGACTGAGCGTTTTTGGACTGAGCGTTTTTGGGGGGTGTTGCCTCGGAATGTTGAGGGCCTGTGCTGGCTGGGGTGAGGCTTTGAATCTGGTGTTCAAGCTGCTCAATGCGAGCCATCAATATCTGTAGCGTTTTGGCATTGGCATCGGGCATTTGATTATGGTCAAGGGGGCTAAATCGCGTTTCAGATCGGCAAAGATTGCGACCGGGAATACCGACAACAGTGCAGTCGGAGGGGACATCGCGCAGTACGACGGATCCGGCTCCGATCCGCACGCGATCGCCAATCTTGAGGTTGCCTAATACTTTGGCCCCGGCCCCGACCACCACATGTTCTCCGAGGGTCGGGTGACGTTTCCCGTGCTCTTTTCCGGTACCGCCCAAGGTGGCCCCCTGATAGATCAAGCAGTAATCTCCTACAATGGCCGTCTCGCCAATCACCACACCCATGCCGTGATCAATAAAGACGCCTTTTCCGATTACAGCAGCGGGGTGAATTTCGATGCCCGTTAGCATCCGTCCGAGATGGGCAATGAAGCGGGGGAGAATGGGACACCGCAGGTGATGCAGGCTATGGGCCAGTCGATGCAAGGTTAGGGCATGGAGGCCGGGATAGCACAGGAGAACCTCCAGCCAGTGATGGGCCGCCGGATCCCGCTCAAAGATGATGCGAAAGTCACTGGCGATCGCCGCTAGCCCAGACCAAAGGCGATCGCGGTTCGCCCGGTTCAGGCGGGCTGCGAGTTCCGCTCGGATTTTCAGGCCGCAATGCTGTAGATGGGTTACAGGATTCACCTGGGGCGTCAATGCGGCTAAAAACTGAGGCGGCTGGATCGACATCGGTCAAAAATCCTGGGGGTTGTTTCCTGCTTATAGCAAGTTCCCCGCGCCCCAACCGTTCGGCGCTCTCCAGTAGGATTTATTGAATTACTTAGGATGTACTCAATGCAGCGAAACCCCTACTCCTGAGGGCATCTGTATTTCCTGCGGGTAGGGGGACGAGTATTGACGGGGCAGGGGGCCAGTATTTATTGAGGGGGGGCAAACGTATTTATGTACTCAGCACAAAGCCCAGTCTCATCAAGCTTCGCGGTATTTTTGCCCCTTCTTACCTAAACCCCATTGATGTACTCAATCCTAATGATTGAGAGCCTTAAATTCAAAAGTCTTTGAAATTTCTGTACTTTCAAACACACTTTTAATATATAAGTCAGAGCCTGTCCACAGCTTCTGCTTTAATCTTGTCTTTATATCTATGGATATCCAGACAAAGTGCCGAGACTCAGCGAGGGAAATCTGAAAAGCCATGCTTTGCAAGGCTTTGAGCTGAGCTAGATGACCGTGGTAAATGGAAAACGGTATCCAATCGATCAATTTACTTGCAAAACTGATACTTTTGATACACAATTACATAGTGTCAAATATTGAATCCTCTACTTCACTTCAGCTGAGACGAACGCGCAGTACCTGGCACTCCGTCTTTACTCAATTAAATGGGGGGGCAAGCTCATTGAGTGCAAATAATTTACCTGCATAATTATTGCAAAATCAGCCTCTATCTCTTACTTGGTATGACTTTCGCCCGAGTACAGTAATTTCTCCCACCGTTCCCCACAAATACCTGTACCCCTTCCCATAAATACTCGTACCCCGTCCCATCGCGAAAGTGAAAGCCTTGCTCCGAGGGCTCTTAGAGGGGTGAGTGCATTGCTAACTAATTCAATAAATCCTACCAGCAGCGGTTTGCCCCGCTGCTTTTTTGTGGGTTGCTATAACTCGTTCATCGCTCATCACTCCGTAGGTCTAACGCAGATCTCGACTTGAATAGGGTTCTTGACCAGGCTGCTGAGTGAGATGAGTTTATAAGCTCCAGTTCCCAGTAATAGTAAGGCGATGGCTTCCCAAGCCCGAACTGATGAAATCCTCCCCCATTTGGGTGCATGGTTTTCTCCCCTGCGTAGGCAGATGGGCAAGGCAAGGCAACGCTTTACTCCTCCTTCTGGGACAGGGGCAGTCCGCGCCAGCTCACCCCTGTAATCTCTGGAATCAAATCTAATGAAACCCCCATCCCATTCAACACAGTTAGGCGATCCAGTCACGGACTTGACCATTACAAAGTCGACCAATCCAGCCCAACCTCAGGTCAAGAAGTCTGGGGGGAACTGCGGTTGCAGTACAGCGAGCAAGCCAAAACCGGCACTTGACCCCAAGATAGTAGAGCGGGTCGCGAAGCACCCTTGTTACAGCGAAGAAGCCCATCACCACTACGCTCGGATGCACGTTGCGGTTGCACCCGCCTGCAATATTCAGTGCAACTACTGCAATCGTAAGTATGACTGTGCCAATGAAAGCCGCCCTGGCGTGGTCAGTGAACTGCTGACTCCAGAGGAAGCCGCCCACAAGGCTTTGGTGATTGCGGGCAAAATTCCCCAGATGACGGTATTAGGGATTGCAGGGCCAGGTGATCCACTGGCGAACCCGGATAAAACCTTCCAAACCTTCCAGTTAGTTGCCGACAAGGCTCCTGATATTAAGCTGTGCCTTTCTACAAACGGGCTGATGCTCCCGGATCATGTGGAACGGATTAAGCAGCTCAATGTGGACCATGTCACGATCACCATCAATATGGTGGATCCAGAAATTGGCACCCAAATTTATCCCTGGGTGCGCTACAACCGCAAGCGTTATAAAGGCTTAGAGGCAGCGCGCATTCTTCATGAACGCCAGATGGAGGGCCTTCAAGCTCTGAAGGAAGCCGATATTCTCTGCAAGGTGAATTCGGTGATGATTCCGGGCATTAATGATGAACACTTGGTTGAAGTGGATCAGGTGATTCGAGAGAAGGGGGCCTTCCTCCACAACATTATGCCGCTGATTTCCGCCCCAGAACACGGCACCCATTTTGGGCTCACAGGACAGCGTGGCCCGACGCAGAAGGAACTGAAGCAGCTCCAGGATAGCTGTGCTGATAGTACCAACATGAAAATGATGCGCCACTGCCGTCAGTGCCGCGCCGATGCCGTTGGCCTGCTGGGTGAGGATCGTTCCCAGGAATTTACCAAAGATAAGTTCATGGAAATGGAGTCCGAGTATAGCCAAACCGTCCGGCAAGTTGTCCATGCCAGCATTGAGCAGCGCCGCGTTGAACAGCAGGCCGTTAAGGCAAAAGCGCAGCCGCAGGCGACTACGGTTGAACCCCCCAAGGAAACGCCCAAAATCTTGCTGGCGGTGGCTACGAAGGGGGGTGGCTTGGTGAACCAACACTTCGGTCATGCCAAGGAATTCATGATCTATGAGGTGGATGGCAGTGAGGCTCGGTTTGTGAGTCACCGCAAGATTGATCAGTATTGCCAGGGTGGCTATGGCGAAGAAGCCACGTTGAATGGCGTGATTCAAACCATTGCTGACTGCAAAGCGGTGCTAGTCGCAAAGATCGGCGACTGTCCCAAAAAAGAATTAGAAATGGCGGGTATTCAGACAGTGGAAGCCTACGACGTGATCGAGAAAGTCGCCCGCGAGTTTTACGAACAGTATCTGCAAACCCAACTAGGAGGGTAGCTATGGCTTACCTCATTACTCCGCAATGCATTCAGTGCGATCGCTGTCGTCCGGCCTGTCCCACAGGTGCTATTGAAATTCAAGACAACCAGTACTCGATTAATGCTGAGCTTTGCAATGGCTGTGAAGGCTACTACAGCGTTCCCCAATGTCGGGCCGCTTGTCCTACCAATGGGGGCTGTATTCCCGATATTAAAGACTATTGGGAATGGTGGTTTACAACCTACAATCGCCACCTTGAAAAACTCAAGCATCCAGCGAATGACGCCTATTGGGAGCAGTGGTTTGAGGACTATTCCCAGAGAGTATCTCATCTGATCCATCATCCTCCCGTCCCGACCACAGGAGCCTAAGTATGAGCGTCATCTACCTCGACAACAACGCCACCACTCAGGTTGCACCCAAGGTGGTCAAGGCGATGCTCCCTTTCTTCACTGAGCTGTATGGAAATCCGTCTTCTATGCATACCTTTGGCGGTCAGGTGGGCAAAGCTATCAGAACGGCGCGATCGCAAGTGGCAGCGCTGTTAGGCGCTGAAGCCTCTGAAATTGTCTTTACAAGCTGTGGCAGCGAGGCCAATAACACCGCTATCCGGGCGGCACTGGCGGCTCAGCCTGAACGCAAACACATCATCACGACAGCTGTCGAACACCCAGCCGTTTTGAAGGTCTGTCAGCAGCTCGAAAAGCAAGGGTATAACGTAACCTACCTTTCGGTTGATGACCAGGGCCAGCTGGACTTAATGGAGCTAGAAGCCTCTCTCACTGGGAGTACTGCTCTGGTGACCACCATGTACGCCAATAACGAAACCGGGGTAATCTTTCCGGTTGAGCAGATTGGGGCACTCGCCAAAGAATATGGTGCGACCTTCCATGTGGATGCCGTGCAGGCTGTCGGCAAGCTACCCATTAACCTCAAAAACAGCACGATTGATCTGCTGACCCTTTCGGGCCATAAGATCCATGCTCCCAAGGGGATTGGTGCGCTCTACATTCGGCGCGGGTTCCACTTTCGCCCCTTCTTGCTAGGGGGGCATCAGGAGCGCGGGCGGCGGGCAGGTACTGAAAATGTCCCTGGCATTATAGCGCTGGGTGCAGCAGCAGAACTCGAGTCCCAGCATCAGCAGGGCACTGTCGCTCGGGAACACCAGCTGCGCGATCGCCTAGAGCAGGGACTGTTGGCCACCATCCCGGATTGTAAAGTCAACGGCCACCCAACCCAGCGACTGCCTAATACCAGCAATATCGGCTTCAAATACATCGAAGGAGAAGCCATTCTGCTGTCTCTCAACCAGTACGGTATTTGTGCATCCTCCGGCTCAGCCTGCACCTCCGGGTCCCTAGAGCCTTCCCATGTACTGCGGGCCATGGGACTGCCCTATACCATCCTGCACGGTTCCATTCGGTTTAGCCTCTCGCGCTATACCACCGATGCCGAAGTGGATCGGGTGCTAGAGGTTATGCCCGGTATCGTAGCCCGTCTACGGGCACTGTCGCCCTTTAACAGCGATGCTTCAGATTGGCTACAGGGTCGAGAAGAAGCCGTGCTAGCCAGCCGTTGACCTCGCCCGTTTTACCCCTTCAGCTTGATTGTCACTTCTACCCCTTAGGAATGCAGCCATGTGGGACTACACCGAAAAAGTACTCGACCTCTTCTACAACCCCATTAATCAAGGGGCCATTGAAGACCCGCAGGAAACCGGCATTGCCGTGGTCTATGGCGAAATCGGCAGTATTGCCTGCGGCGATGCCCTGAGACTGCACCTCAAAATTGAGGTCGAAGCAGACAAAATCTTAGACTCACGCTTTCAAACCTTCGGTTGCACGAGCGCGATCGCCTCTTCTTCGGCCCTCACGGAGATGGTGAAAGGCCTCACCCTAGATGAAGCCCTTCAGGTCTCTAATCAGGACATTGCCAACTACCTCGGGGGACTCCCCGAAGCCAAGATGCACTGTTCTGTCATGGGACAGGAAGCCTTGGAAGCTGCCATCTATAAGTATCGCGGTATTGAGGTCGAGGCCCATGACGAAGATGATGGCACGCTGATTTGCACCTGTTTTGGCATCAGCGATAGTAAAATTCGCCGGGTCATCATCGAAAACAATTTGCGAACGGCTGAACAGGTTACAAACTACGTCAAAGCGGGGGGAGGCTGCGGGTCCTGTCTCGCCGATATCGAAGACTTGATTACGGCAGTGCGGCAGGAAACCGCCGCAACGACAGCCCGGGTAACCGCAGAACTTTCAGCAGCCCAGGCACCCCTCACCCTGGTGCAGAAGATCACTCTGATCCAGCAAGTCTTGCAGGATGTCCGGCCTATCCTACTGGCCGATGGAGGTGACGTTGAACTCCATGATGTCCAGGGCGATCGCGTTCAAGTGCTCCTCAAAGGGGCCTGCGGCTCCTGTAGCAGCAGCACCGACACCCTGAAAAACGCGATTGAAGTCCGCCTGCAAGAAAATATTTCTCCCCTATTAACCGTTGAGGCGGTTTAATTCAGCTCCACAGTCCCTTGATTATTCAATCTTTGAGGTTATGACCATGCGAGGTATTGCTCCCATCGGACGTTCCCCACCGGAACCACTCCGAGGCCCACGAGACTCAGAGCCCCAAATTGCCCCTCAACTAATGAGAGACCTGCTCTGTATCCCTCAATCTAGACCATTGCTAGTCACCAAAGGAGAACTCAATCCATGAGACAGATTGCATTTTATGGAAAAGGCGGGATTGGTAAATCCACCACTTCTCAGAATACCCTGGCCGCGATGGCCGAGCTAGGTCAGCGCATCATGATCGTTGGCTGTGACCCCAAGGCCGACTCTACTCGCCTGATGCTCCACAGCAAAGCCCAAACCTCC
>CAZXWR010000067.1:0-14639 GCA_964644325.1 uncultured bacterium
GCCGCGTCATGCAGCAATTTGAACCCCAAGCAGTGGTGCACTTTGGCGAACAGCGCTCTGCCCCCTTCTCCATGATTGATCGCGAGCATGCCGTGCTCACCCAGGTCAATAACGTGGTGGGCACGCTCAACTTGCTGTATTCAATCCATACGGATTTCCCCGACTGTCACCTGGTGAAGCTGGGCACCATGGGTGAATACGGTACGCCCAACATTGATATTGAAGAGGGTTACATCACCATTGAGCACAATGGTCGTAAAGATACCCTCCCCTACCCGAAGCAGCCCGGTTCTTTCTATCACCTGAGTAAGGTTCACGATAGTCACAACATTACCTTTGCCTGTCGCACCTGGGGCCTCCGAGCAACGGACTTGAATCAGGGTGTGGTCTACGGGGTGCTGACGGAAGAAACGGGGATGGATGAGCTGCTCATCAATCGTCTGGACTATGATGGCGTATTCGGAACGGCGCTCAATCGCTTTTGTATTCAGGCAGCTGTTGGTCACCCCCTAACGGTCTACGGCCAAGGGGGACAGACCCGTGCCTTCCTGGATATTCGGGACACGGTACGCTGTGTGGAACTGGCGATCGCCAACCCAGCAGATGCAGGCGAGTTCCGCGTCTTTAACCAGTTCACGGAAATGTTTAGTGTGGGTGACCTAGCCTTGATGGTGAAGAAGGCAGGTACTTCTCTGGGAATGGATGTCGAAATTACCAACCTGGAAAACCCTCGCGTTGAAAAAGAAGACCACTACTTCAACGCTAAAAATACTAACTTACTGGATCTGGGTCTTCAGCCCCATTACCTCTCAGATTCATTGCTGGATTCGCTCTTGAACTTTGCGGTGAAGTACAAACAGCGGGTTGATGAAGGCCAGATTATGCCAAAGGTATCCTGGCGCAAGTAGGTTATCGAGAAACGCAAAGGGCGATCGCCCTTTGCGTTTGTTTTGAGTCATCCACCGCGATCACGAATAGACTGTATGCGGATTGCCCTGTTTACCGAGACATTTCTGCCCAAGATTGACGGCATCGTGACGCGGTTGTGTCACACGGTTACGCATTTACAGCAAGACGGCCATCAGGTGCTCGTGGTTTGTCCTGAAGGTGCGCCCTCTGAGTACAAGGGTGCTCAAGTTCACGGCGTTTCAGGTTTTCCGCTGCCGCTTTACCCAGAACTGAAGATGGCCCTCCCCCGGCCCTCCATTGCCCAAGCCCTCGATCGCTTTCGGCCAGATCTCATCCATGTTGTGAATCCAGCGGTTTTGGGTCTATCGGGGGTGCTCTACAGTAAGTGGCGCAATCGTCCCCTGGTGGCGTCTTACCATACCCACCTGCCGCAATACTTGCAGTACTACGGGTTGGGCAGTTTGGAAGGGCTGCTCTGGGAACTGCTGAAGTTGGTGCATAACCAGGCACATCTGAATCTCTGCACCTCCAATGCCATGGTGGCGGAGCTGGCCGACCACGGGATTCAGCGACTGGCCCTGTGGCAGCGCGGCGTGGATATTGAAACCTTCCAGCCCCATCGTGCTACCCCTGAAATGCGCGATCGCCTCAGTCAAGGTAATCCAGCGGATCCACTGTTGCTTTACGTGGGGCGACTGTCGGCAGAAAAAGCCATTCACGAGATCAAGCCAGTTTTAGAGACCATTCCCAATGCGCGCTTGGCCCTGGTGGGGGATGGCCCCCACCGTGCCGATCTAGAACAGCATTTTAGGGGAACTCCTGCCTACTTTGCAGGCTACATGAGCGGGACAACCCTGGGGGCGGCCTTTGCCTCTGCCGATGCCTTTGTGTTTCCCTCGCGCACCGAAACCCTAGGGCTGGTGTTACTGGAGGCGATGGCGGCGGGCTGTCCGGTGGTGGCAGCGGCTTCCGGCGGCATCATGGATATTGTGCAGGATGGGGTGAATGGTTACCTGTTTGACCCCCAAGATGAACGAGGGGCGATCGCCGCTACTCAAAAACTCTTGAGTCAGCCCGAGTCCCGTGACGCTCTGCGTCGCAATGCGCGGGCCGAAGCCGAACGCTGGAGCTGGACTGCGGCCACGCAGCAACTTCAGCAGTATTACCAGGGCGTGCTGATGCAGCATCGCACGGCTGCGCCCTTGAATACTCTTCTCAATGGGCGCTGAGGTGGGGGTCGGTGAGGGTACTGGTGCAACATCGCACGGCTGCGCCCTTGGTGGTCACTGACTGGTCGGGTGGTGCAAACCCGCTTCAACATGGCCGAACAGGAACAGAATGACCTCGGAGCTTTTACCGTTGCTAAAGGGATTGTATTCATTCCTTACGGTTCGTTCGGTGAAAATCCAATGCGGTAAGGGGCAACGTTTCCATCGCAGGAAGCGATCGCTGCTGGAATAGTGGATCAAAAAAATAAGAAAGGACAGAAAATGCCAACACTTGCCATTGACAACCATGTGCTGACGGTGATCATCATCTTTACGGTAGAGCCTGCTCAGCAACAGGAACTGCTCGATGCGATCGCCAACTTTTTGCAAACCGTCAAGCAGCAGCCAGGTTTTGTTTCTGCCAGTCTTCATAAGAGCACCGACGGTCTCAAAGTGGCGAACTATGCCCAATGGCGCAGCCATTCAGACTACGACGCCTTCCTTAATAATGCTGAGGTGCAGGCTCAGGGGGAAGCTGTGCGCGCCTTTGGTTCACCCGACATGCACGCTTATGAAATCGTGGCCTCCGAGACTAAGATCGGTCTACCTACAATTACAGCCGGAGGGTACCTGGCTCACTTTGCCGAGTTTCGGATGCAGCCTGAGAACCAACCTCGCATGGTGGAACTGGCAAAGGAACATGTTGTCCCAGCCATGTCTCAGCCCGGACTTCTGTCAGCGAATTTTCATCGTAGTCTCGATGGCACTCGCGTGATCAACTACGGTCAGTGGGAAAATGCCGAAGCTATTGAAGAGTTGAGTAAACGTCCGGGCTTTAGTTCTGAAAGGCCTTACTGGGAGGGCTTAGCAGAGAATGAATTCCATCTCTATGAAGTAGTCCTAACTGAACCTAACGAAGGCTAATTGCTGGCATGAAATTACCCTCGCTTCTTTGTACTAGTGTCGTTAGAGGGGCTATTGTGCAGATTCTCAGGATACATCGTTGAGCTACATCTCTTAGGGATTTGAATCTCATTTCTACGCCACCGGAAAGGAAATCCTAGTTCTCACTCTTTTGGCAAGAATCCCTCATCAAGTGCCTGCTCTACTGTGTAGGGACACTCCGCAGGGAAGGTTCCTACAGGAAGTTCGGTTCCGTCTGCTGCCAGTGCAAGGGCCTCCGCATAGCAATCTCGGTATTCCTGCTTCAGATAGTTTTTGAGACTGGGTGAGTCTTTGAGAATGCGTTGAATCCGTTGTCGGTGCTCTCGAATAGAGCTACGCCAGCTCCCTGACCTTTACTCAGGCTGAAATTGCCATTGAAGTAGGTGGAGCAGTACGACTTTAAATTGCTGTACAGAGCGCGCCGATCGCGTTTGCCCAAGTCTCCTACCTCTTCAATCAAATTCTCGATATCCAGCTCACTAAGGATCGTGGATTAAATAACCTCCAGAATTATGCTTTCTGCGGCTTGGCAGTGTAATTCCACTTTGGCAAGTAAAGACCGTGAATTAAATAAGATCGGTAATTACAAGATTGTTGCACCCTCACCCCAGCCCTCTCTCAAAGTGGGAGAGGGAGCAAGAGTCCGGTTCCCCTTCTCCCAAGTTGGGAGTAGACCGCAGGGCGTGCGAAGCAGGGGTTAGGGGACGAGGGTGAGAATCTCGACGTCAATAAATTTGCGTTCCTTAGCCAAGGGTCACAAGCATCGTTGAGGTTTCAGGGTTACAGCAAATTTGCATAGGCCAGATTCCGCGAACCAAAGTGCGCACTCCAGGCCACCCTAACCTTCTCAAAACAGAGCACCAGCCACTTAACCTTGGAGCGGGTTTCCTGGGCATAGTGTTGAAACAAAAACGACAGCCTGCGCTCTAAATATGCTTTAGACTTGCCGCACAGCAGCACAATTTTGAGGAGTAGCCCAATGGTTGCGGTCGAGCCTAGATTATTCAGCAAGTCGAGAAAGACCCAGTGATTGGGTCGCTGCCGACTCTCAATAACCAGAAAGTTCATCAGCTGATTACAGGTGCGCACCACTAAAGAGTCCGTGAGTAATGCATCGTTGCTTTGGACATATAGCTCCTCTAAATAGCCTTTTAACTGCTGGTTAAATCGACACTGGCCATACTTTGGCGGCACACTACTCACCACGTAATCATAGAGCTGATCTTTAAATCCCCCGTAGGAATGGGGCCGACGGGCTGGCCGCCAAAAATGGTCTGCCATTTCCTTGTAAGATCCCCGGCTGTCTACCTTGGCGGTAAAACGCTTCAGCGTTCGACATAGATCTTCGTGACTTAAAAGAGTGGGGTTAACCACCGTCTGACTATTGGGATTGGTTTTATGGGTCTGAATCAAACTCAAGCTCAGGTAACGGGATAGTTCCTGATCAAACCGTTGAGCCGACTGCTGCTGGGTCTGCAGAATCACTTTTTGATAGTCGCTACTGTCTTCTTGGTTAGCCAAGCAATGTGGATATAGAAAAGGGTAGCGATGCAGGATGACAGATAATGGTTTTGCTTCGTCGGTATCAGCCCCGGACATAGGGTTTAAAACATCAGCCAGCTGATCCAACCGCTGAAACAGAGGACTTCTGAGATATTCCTGGACAAAAAAGCGTAGCCGACCAGAAGGTGTTTGATGACCGGCGATCGCCGAAAGGCCACGGCATTGCTTTAGCACATCGACCAGCTGCACAACTGCATGCTTGTGCAGCAGATGCTGCTGCCAACGGTTAATCAGCGTAAAACAGCACCGATTAAAAAACGGCAAAAACCGATCCTTCGCAGAGCGATCGCGCACCAAAGTCGCCAGCGTCATGCGAATATCGGCATCCGGGTAGGCTTGCCCCTCAAGAAACAGCAGCCGAAACTGCCGCAACACCTGCTCCGGCTGCTCGGAACGCACCAAGCACAGTAAATGATCGTAAATTTTTTGCTCTAGAGATTCAACACCCAAAGATGCACGACCGTTCGGAAGCCAGAGGTTCGCAGAATTCATGGATTTACGCGCGCCAACTTGAACCGAGAACAAGGGTCTACCCAATTTTTCTCTAACGAGAGAATTAAGTCTATCTTAAGATTCCTTGCGAATCAGGGTGACAGGCCTATTTTAAGAAGGGTAGGGGATATTACGCTTTAGTGTGCCCCACAGAATTCCTAGATCGACAATGGCCGACAATTATTTTTGGGGTCTGCGCTCTATGGCCGTGTGACCGCCTAGAAGCTGGTCAACCGCATCACTCAGAAGCGCGGGTAAATGACGCAGCACTCGCTGTTTCTGACGATTAACCGGCACAAGCACAACGGTAGTTGACACGCAAAGCCTGCTTGAGTCCGCATGCACAATATTTTGAGCCCAGATCAGCCGCGCCCGCTCTCGCTGCTCTAGGCGCGATCGCACAAGAGCCATATCCCCCAACTGCAAGGCACTCTTATACTTGATCGTCAATTCCACCACGGGCAGATCGCAGCCCAGGGTAACTAAATCAGAAAACTGCACGCCAACCGCCTTTAAAGTGGCGATCCGAGCCGCTTCTAGCCAAGCGATATAGGATCCATGCCAGACAACTCCGGCATAGTCGGTATGCTGGGGCTGCACTGCGATCGCATACTCAAACCAGCCGTCCTGCACTGTATTCAATATTCAAGGGCACCTCGTTCAATGACACCTCAGGGATCGCTCCCTGAACCAACGACCCGCCACGTTGGCTGTCCATCTTGTCCACAGCCAACGCAGACACAAATTGCTCGCTTAATCTGGAACCTGAACGGCATCGACTTCCACGGTATAGCTCACTTCATCTGCTGGCATGGGCGGTTGACCCTCAGGCGATCGCTGTTGCTTAACCCGTTCAATCAAAATTTTGGAGAGTTCTGCCACCATTAATGTCACCAGCGCAACGTCATCAATTTCACCCAGGATGGGGAAAAAATCAGGCGCAATATCAAACGGGCTTAGCAGGTAGGCAAATGTGCCCAAAACGATCCACCACCGATATTTAGGATGTCGTAACGTTTCTTGATACCAGTGATAAAGCGCTTGAAGTGAAAATTTCATAGGGCATGTCTCCAATACATATTAATCTTGACAGAGATTCGTACGGTTGTCGGGTGTGGATTTCCCAACGGGAAGCCATCAATCAAAAAAACGAGAAAGAGAGAAAATCTGTGCGGTGACTCAAAATAACTTAGACTTCATGGAGACGGGGGACGTTTCTCTAGGGTTTATATTGGAAGCTTGATGGTTGTGCGTTCAATCAAGGAACTACAGTGAATTTCATTGATTTTCTCCAGAAAGGCGGCCCTGCTATCTGGCCTCTGCTGTTTCTTTCGGTGCTGTCCATTGGTACGATTTTTGAACGTCTCTGGTTCTGGAGTACGATCTTGCGGGGTGAGCGGAAGGTGGCAGACCAAATTTTGGAGGCCGCTCGTCGAGACTGGGATGAAGCCACCCATTTAGCCCGTCAGGTCAGCCAGCAGCCCATGGGGCGTTTTTTATACACGCCCTTGCGCCTTGCCAACAAAGAGCCAGAAATTTTTCGGTTGGCATTAGAAGCTTCAGCTGATGAGGAGCTAAACGCCATGCGTCGCGGTCATAAAGTACTAGAAGCAACGATTGCCCTAGCCCCCTTACTCGGGTTGTTGGGAACTGTCTTGGGTCTGATTTTATCGTTGCGCGGTATTGGTGCAGACCTAAGTGCCACTTCTACCACGTCAGTCACCGAAGGTATTGCTGCGGCCTTAACCAGTACGGCAACGGGTCTGGTGGTTGCCATTGTTTCCCTGGCATTTTATCGGTTATTCCTCGGCTTATTGTTCCATCAAGCCCGCATTTTTCGTCGCACAGGCAATGAGTTGGAGCTCACCTATCGGCAGTTCTGGGTTCAGTCCCAACAGCGGGCAGCGGAGCGCTCAACCGCTGGATATGAAGCCCCGAAGAATTTACCAGGGTATTAAGCAGCTGGCGATCGCCATCGTACTGATTGCTGAACAGGAAACTTCGTCAGAAGGGCTTAAGTTATGAAGCTAGATATGGAGACGGATGACTTAGATGTGCGGGTTGAGGTCATCCCGCTCATTGACGTGATCTTTTGTATATTGATTTTCTTCATCTTGGCAACGGTCAGTTTGGCAAGACTAGAGGGGCTCAACGTCGACTTACCCCAGGCGGAAACGGCAACAGCTCAGTTTGGGGACACCTTACCCGTTGAAATTGATGTTCAGGGGCAAATTAAAGTCCAGGATACGCCGATTACGCCCCAACAATTAGAACAATTTTTAGCGAGCTACGTCCGCCAAAATCCGCAGGGAATTGTTGTTCTCCAAGCCGACAAACTGGTGAGCTACGGTCAAGTGGCCCAAGTCATTGATATTTTGCAGCGCGTGGGGGGGAACCGCATTGCTCTGGGGGCTTCACAGAACCCGGTTTCGCCAGCAGATCTCAATCCAGGGGCGTTCCCAGCTCCCTTGCCGACTGAGCCCCAGCCGTTGCAGCCTCAACCCCCCTTCACCCCCCCTAATGATCAGGGCCTCGGCACCGAAGCTCCCCCCAGCGACCTAGCTGCTCCCCCCGCGCCTGCAGCGCCCGCAGCGCCCGCCCCTGCAAACTAACGCCGTCTCCTTGTGAGATTAAGTCACCCTTGAGAATACAGCTGAGGCTCTTTGCACGGCCTACAGTACAGTCAGCGATCCGATGATCGATCTTGGAAGATCCTGTCAAGGTTGATGCGGCGCGCCCTACTACCTGCGGAGGACAAAGATATGCAATGGCTCATTAGCGGCGTTATTTCCGTCTTGGTAACCAGTATCAGCTTATTCATCCTGTCCAAGCTACCCCTAGGTATTGAAATCGATGGATTTGGCAAGGCCGTTGTTTCAGCCCTCGTTTTTGGCCTACTCAATGCCTTGGCAAGTCCCGTTCTATGGGCGTTACAGTTGTTTAACTGGCTCACCCTGGGGCTGCTGTTCTTAATCTTGAACACGATTATTTTTGGATTAGCCGCTTGGCTGGTCGAAGGATTTCGCCTGAAATGGGGGTTTTGGAGTGCACTGCTCGGCTCAATTATTCTGAGTCTCTTGAATAGCCTGCTTCTAAATCGGGTGCTACCCCTGCTGGGGTTGAACTGAGCTGGCTTGAGGGCATGGCTGCGGTCAGGTCAGGTTTGAGAGGCTGTGGATGGTCTCCCAGTCCCCAGCGGGCAGCGATGGGCATTCGCCAACCCGTGCCAAAGGCTCGATCTGTCATTTTTAGACCGGGTGCAGCTTGACGACGCTTGAACTCAGCACGCTGCACCATGAGCAACACTCGGGCCACCGTTGAGGCATCATGCCCCGCTGCCACAATTTCAGCCTGGGACTGGTGCTGGTCGATATAGCGCGCCAAGATATCGTCCAGAATGCTGTAGTCGGGGAGGGAGTCTTGGTCAACCTGGTTGGGCTTGAGTTCTGCACTGGGCGCTTTCGTGAGGATAGACTCTGGGATGATCGACCTCTGGCCCAACGTCAACGAGGGCTTGAGGTGCCGGAGCCAGGTTTGAGCATCCGCCGCATTGAGCCAATGACAGAGCGCATAAACCTGTGTTTTAGGCAGGTCTGCGATCGCCGCGAGACCCCCACTCATATCGCCGTAGAGGGTGCAGTAGCCAACCGCCATTTCTGATTTATTCCCGGTCGAAATCAGCAGGCGGTTAAATTTATTGGCGATTGCCATCAGGAGGTTGCCACGAATCCGGGCCTGGATATTTTCTTCGGCCACGCCTGGTTCAGTGCCCGCGAACAAAGGCTCCAGAACCTGCTCAAAGGTATCCATGAGGGGAGCAATCGGCAGCACCTCCGTCGCAATCCCTAGCGTCTGGGCCAGCATCTGAGCATCTTGCACCGAGTGATCCGAACTATAGGGAGAGGGCATCAGCACCCCCAAAATATTGTCTGGCCCTAGCGCTTCAGCGGCGATCGCAGCCACCAGAGCCGAATCAATACCGCCACTCAGGCCAATCACTGCCTGTGTAAAGCCACATTTTTGGGCATAGTCACGCACCCCTAGCACCAAAGCACCCCAAAGTTCAGCCACCCCGGAGGAGGGACTGGGGGCTAAGGCACCGGGCTGGAAATCTTGCGTGTGAGCGCTGTACTCCAATACGAGTAAGTCTTCTGAGAACGCAGCGCCCCGAGCAACGGTAGCCCCAGCCCGATTCATCGCTACACTACGCCCATCAAAGATCAAATCGTCATTGCCCCCCACTTGGTTCACATAAAGGATCGGGAGCCCGTAGGTTTGGGCCATATGGCTGAGCATCGCTTCCCGCAGGTTCTGTTTATCCTGACAGAACGGCGACGCCGAGAGGTTGACGATCCAGTCCACGGACTGCTGCGCCAAGTCAGCAACCGGATTCACCGCATACTGCCGTCGGCCCCAAAACGACTCTTCATTCCACAGGTCTTCACAGATGGTAATCCCAATCCGGTGACCGTTGAGGGTCAAAACGTTGGGCTGCCGTCCAGAGGCAAAATAGCGATCCTCATCAAACACGTCGTAGGTCGGCAGCAGCTGCTTATGGAAGCAGTCCTGTACCTGCCCATCCAGCAATAAAGCCATGCTGTTATACAGGGGCTTTTCACCCCGGTGATGGGCCGCCGGGTTAACGTCAACGGTACCCACTAACACAGCCAGGCCAGGCGGAATTTGAGCGGTCAACCGCAGCAGCACAGCCTGCATCGTCTCAACAAATGCCGGGTTTAGCAGCAAATCTCGCGGGGGGTAGCCACACAGGGATAACTCCGGGGTCAGGAGTAATTGCACGCCTTGCTGAACCGCCACCTCCGCTGCCTGGAGAATTTTCTGGGCATTGTGCGCAAGCCCGCCCACAAGTGGATTAAGCTGGGCGATCGCAATTTTCATAACGGTTGCGCAGTAAAGAGGGCAAAAGGTTGGTTCGCTGCGAAAAATCCGCTAGCCTGTCTATTTAAAGTAAACTATTCCGCCTGAGGACATGAATGAATGGGATCTACTGTGCAGTCGCTCACCTGTCGTTTCACCCTGATCGCACTGATAGGATCCGCGTCAGGCGTTGCCACAGTCCCGTCAGGATCGGCCAGCACCCAGGTACCCCCCAGCCCCCGATGTGCAGCGCAAGCCACCGCCGCAATTGACGCGATTATTACGCAACCGACCCTCCAATCGGCATACTGGGGCATATTGGTTGAACCCCTCGCGACGACCACTCCGATTTATGCGCGCAATGCGACTAACCTGTTTACCCCAGCTTCTAATGCCAAGTTACTAACCACCGCCGCCGCTCTCGCCCAGCTGAAACCCACCTTCCAGGGACAGACCCCGCTCTTTGCCACCGGACAACCCCCCACCCTCACCACACTCCGAATCGTAGGCCAGGGCGACCCCAGCCTATCCGACGGTGCACTGCAAACCGTTGCCCGCCAGCTCAAGGCCCAAGGCGTCCGCCAAATCCAAACCTTGGTGGGAGACAATAGTCGCCTGCGAGGATTGCCCATCGAACCCAGCTGGGCCTGGGAAGACCTTCAGGGAGGCGATGGTCTGCCAGTGCACAGCCTCATGGTCAATCAAAATGTCTACCCTTTAACCCTATCGCCCCAGAGCATGGGACAACCCTTGAAGGTTCAGTGGGCTAGCCCCGCAGGGGCCGTGCCCCGTCGCCCCCCCGCCTTTAGCATCGAAAATCAGTCCCAGACTGTCGCACCCTCAGCGCCTGAATTTTTACAAATTTATCGGGAGGACAACCGATTAATCATCAGAGGGGAACTGCGGGCGGGCTCAGCCTCTGAAACCGTCGATGTTCCGCTGCCACAGCCAGAAATGTCATTTCTGACGCGGTTTCGCGACATTTTACAGGCAGAACAAATTCGGGTAGATCGTCTGGTACTGGGATCCACTCCCTCGGAACAATCTCGCTCAACATCAACCATCGCGACGATCCAGAGCCCCCGCCTCAAAGATTTTCTCAGTGAGGTCAATCAGCTCAGCAACAATCTGTATGCAGAAGCCTTACTCCGCATGCTGGCAACCTATGGATCCTCGCCAACCACCCAGTCAACCTCAGAAGCAGGGCTAGCACTCGTGACTCGAAACCTGAACCAGCTTGGGGTTGCAAGTTCAGGCTATCGGCTAGTGGATGGGTCCGGCCTTTCCCGCAAAAATTTAGCCAGCCCCAAAACACTCGTGGATGTCCTGCGGGCCATGGCGCGATCGCCCTACCAGCAAGACTTTCGTTCTTCTTTAGCAGTGGCAGGCAGAACGGGTACCCTGCAAGGGCGCTTCCAGGATCCCAAAATTCAGGGCAAATTGTTCGCTAAATCTGGCACCCTGCAAGGCGTTAGCGCTCTATCCGGATATCTAGAAACTGCTTCTAATGCCCCCTTGATCTTTAGTATTTTGGTCAACCACTCAACCCAGCCCAGCTCAACCCTGCGGCAATCAATCGACCAGATTGTAACCGTCCTATCAAAACTGCAAAATTGCACCTAAATGCATACCAATCCAAAGCACATAAACCCATACATTCAGGCAAACATCTGTTTTTACAGCATGCGATAAATTTCGATCTCCATTCGATTGAGTTAAATTCTTCTGTCTAAAGAGTGATCCCTGATGGGTTCTTAGGTAGGATGCCAATTCTCTGACTCTAAACTTAGAGTTGTCTTAAGGTTTAGTACGGGATCAATCAAAAAAAATGTGGCATTAATAGTAGAGGGGGATCAATGGTAATGTTTCCCACGCTGACACTCACAATGGGGGGAAGGTTACCAGTGAGGTCACTTTCGGCATCTGGGCTAACGTACGTTTGTTAGTGTTTTCCTGGCTGTCACAGTCGGCCCTATCTGACATCTCTGTGTGTGAGTCAGGCTAATGTCTTGCCAAAAATCTCCCGCTCAACTGAGTGTTTCTGAGACTTTGAGTCTTGTTGTTTAAAGTGCTTCGGTTAATTAGTTTATAAAACTTTACTGTATCGACCTTTGTTTGTAGTCCAAAGCAGGGATAACCCTTAGCTAATTTTTCGTATGTCCCTTTGAAGGCTACGTCACTCCATTTCAATAATAGGTTTAAGATTATGAATCGGATAGAAGCTGTTCGTTGCCCCAATTGTGGGCGCTATGGCGAACGATATTACTTGAGCGATCGCAACCTTGTCCGCACCCAATGTTCAGAATGTGATTACTTACTCGTCACCTGTAGTCTTACGGGTAAAGTCATTGAAGCCTATGCTCCTGGATTGGACACAGGCGCCTTTACATTTCGCCGTCAAGTAGCCAGCTGACGCAATTTCAGCACCCCTGAAAATTCAGTGTTTCTTTGTTTCTCTAAATTTATGCATGTGAAAAAGCGCCTCAACAATTTAAGTTGAGGCGCTTTTTCTGTCACTCGGGAAAGTAGCCCTTGATCCTGAGTTTTACTCCACAGATTGCGGCAGCAGCTCCTGTTTTTGTTGAATCATAACGACAACCTTACCCGCATCATCAACATCGACAACGGCACCATCCCCGTCTTGAATCTTGCCAGAGAGAATTTCCTCTGCCAAGCTATCTTCCAAGAGCCGCATGATGGCTCGGCGGAGGGGACGCGCTCCGTAACTGGGGTTATATCCTTCTTCTACCAGACGATCTTTAAACCGCTCGGTCACTTGAAGCTTGATATTTTTCTCCTCCAGTCGTCTGAAGACTTCCGCCAGGAGCAAGTCTGCAATGAGCTTGACTTCATCCTTGGTCAGCTGCCGGAAGACGATGATTTCATCCAGGCGGTTCAAGAATTCTGGTCGGAAGTATTGCTTCAGCTCTTCATTGACCAAGGAACGAATGCGATTGTATTGAGAATCTGCTTCGTTCTCGCCAAACTCAAAGCCAAGGCCACCGCCTCCCTTCTCAATCACCTTCGAACCAATGTTCGAAGTCATGATCAGCAGCGTATTTTTGAAATCAACGGTACGCCCTTTAGCATCCGTCAAACGGCCGTCTTCTAAAATCTGCAGCAGCAGGTTGAAGACATCGGGGTGCGCCTTCTCAATCTCATCAAAGAGCACCACGGTGTAGGGACGTCGCCGCACGGCTTCTGTTAGCTGTCCACCCTCGTTGTAGCCAACATACCCCGGCGGTGAACCAATCAGCTTCGAGACGGTATGACGCTCCATGTACTCCGACATATCTAGTCGGATCATGGCTTCTTCGGAACCAAAGAAGTAGGTCGCCAGAGCTTTTGTGAGTTCGGTCTTACCCACCCCAGTCGGGCCAGAGAAGATAAAGCTCGCAATGGGACGATTCGGATTCTTAAGACCTACTCTTGCCCGACGAATGGCTCGCGAAATCGCCTTAACGGCCTCGTCTTGTCCGATCAGGCGCTGATGCAGGGTATCTTCCATGTGCAGCAGCTTCTCGGACTCAGACTCCGTCAGCTTGCTCACGGGAACCCCTGTCCAAGACGCCACAATCCCCGCGATGTCTTCTTCGGTGACCACCGGAGAATCATCACTACTCCCTTCTTTCGCAGGTTCAACCTTTCGATTCTGGGCGATCGACTTGATTTCCGACTTAATCTCCATTTCGCGATCGCGCAGTTCACCCGCTTTATCGAAATCCTGAGAGCGAACGGCTTCGTCCTTGTCCCGCAGCACCTGACGCAGCTCCTTATCTAACTCTTTAGCCGCTGGCGGCAGCTGAGAGTTAATCAAACGCACGCGAGACCCCGCTTCATCAATGAGGTCAATGGCCTTATCGGGTAAATATCGATCAGAGATGTAGCGGTCAGAAAGCTTGGCAGCCGCGACCAGCGCTTCATCCAAAATTTGCAACTTATGGTGCTTCTCGTAACGCTCCCGCAAACCATAGAGAATCTCGATGGTTTCATCAACCGAAGGTTCACCTACCATCACGGGCTGAAAACGGCGCTCTAGTGCAGCATCCCGCTCAATGTGCTTGCGATACTCGTCTAAGGTTGTCGCGCCAATACATTGGAGTTCTCCACGCGCCAGCGCCGGCTTGAGGATATTGGCCGCATCAATGGCCCCTTCAGCAGCCCCTGCACCAATAAGAGTATGGACTTCGTCAATGACTAAGATGACATTCCCGGCTTGGCGAATCTCATCCATGATCTTTTTGAGGCGCTCCTCAAACTCACCGCGGTACTTTGTACCTGCCACCAGTAAGCCAATATCGAGGGTAACCACCCGCTTCTCTTCCAAGATGTCTGGGATGTCTTCATTGGCAATGCGCTGGGCTAACCCCTCAGCGATCGCTGTTTTACCCACCCCCGGCTCTCCAATCAGGACAGGGTTATTCTTGGTGCGCCGACCCAAGATTTGGATGACGCGCTCGATTTCCTTTTGCCGACCCACAACCGGGTCTAACTTTCCATCCGCTGCCATCTGAGTCAAATTAGCCCCAAACTCATCCAGAGTCGGAGTTTTTGTCCGCCCCTGACTCCCCCCAGTCGAGACCTCAGCTGTCTCACCCAACATGCGAATGACCTGGGTACGAACCTTCGACAAATCAACGCCTA
>CAZXWR010000068.1:0-14475 GCA_964644325.1 uncultured bacterium
CCCACACAGCGCACAATCCAGCCTGACTCAACGGCTATGTAACCCAAGGGTGCGCAAAAATCCAGGTGCGGAGGAGCCACTTTTGTTGGGTAATCTTTTCCGACGATAGATTTCCTAGAATCCATTGCAACACACTCCACAGCATCAGTCCGGCTAGGAAAAAGCCAATGCCGCTCATGATGCGGAAGGCATAGTAAATGAGTCCCACCATGCGGGGGCGATCGCCTGGTACCCATTCTTTCAAGCCCAGAACGGGGTCGGTCAGGTTTTTCTGGAAGTTCAGCACGTAGCCCAAGCCGTTGGGAATGGTGATTTCAAAGGTGTTTTTTTGTTCGGCCTCATTGGGCAAGGCCAATAGGCTCCAATCGGCAGGCTCTCCGGCGGGACTGGTGTCCCACTTGGCTTCCATGGCCGCAAGTTTGGTGGGCTGGTAGTGGGCAACCTGCTCGGCGCTGAGGTGTCCGATGTAGATTTGCAGGGGCGTCACGGCGATCGCTGCCGCCAGAACAATCTTCAGAGATTGGCTAAAAAATGCCTGATAGCGATTGTTGAGGATATACCAGGCACTGATGCCGCCAATTACGAAGAGCGATGTCTCCAGCGTTGCGAAGAACATATGGGACACACTTTTGAGCATGAAGGGATTGCCAATAGCCTGAAAGTAATCGCTGACAATAAACTTGCCATCCACCATCTCGCCACCCGATGGGGTTTGCAGCCAAGAATTGGCAACCAAAATCCAGAAGGTGGAAAGGTTTGCACCAAAGGCCACCATGATGGTTGCAAGGTAGTGAATCACAGGATGGACTCGTCCCCAGCCAAAGAGCATAATGCCCAAAAATCCAGCTTCTAGCATGAACGCCATTGCGCCCTCAAAGCCTAGAATGCTGCCAAAGAAGTCGCCTACGGCCTCGGAAAATGGTGCCCAATTAGTCCCGAACTGAAACTCCATCGGCAGACCTGATGCAACACCAATCCCAAAGTTTAGGACGTAAAGTTTCGACCAGAAGCGGGCGTGACGGTAGTAATCCGGGTTACGGGTTTTGAGCCACAACCCTTCCACAATGACGAGATAGATGGCCATGCCTGTGGTGAGGACAGGCCAGAGCATATGAAAAATCGCGGTCAGTGCAAACTGCATGCGAGAAAGTGTGACAGTGTTCGATAAAAAGTCCATGAGTCCTCCATCAATGAATTAGGCATTCAACACTGGCTGTAAACCAAATTTACCGACATAAAATATTAATGATGAAATGCTCCCCCCTGTGCGTTGGGAAGTCTAAGCGCTTGGGTTTCAGCAATGTATTAAAGTTCATCTCATTCTTGACGGAGCGCATCCGCCTCATCACGGGCTGGTTAGGATGGATGCGTTAGGGATAGGCTGTGGAGATGGATGTTGCTGGCGATAGCGATCGCCGTAGTACATGAGCGGAATCACTACTAGCGTCAAAACGGAAGAAGCCAACATGCCGCTTAGGAGTGTCCAGGCCAGCCCTGACCATACGGGATCGCTCAAAATTGATAATGTCCCGAGCATTGTGGTGACGCTGGTGAGCAAGATGGGCCGAAATCTAACCGCACCCGCCTCTAATATTGCCAGCTTTAAGCCAACTCCAGCTCGTAACTGCTCACCGATAAACTCTAGCAACACAATAGCGTTCCGCACGACAATCCCTGCTAGGGCAATGACTCCGATCATGGCAGTGGCGCTAAAGTAAACCCCATTCAGCGAAAAGCCAATTAAAATCCCAATTAACGCCAGGGGAATACTGCCCAGCATGATTAGCGGCACTTTGAAGCTGCGAAATTGACCGACCAAAATAAGATAAATGAGCAGTACCGCGACGAGCATTGCTAACCCTAAGTCCCGGAATACATCCAAGGTTAGTTTCCACTCCCCGTCCCAATTAATGGTGTAGCCCTGGGGAAGGGGGTGGCGGATAAAGTAAACGAGCTGCTCCATGACCGCATAGACCGAGGAGCGATCGCCCATTTCACCCATGACGTAGGTAACAGGGCGCTGGTCTTTATGCAGAATGGGTTCATCTACCGTTGTGGGTTCAAAGGTCACGAGTTCGGAGAGAGGCACCAGAGTTTTGCTGGCGGTGGGAATTTGGATGCGGGTGAGGTCATTGAGGCTCTGGCGGTTGGCATCCGCGAAACGAACTTGAATGGCAACGGTTGCTAGTTCTCCAGGTACCTGAAGGGTAGTAACATTGGCCCCGGCGATCGCCATCTGAAGGGTTTGGGAAATCTCTTGGGTGTTCAGACCCGCCCGATTAACCTTTTCCCGGTCTACAGCCAGTAGCATTTGGGGCATCTGGTTTTTGACCGAATCATCAATATCGACGACTTGGGAGGTTTCGGAAAAGACCTGGCGCACCTGTTTGGCCAACTGTCTCAGGGTGGGATAGTCCGGCCCATAAATCTCCGCCAGCATCGTAGAGCGTACCGGAGGGCCGGGGGGATCTTCCACGAGTTTGACCACCGCCTGATGCTGGTGGGCTTGCTGGGTGAGTTGGTGGCGCAGCCCAAAGACGACAGCCTCTGAACTCTTCGCACGGGCATCTTTGTTGGTCAAATGCACGCGAATATCGGCAAAGTGCTGGTTGCCGCGATCCGTTGCGCCGCGCAGCATCCCATTGAAATCAATGGGAGCGCCAGTGCCTACATAGGTTTCAAAGTTCGTGATTTCCGGGGTTTGGCGTAGAAGCGCTTCCAACTCGCTCACTGCCCGATTGGTTTCGGCGAGACCGGTACCCAAGGGCATATCCACCTGTACCAAAAAAGTATCTTTGTTGGCTTTGGGCAACATCCGAAATTTCACAGCTTGGGTCAGCGGCAGCAAGAAACTCGCCAGCATAAGTCCGACGATCACCCATAAGACAAAGCGGCGGCGGCGGGCTGAGTCTAGCAGGGGTTCCATCAGCCAACGATAGCCGCGATAGATACGGGTTTCCTCAAGGGGTGGCGGAACTGCATGGGGTTTGAGTTTAATCAACCTCACGGCTAAAAATGGGGTGATGGTGAGTGCCAGGGTGGTACTGATCATCATGGCCACGGGCATATTAAACGGAATCGGCCCCATATATGGCCCCATCATGCCGGTGACAAACGCCATCGGGATAAAGGCCAATATCACCGTAATGGTTGAGAGAATCACGGGGCTGCCAAGTTCTGCAACGGCACTGGTGGCGGCCTCTAATTTTTGAGGCCAGGTCATGCCCGGATTTTCTTCAAAGTAGCGGTGGATATTCTCGGTAATGGCGATCGCATCATCGACCAAGGTACCGAGGGCTAAAATTAACGCAAAGAGAGTAATCCGGTTAATGGTTTGACCCGATACCCAGCCGACTGCCAGCGTACCGGCGAGGGTGAGGGGAATCACAAAGGCCACAATGGAGGCTTCCCGCCAGCCCAGAAATATCACCAGCAGTGCCACCACGGTCACAATGGCAATGCCCAAACTTTGGTAGAGATCTCCCACCGCTCTTGCGGCGGTCTGACCATCATTGCGCGTCACGGCCACCTCAACTCCCGGCGGCAGTTGGGGCTTTAATTCCTCCAGTCGGCGGAAGATACTTTGGGCCACAGTGACGGCATTGGTGCCCTTTTGTTTGGCGATCCCAATGGTAATTGCAGGCTGAGTGGTAAATTCGCCTGTAGCCTTTCTGCTGGGAGGTGGATAGGGGGTGGTCACGTCCCAGTCCTCTCGAAAGCTGATGCGAGATTCGGTGAGGCGATCGCTAAACTCATCTTCTACAGTTGCCACATCTCGTAAATAAATCGGGGATTGAGTAACACCGTCAGCATTCGACTGACCAAATCCAACGATAATTTCCCCCACATCTTTGGCCGATTGAAACAAACTGCCACCCTGTAAGAACAGTCGCGTATTACCGAGCCGAACATCCCCCGCCGGGAGCTGAACATTCTCCCCCTGGAGACGCTGGGCAATTTGGGCTGGGGACAGACGGTAGCTGGCAAGTCGATCGGGATCTAAGTCCACTCGAATGGTGCGAGGCTGTCCCCCTATTAGGGACAAATTGGCAGTATTTGGAATGCTGCGCAGGTCTTCGAGTAAGCGTTCCCCAATGCGACGCAGCTGGTTGTCGCTATAGTTTTTTCCCGTTACTGTCAGGGTGACAATCGGCACATCGTCAATAATGATGGGCTTGACGGCATAGCTTGCACCCGGTGGCAGCAAGTCTTGATGATTATAGAGATGGTTTTGGAGCCGAAAAAGCGAGTTTTCCCAGTTCTGACCGACAAAAAACTGCACCGTGATTTTAGCGCCAGAATTTTGGGACGCGGAGTAAATGTGTTCAACCCCATTCAGCTCTCGGAGCTTGGCTTCTATGGGAGTTGTCAACGTCTGCTCAACGACCGCAGCCGGGGCACCAGGATAGGGCAACAGGACATCTGCCGCTGGCACTACAATCTGTGGGTTTTCTTCCTTGGGCGTTAGAATAACGGCTCCTATCCCGAAGAGAACTAGCGCTACGATCAGCAGCACAGTGATTTGAGAATTGATGAAATAGGCCGTAATTTTCCCAACCAGATTGCGCTGCGGGGGAGGAACAGATTCGGTTGCGGGAAATGAGTCGGAATGCATGGCGAATGAAGAGAGAAAAGGTCATTCAGGGAATTGATCGCGGTTCCATTTAAGAACGTTGATCGGGGCATCCATTAGAACGGTGCAATGATGAGAGGGTTGTTTTCCTTGAGGGCATTGGGCGGATTGAGAATGATGCGATTGCCTGGTTTCACACCAGCAAACACCTCCACTTTTTCCCCTTGGGGACTGCCCAATGTGACGGGATGAAAAATAGCTTGATTTCCCTGCACCTGAAAAACTCCCTTAATGCCTGTTCGTTCAACGATGGCACTTTTAGGAATCTGAAGGGTGCTTCGTTTTGAAGCCGCCAATTCTAATCGCCCAAACATACCAGGCATTACTCCTTGATAGGCAGGCAGCGAAATCTTAACCACGAAGTTGCGGGAAATCGGGTCGGCGGTAGGAATAACCTGGCTTAATGTTCCGGTGATGTTGCGATTGAGGGCAGCAAACTGAACTCGAACCTTTTGCCCAATCTGCACCTGAGAGATCGCCGATTCAGGAACACCGACACTCAGCCGTAGATAGTTCATATTCTCTAGGGTGAGCAGGGGTTGTCCCATGCCTGCCATGGCTCCCACTTCAGCCTGTCTGCGGGTGACTACGGCATCAAAGGGGGCTGTGACGGTGCCATAGTTTAAGTTGGCGATCGCCTGTTCACGTGTGGCCTGAGCTTGGCGAACTTGAGCCTGGGCTTGAGTGACGCTGGCTCTGGCTTGAAGGATTTGGGCTTGGGACTGCTCAATCACGGCCTGACCCTGCTGAATACCGCGATTGGCCTGATTGACCCCTGCTTTGGCCCGTTGTAGGCGGGCTTGGATCAGGGCAACCCGCGTATTGGCATCGTCTAATTGCACTTGGCTAACCGCTCCAGCCTGCCGCAACTTTGCCATCCGCTGTTGGTTTAGCACGGCGTTGGCTAGGTCAGCCTCGGCCTCCTGTTGCTGAGCCAGCGCCTCTTGTTGACGAGCCTCGGCTTGGGCCAGTTGAGCCTCAGCTTGGGTCGTATTGGCGATCGCCTGGGACTGGGCCGCTTGCGCTCCGGTGACGCCAGCTTGAGCCTGGAAAATCGAGGCGCTAGCCTGATTTTGCTGGGCCTGGATATCTTTGACATCAATAGTGGCTAATACTTGTCCAGCCTTAACGCGATCGCCCTCTTGGACGGGCAAACTGTCAATTAACCCCATGACCCGACTCGTGATGGTGACAGATTCTACCGGTTCCACCGTGCCCGTGAGCGTCTGGGCCTCGGTCGCAGTTTTTGTAGTGACGACTTCTGTTTTAACCGCAAGGGGCTGAATCTGTTCTGTTTCTGGCGGTCGGGATGGCGTGATGGTAGAACGCACCATCACGTACACGCCTGCCCCACTAAGGGCAATCGCGGCCAATAATCCAAGTCCTAACTTTGAGCGCAGTGGCGGCAGTTTTGGGAGTCGAAAGGGTACGGTTTGCATAATTTCATACTGTGAAATAGATCGGTTTTAATTGCCCGTTTTCCCCTTAGGTTAGGATCGGCTGCCCCGCTGGACGGCATATCCTGCACACTGCCAGCCCAGTAAGCCGCCCTTCAGGTTAAACACTTGTCTATACCCCTGCCCAACCAACCACTGCGCGGCCATTGCACTCCGATGACCCGATAGACAGGTCAGGGCGATCGCTCGATCTTGCGGCACTGTTTTGAGGATGCGATTTCGGCTCATGCGCTGTGCGCCAGGGACATGACCCATCCAGTATTCCAACCAACCCCGCACATCAATCACTAAAAATTCCTTCTGACGAGATTGAAATTGAGTTGGTGCAAGTAAAGTGGGCTCAACAACTTTTTGAGTCTTTTGGGTTTTCGATGAGGATGTCATAGCGTTGTGTTTCCATAAAATTTCAGCAATTGACAATGGCTTAAACCCGACTCATGACCGAGAAGGATTTTATGAAGGGGCCAGCCATCCGGGGATCTTTGATCATGGCTGTGTAGTCACCCACTCGAAATTGAAGTTTGCGGGTCATATAGGCCATGCTGAGTCCCATCATGCTCAACCCTTTCTTCATCCAGTCTTGCCAGTGTTGGCGATCAGCCCGTAGATCCCAGTTCAAGGGTTGATTTTGATACGCGCCTGCACAAGTGACTCGCCCATCCACAATTGACAACACGCCGATGGGGTCTGGGGCATCTTCAAATCCATATCCAATCACAGAACTGAAGCGGATTTTGGCGAGGGCATCTGCCAATTCCGGCTCTGCATTCCACTGTTCGCCAAAGGATTGCATCCATTCGGGCGAAAATAACTCTGTCATTGTTGATCCTCCTAATGTCCGTCAAATTCACTGTGTTTACTTGAAATCAATCTCTGCGCTCCAGGATTTGCCATTCCTGAAGCAGCCCAGGCGAAACAGAAAGCGTAATGTCTTCCGTACCCACCATCGGAAGGGTTAACTGCAAGGGAACCTCGTCCTGCAACTCAGACAGCAACGGCAGCAGATCGTACTGCCCTACATTTGGTTCTGGTGGTTGTCCTTCCCTAAAGATGTTCCCTGAAGCATCCAGTGCCGTCAGGGTCTTTCCAAGGGAGTTTGTCAAGGTTAGGGGCATGGAACGGTCAATCTCTACGACACCTGGAAAACCGACAAGCCTTAGTTCAATGCTGATTTGACCCTCCGGTCGCACCCGTTTGAAAGCAATCGCCTGCCATCCACTCCCATGCTGATCTTTGAGGGTTGCCCTAGATTGATAGACCGTTTGTCCCGGCGCTTCATCCAGCTGACGGATGGCGGCGGCAGCGCTGGGGGGATTGAATACGCCAAGCCCGAAGGTCAAGATTAAGGCGATCGTCCCTAACAGCAGAACCCAAGAAAATGTCTTTCGGATACGACATCCCATAATGTTTTCTCTCTATGAGTTATTAGCAAAAGGAAAAGATTGCTGAAAATCAGGCAAAAATACGGCATATATCCCTCAGAGACCGCCAACATCAAAGTCATAATCAATGTCTTGAGGGTGATTCTCCTTTAAAAAATGAGGCGGACTTGACTTCTTGCTGTGACAGGCTAGATAACTAGCTGCCACAGCAATTCCTGAAAAAAGCTTTTCCATAGTTTGTTTGGGCTGTCTGAAACACTAAAATGACAAGGAATCATCGAATATTCTCTATTTATCTAATCCCTGGTTTATTGAATTGATATGAGAACAAAGACTTAACAATTCAGTATCGATTACACGGTAATAGCGCCAAGTCCCTTCACGACGACAGGCTACTACTCCGGCTTCTTTCATGAGTTGTAAGTGCTTTGAAGTATTGGCTTGCAGAAAACCCGTCAGTTCACAAATTTCCTGAACGCTACGTTCGCGATCACAAATTGCCGCAATAATTTGCAGACGAGTGGGATCTGCCAAGGCTCTAAATCGTTTTGCAAGGAGTTCTAATTCCCTGGAATTGTCTACAGCATTCATGGATCTGCATTAAACCTACCGAAACAGTCATTCAGACCTCGTACTCAAAGAATTGGTGGAGACAGATCTATATTCGGATTGAGCCGCCGGAAGAATTGGCTCGACTAAGGGTAGCCCAATAGCCCGAAACCCCCAGCGCTCAAACCATGGGATTGTCCATCCCCAGCGCATTTTTGTGAGGAAATATTTCTCGAACAGGGTCTTCATCCAAGACACCCAGAACCCGTTGAAGGTTAAAGCGCGGTGCCGATGCCCTGTCTCATCAGGCAATAGCGGATCGGCTAAGAACAATGCGCCCGTATTGCCAAAATCTGCGAAGCAGACAGCTTGTAGGGTGGGCTGAAACTGAGTGCCGGAGGTTACCCCTAATGCCAATGCAATATTACGCGCCACCGCCAGTGCCATTTCCTCTGCCATCAGTCCGACTTTGGGTGCACCCGTGGGAATGGGAGTTTGTTCCACTGCCTTGAGTTGGGTCACCACTCCTACCGCATAAATCGAATCAAATTCAGGATGGCGATAGGTCGGTAATACTGGAATAAACCCTTTGGTATCGGTCAACCCTGACGCCTCCCGCAGGAAGCGTGGCCCCCGAAACGGCGGTAAAATCATCGTGAACTTGGCTGGAATCTTTCGTCCATCTGCCAAATAAACACCCTCAGGATCACAATATGAAATAGCGGTATTTTCCATCAGCTCAATTTCCCGATCCGCCATAAATTTACGCATCATCCAACGGGAGTCGGCCATCCCGCCTATGCCTAAATGTCCGGCATAGGGTTCCGATGTAATGAATGTCATGGGAACCTGCGATCGCAGCCCCTTGCGTTTCAGAACATGATGAATGAGGAATGCAAACTCATAGGCAGGGCCAAAGCAGCTCGCTCCAGGTGACGTACCCACGACTATCGGTCCCGGATCGTTGAGGAATTTCTCCCAAGCTTCCTCCGCTAATAACGCATGGTGTGGATTACAGACCGACTGGGTATAGCCACTCTCTGGCCCTAAACCGGGGAGTGCATCCATAGCCAGCTCTGGCCCTGTGGCAATTACGGCATAGTCGTAATCCAAGGTGCGATCCGACAGGGTAATCCGCTTCAGAAATGGATCGATGGCGCTGACAGTATCTAAAATCAGCTCAATCCCATGCCGAGGAACAATTTCGGATAAGTTCAACTGAATGCTGTCAAGGGATTTCAACCCTAATCCTACCCATGGCAGCGAAGGAACAAACGTAAAGTTGGTTCGATTAGAGATCAGGATGACCTCATGGTCACAGGGCAGAGCATGTCGTATTTCATAAGCTGTAGGCAACCCCCCTAAACCAGCACCAATGATGGCAATCCTGGCCATGACGTTAGACTCCTAATATTTTGAATGCTTAAATCGCAATTGGTCTCGAAAATAACCTCGTCCCTTGAGTGAGTCATTTCCTGACCCCTTGTTCTCGCAGTGTTCTTAAAAGCGGACACCAATTTGCAAAAGCAGATTGGTGCAGGGTTAATTCAACAAAGCCTGCTAGCATCAGCCAACTTGAATGAATTAGCGATAAAACCAGACTTAGCAAAACCATCCTGTCTGTCACGAGACAAATCCACTAATTTAGCGTCCAGCCTTGCTTATCGCTCAGTTCACTCCGTTGTTTCAGGCTCCAACTGGGATATTTTCACCATACTACCATACAGCTATATAAGTAAATATTAATGTTTGATGAATAAATCTTTTTCCTCTTGAATCTCTGGATCAGTGCCCAAGCCTGAATTGGCCTGTAGCAGTTGCCAAGAACTGATTACATCCGTGAAAGGTCGCTTTTGCCCTCTTTGTGGCACCCCCTACAAAGGGTCACATCCATAAATTGCTGAAAGCTTTATCTGGCAACAGGCATGGAATCTATTTGCATTTTTTTACACGTATCCCGGCATGGCCCCAAGTGCGCAAGAAGTCAATGAAAAGTGATATATGGCACAACTATCTGGCAATATAGGTATAATGTGAAAGTTCGACAGATCTCCTCAGAAAGTATTTAGACCATTGCAAATCGCCATGCCCACCAAAGCAATTTCAAAACCTTCTTCTTCAATAACCCAGAAATGTGTTGCTTCAGAAGAGCGCAACATGACTGAATTGACTCCCGCTGCATTGGGGTTGATGGCTGAATTTTTTAAGGTGCTTTCAGAGGTCAGTCGGCTCCAAATTGTTTGCAGCTTAAAGCCCGGTGCTAAAAGCGTCACCGAAATTATTGAGGCTACCGGACTGGGACAAGCCAATGTCTCGAAGCATCTCAAGATGCTGAATCAAGCGGGGGTAGTCTCCCGCGAACAACGCGGGGTCAGTGTTTTTTACCAAATATCCAACCCCTTTCTCTTTGAGCTGTGCGACTTGGTTTGCGATGGACTTGCCCTTCAAGTTCAACAGCATAGCCAAAATCTTGAAGGACTCTCGGCCTTGAGGCAAAGCAGCAATTAGCCTTGCACCCGTTCCTTCTGAGCAAGTCACGAGTCGAATATTTACTCTTTGGAACCCATATGGAACCGATTCGGATCTACTGTTTTTCCGATATTCTCTGCATTTGGGCTTATATTGCTCAAGTGCGTCTAGATGAACTGCAAAACACTTTTCAAGACCAAATTTCCGTTCAGTATCACTTTGTGTCGGTCTTTGGGAACACAAATGAAAAGCTTGAAATAAAGTGGCGCGATCGTGGTGGTTTGTCTGCCTATGGCCGTCATGTTCGGGAAGTAACCCAAAAATTCAGTCATATTGATCTCCATCCCGACATTTGGACACAGGTCGTCCCCGCTTCATCAATGTCTTGCCATTTGTTTCTACAAGCGGTACAGCTTTTGGAGCAAAAGGAAATCGTGCCCAAAGCCGACAAGGTTGTTGAAAAAACTCTCAAGGCACTGCGGGCGGCTTTCTTTGGTCAGCTCAAAGACATTTCCCATCGAAACGTTCAGTTTGAAATTGCCGAAGCATTGCGATTGCCCTTAGATGCGATTCAAACTCAGATCGACAGTGGTGCAGCATACGCGCAACTCTCTAAAGACTTTGATCTTGTCAAAACCCATAGCATCACTGTCAGCCCCACTCTTATTTTTAACGAGGGGCGGCAGCGACTTAACGGCAATGTAGGGTACCGAGTTATTGAAGCCAATATTCGCGAACTCCTTCATACTCCGCCTGGCGAGGCCTCTTGGTGCTAGTCAGTATCTCCAGTAGATAGTGCTTCCCCCAATGCTTGATCAACCTAAGCATATTGACTATATCGCTGTATAGGCATATAATTAATTAAATAAAAGAATGAGGCTGTGGCAATGTTGTTTCGTCAACTATTTGATCAAGAAACCTGGACTTATACCTATCTCATTGCGGATCTGGTCACGGGCGAGGCCGCCCTCGTCGACCCAGTGATTGAGCAAGTTGAGCGCGACTATAAGCTTCTCAACGAGCTTGGGCTTTCCTTAAAGTTTTGTCTGGAAACCCATGTCCATGCTGACCACGTTACGGGGACGGGTAAGCTGCGCGAGTTAACCGGTTGCGAGGGAATTGTGCCGGAAAATGCTCAGGTTGCTTGCGCCAGTCGACTGATTAAGCATGGAGAAATTCTGTTGTTGGGGGATGTAGCAATTCAAGCGATCGCCACATTGGGGCACACCGATAGTCACATGGCCTACCTCGTTAAGGATGACGCTGCGATCGCGCCACTTAGGGTTTTGACAGGGGATGCGCTGCTAATTCGAGGTTGTGGGCGTACCGACTTTCAAAGCGGAAATGCCGGAACTTTATTTGACCATGTTACCCAGCGTTTATTCACCCTGCCTGATGACACCCTGGTCTATCCCGGTCACGACTATCGGGGGCATACGGTTTCTACTGTGGGTGAAGAAAAGCAATGGAACCCCCGCTTTGTGGGACGAAATCGCGAACAGTTTATAGAGTTCATGGATAACTTGAACTTACCCTATCCGAAAAAGATTATGGAAGCTGTCCCTGCCAATGAGCGTTGCGGCAAGATTGCCATGACTGCTTAAGGCGAACTCCTTCACTCAAGACCAATGTTGCCATTTTATACCTGAGAAACCTTCCATGCCCTTATCAAATAAAGTTCAACACAAGGCAAGCGCTTCACAAGCCAGCCACCGCGATCCTCAGACAGTCGATGCTCAGACCTTAAACCAGTGGATCGAACAAGGTTCTGTTACCTTGATTGATGTGCGCGAACCTTCTGAGTATGCTGCCGAGCATATCCAAGGTGCAGTGTTGGTTCCCCTGTCGAAATTTAGGCCAGACCAGATTCCGGTCGAAGCCGACAAAAAACTGGTGCTCTACTGCCGCAGCGGCAACCGTTCCGGTCAGGCTGCTCAAAAACTATTCCAAGCAGGATTTGAAGAGGTGACACACCTGCGCTGCGGGATATCGGATTGGTCTGAGCAAGGACTTCCCGTCCAGTTCAACAAAAATGCGCCGATTAGCCTGATGCGCCAAGTGCAAATTGCGGCAGGGACTTTAATGCTCACTGGCCTTGGATTAGGGGTATTCGTATCTTCGTGGTTCCTGATCTTAAGTGCTTTTGTTGGAGCAGGGCTCATTTTCTCCGGCATCACAGACACCTGCATGATGGGAATGATGCTAGCGAAACTCCCTTACAACCAACGGAGATAACTGCAATGCAGTGGATAATTGGCTTGTTGCTTGCAGGTTGCATTGGCCTAAGTTTGGGCTTAATGGGTGGGGGCGGTTCCGTCTTGGCGTTGCCCGTGTTGGTCTACGTTATGGGAGTGGCACCAAAGTCGGCGATCGCCATGACCCTAGTCATCGTGGGAACCGTGAGTCTGCTGGGTTTAATTCCCCACTGGCGTGTAGGAAATGTCAATCTAAAGACGGCTGTTATCTTCGGAGCTGCCACTACAGTAGGCACCTTTGGAGGAGCAAAAATTGCCACTCTGCCCGGGGTGACTGGAACTTTTCAGATGCTGCTGTTTGCCGTTGTGATGCTGATAGCTGCAGGATTTATGATCTATCGGAGTGCCCAGCCGCTCCCCCCGGATGATCCGCTAGCGCTGTATCCCAAGCCCTACTGTAAATATTGCTGGCTGTGGCTATTGAGCGAGGGGCTGATGGTTGGCGTTTTGACGGGACTGGTGGGCGTTGGGGGCGGGTTCGCCATTGTTCCGGCCTTAGTGCTGCTGGCCAAAGTGCCGATGAAGCAGGCGATCGGTACTTCATTGCTGATCATTGTGGCAAACTCAATCGCTGGCTTTTTTGGCTATCTTGGTTATGTCGCTTTAGATTTTCATCTGATGGTGTCCTTCATCTTTGCTGCCAGTGTTGGCACAATTCCAGGGGCATACCTTGCGAGATTCGTCTCGGCCCAAAAGTTACAAAAAATCTTTGGCTATTTTCTCCTGGCGGTTGCAGCCTTCGTGCTAGCGCAGAATCGACAGAGCTTGCATGTAACGCATCCTGACAACGTGCCTGACGAACAGGCTTCCCTAACTAGTAGATCATCAGTGGTCAAACGCATCTTGTCCAGTTAGAGGAGCCTTGCCGACCCTAGGCATTAGTCGGGGTGAAAACTGACGGGGGTGGATAGCGGATCACAATGCCAGTAGCAGCCTGGAGGCGAGATGCGATCACCTCCAGGGTATGAAAGTCAAGGCATTTAAGCTGCTGGGTCAGGTAGAAGCGGGAACCAGTATCGTGATTCCCTCGGGACTCTAAGGGGTAGTCAACGGTCACATCAACGGGTCGTGGGCGGGAAGGAACATTCAACTGTACTTCATCGGGGTGCAGTTCCAGCAGCAAGCTAATGTATTGTTGTTCCTCCTCAGGAGACCATTGGTGTAAGAGCATTGTCTGAAGGGCGAAACACCCTTGATACTCATGGCGGAAGAGTCGTAAGCCCTGCACCAACGCCTCAAACTGAACCCCTGTCATTGGTCGGTTAATCCTGTTTAAGACCTCCGGTGAGGTTGCATCGAGCTTAGCAGCTACGCAGTTGGCAATAGTGAGGTCACGGCGTACCTCTGGATCTTCCAGCAAGACACTGTTGGTGAGAACAACAATGGGCTGTCCAATTTCTTGCCGGAGCAGGGCCAGAATCTCCCCCAAGTTGAAAGCCAAGGTTGGCTCACCACTGCCGCTAAGGGTCACAACATCAATGTCATCAATGTCCCCCCAATGGTGCAGTTGTAAATCATGCAGCACTTGTTCAGTGGGCACAAAGATCTGTCGTTGCAGGCTTTGCGTTTGAATATTGCCCAGTTGGCAGTAAACACAATTAAAGGGACAAACTGATGTTGGGCCAATGGGATCAATCCCCAGCGATCGCCCAAACCGCCAAGACGTTACCGGACCATAAACACTACAAAATGATTCTGCTGGTTCTTGTCCCATATGGCCTCCAGAAAAC
>CAZXWR010000069.1:0-14449 GCA_964644325.1 uncultured bacterium
GCAGACATGAAGACTCCTGTTTAAGTCGTGTTTAAGTCGTGTTTAAGTCCTTCAGACCAACAGAGATCCCGTTGCTGAACCCGCACAAAGGGTGGTGGTGTTTTACGATGGGTGAGGCTTGCTGTACTATCGCTGCCCGTCTGAGGTCTCATGGCGTCTGGTCTAGCGATGCCCTACTTACCATACTCTCCCCAGCCCTTACCCTTCTAGATCCCTTCTATGAAATTACTCGTTGGCAACGACGATGGTATTTTTGCCCCTGGCATCCGAGCTTTAGCAAACACCCTGGCAACCGCAGGCTACGCAGTGACCGTTGTTTGTCCAGACCGCGAACGTTCGGCAACGGGGCACGGTCTCACCATCCATAAGCCGCTGCGGGCCGAACAGATCGATGGGTTATTCCATCCAGCTGTGGCAGCCTGGGCCTGTTCGGGAACCCCAGCAGACTGCATCAAGCTGGCCCTAGAAGCGATATTAGATGAACCGCCGGCTCTGGTTGTCTCTGGGATTAACCAAGGCTCCAATCTGGGCACCGATGTCCTTTACTCAGGTACGGTTTCAGCGGCCATGGAAGGGGTTATTGCTGGGGTCACCAGCTTAGCAATTAGCTTAACGAGTTTTAGTCATCAAGACTTCCAACCTGCGGCGGATTGTGCCCTCGCCCTTCTGGGCAAACTCCTGAAGCAGTCCCTCGCACAGCCTCTATTGTTCAATGTCAATGTGCCCGCCCTACCCCAGGTTGACCTGACGACCCTCAAAATGACACGCCAGGGATTGAGACGCTATCATGACCTCTTTGAGAAACGGATTGATCCGCGCGGTAAGATTTACTACTGGCTAGCGGGAGAAGTCCTTGAGGAAGTTGACCCGCCCGAAACCCATCCCCGAGAAGTCGGCATCCTCACGGATGTTCAGGCCATCCGCCAGGGCTGTATATCGGTGACCCCCCTTCAGTACAACCTCACTGACTTTGATCGAGTAGCGGAGACCCAGTCTTGGCTACAGTTTTGAATCTGGCGGATAGACGCTTTTCCAGAATGAATCATGTCAAACTGTAAACTGTGCAGACGTTTTCCTCACTAGCTCATCTGGTCAAACCAACGTGCGTGGCGTTGGGTAATTTTGATGGGATTCACCTGGGTCACCTCGCGGTGATTCAGAGCTTATTCCCGGATGAACCGGATGATTCACGAAACTCTGGAATCAGTCCAGGGGCTGGAAACGTCCAGGTAAAGCCAAATCACCCCGCCCCGCCAGTCGCTGCCAACGGCTTATCCGGGGCCAAAACCGTCGTCTCCTTTAGTCCCCACCCCCAGGTTTTTTTTAGCGGTCAGCCCAAGCCGCTCCTCACCCTCAAGGAAGAGAAAGTGTCTCTCCTGGCGCAGGCGGGCGTTGATCAGCTGGTCTTGTTGCCTTTTACCCAAACCTTAGCAGCCCTTTCCCCCGCTGACTTTGTGGAACAGGTCTTAATTCAGCAGCTTCAGGCCCATCGCATCAGCGTGGGGTTCAATTTTTGCTTCGGCTATCAGCGATCGGGAACGGCACAGGACTTGCAGGCGATCGCCGCTCAATTTGATGTCCCGGTGGTGATTGTGCCGCCGAAGACTGTGGGTGACGAACAGGTGAGTAGCTCAGCGATTCGGGAAGCCCTCAGCACGGGCGACGTTGATCGAAGTTGCCGCTTACTGGGTCGTCCCTATGCCCTTACGGGACAGGTTGTTGTCGGGCAAAAACTGGGCCGTACCTTGGGGTTCCCCACCGCGAATCTGGCGGTCTCCGGCGACAAATTTTTACCGCGCCGGGGCGTGTATGCCGTGACCGTAAAAAGTTCCAGCCTGGATAGTCCCCGCTTGGGCGTGGTTAACATCGGCTGTCGGCCAACGGTGAACGGCCAGCAAGAAACCATAGAAGTTCATGTACTCGATTGGTCAGGCGACCTGTATGGGCACACTGTAACAATAGAGCTAGTGCAGTTCTTGCGCCCGGAGCAGAAATTTGCATCGATGGATGCCCTGAAAGCGCAAATCATGCAGGACTGCGATCGCGTGCGATCGCGCTTTGTCTCTGTCGGCTAGTCATCTCTGTCGGTTAGGCCATTTGTGCTGTTTGGGGAGCCCCCCACTCGTGCAAGTGCCTAGCCCACCCATCCCAATGGGATGGATTTATCAGGTCTGGGGCCAGCATCCGTCCCAGTCTTGACCCTTTGTTTGTTCAGGAGGCCCCATGGTTCAGAGCACAATGCCCTCATCTCAATCACAACCCGCTGCCCCCACCGATACCTCAATTGAACAACTGGTTGAGAATCTCAATGCCGTCGTTGTGGGCAAACAAAAGGCCATTCGGCTGGTTTTGGTTTCATTGCTCGCGGGGGGGCATGTTCTTTTAGAAGACGTACCGGGTGTTGGTAAAACGTTGCTAGCGAAAGCCCTAGCCCGCTCCATCGCCGGGAAATTCCAGCGCATTCAATGTACCCCAGACCTGCTGCCCAGTGACCTGACAGGCACCAATATTTGGAACCCGCAAGAGGGTCGCTTTGAATTCCTGGCGGGGCCTATTTTTGCAAACGTGCTGCTGGCCGATGAAATTAACCGAGCAACCCCCCGCACCCAGTCCGCCTTACTTGAAGTCATGGAGGAAGCCCAGGTCACCATTGATGGGGTAACCCACCCGGTTGCCAGTCCTTTCTTTGTGATCGCCACTCAAAACCCAGTGGAGTCCCACGGCACGTTTCCGCTGCCGGAAGCCCAGCTGGATCGGTTTGCCCTGGCCCTGAGTCTCGGCTATCCGGCCGCAGATGAAGAATTGCTGATGCTCCAACGAAACCAGTCGGGCCAAACCCTCAGCAGCCTACAGCCCTGCATTACCCTGGAGCAAGTCAAGCAGCACCAGCAGCAATGTATGGCGGTTCAAGTCGAGCGATCGCTCCAGGAATATATGCTCAGTTTAGTCAGAGCGACCCGCGAACATCCCCAAATTCGCTTGGGCGTCAGCCCACGGGGCACCATCACCCTACAACGGGCCGCCCAGGCTATGGCCTATTTAGAAGGACGTCGTTTTGTCTTGCCTGATGACATCAAGTTTCTGGCTCCCTATGTTTTAGGACACCGCATGCTTCCTGCGGGCGGCCACCACCCCCAAGGCTTGATCGAACAGCTCTTGCAAAATACGCCGATTCCCTAAAAGAACCGCCCACAAAAAACGGCATGCTGCGCATTTCGCAATCTCAGGAAGCTGGAGAATTGTGGATGATTGCCACCCTGGGAAAAAGGAACTGAGGTGTTGCAAACCGCGTCAGGGGAAAAGCATCTCTGGCCTTGGAGTCCGGCTAAATGAGGCCTGAATCTGATCGCCCGCCCACCGCATCGGGCCATCGCATCGGGCCATCGCATCGGGCCATCGCATCGGGCCATCGCATCGGGATAGATCAGAGCTCGGTGAGCGTGCATTTGCTGAAACCCTGGCCGTAAAAAAAGCTAGGATGCTTACCAGAGTAGCTCCGAGAATCTTTCCATTTTTACCGATACGGTTAAATTTGAGGGATTTTCGGATTTATTTTGATTCTCTTCCCGTGGGTCTCACCAGCTTCATGAAACGATTTGCCTTATCCTCCAGACCACTGCCTCGCCTGCGCTTCTCCGCATTAATGGCAGTTACCCTCGTGCTTGCCGAACTGTTTTACAGTCTCGGGAGTCGGGGGTTAGCCCCGGCCCATGCCCAAAGTCAGCCCTTTTGTTTTCTGCCCCCGGAAGCCAGTGAACGCAAGACAGCGCTACTGCGCGCCAGTTTAACGGGAGATCCCGGGGCCCGACAGCAGTATCAGGCATTGATTGCCCGCGATGCCCAGCAAATGCAGCAGTGCCGCGCCCAGAGCTGGCTGAAAAACCAGGCGGTTTGGCTGCGCCTGTATGAGTGTGATCTCCAGCCCGGTGTGTTAGACGAGCTGATGGATCGGATTGTCAGCCGGGGCTACAACCAGGTTTACGTGGAAGTATTCTATTCCGGTCAAGTTTTGCTGCCGCCTGCAAATAACCCAACGGTTTGGCCGTCAATTATCCGCAACCCCCAATATGCCAACCGCGACTTACTGGCAGAATCGATTCAGAAAGGCCGAGAGCGCGGCCTCAAAGTGTATGCCTGGTTCTTCAGCCTTAACTACGGCTATTCCTATGGACAGCGGGCCGATCGGGCCGATACCCTAGCCCGAAATGGGTATGGAAAGACCAGTCTCACGGTGGTCGACACCTCAGATACAGCGGTGGACATTGCCAAGGGGGATGTCGATAAAGTTTTTGTAGACCCCTACCATCCAAAGGTGCGCCAAGACTATGCCCAGCTTATCCAGCAGGTGCTCCAGCGCCGTCCAGACGGGATGTTGTTTGACTATATTCGCTACCTGAAACAGTCAGGGGGGGCTTCTGTGGCCAGCCAGTCCCGTGACCTGTGGATTTATGGCAATGCCTCTCGCCAAACCCTGTTGGCCCGTGCCCTCAACGAAAAAGGGAAGGCCGTTATTCAGCAGTATCTAGCCTCAGGAAGCATCACCAGTGGGCAGCTAGCGGCCATCGATCGGCAATATCCCAATGAACGTGAACCCCTCTGGCAGGGGCGGGCCGTTCCCACGACCTCGGGCAAGTTACCCCCCGCCACCGTGCGTCAGCCGCGTTTAGCCCAAGATCTATGGCTGTTGACCGTAGCCCATGCTTACCAAGGGGTGGTTGACTTCCTCAATGCCGCCGCTTGGCAGGTGCGTCAGCAAGGGATTCCCAGCGGGGCTGTTTTCTTCCCCGATGGCAATCGCCGCATCGGTCGTGGTTTTGATTCCCGGATGCAGCCCTGGGATCGTTTTCCAACGTCCATGGAATGGCATCCGATGTCCTACGGGATCTGTGGCGATACCAGCTGCATTGTGGACCAGGTCAAGCGGGTGCTGCAACTGGCCCCCACATCGCGCCCTAGCCCTGTGATTGCTGGAGCCTGGACAACGCCTGCCTACAATCGACCAACCTTAGAACAGCAGATGTATGCGATTCGGCAGGCAACGCCGCAAATCAATTCCATCAGTCACTTTGACTTTTCCTGGCAGGAACCTCTGTTTACCAATGCTCGCCGATCTTGCAGGGTCAATCTGCTGGAGGCCGCAGCCCCAATGCCCAGAGGCTTCAAATCTGGACGCTGAGTACGCCTGCCAAACCTATCCGTGTTGATGCCGCCGTGATTAAGCTGCGGGTGGGGAGTAAGGGAGACTATCCCAGGGGTGACAGGTCATTGACTATCCAGAGAAATCTCAGGCCAGGGAAATTTCAGGGGCGATCGCCCCTGAGTAGGGGTTGACAGTATTCTGGAAGAACGCAGGTGTTGGATAGGTAGGGAATAGTTCAGTGGTGCAGAATCCCATTCAGGTGATCGGTGGTGGCTTAGCCGGGACGGAGGCGGCTTGGCAAATTGCGCAGGCTGGCCTCCCGGTTGTCCTACACGAAATGCGTCCCCAGCGACTGAGTCCAGCCCACCATAGCGATCGCCTCGCAGAGCTTGTGTGCAGCAACTCCTTTGGCGCAATGGCCAGCGATCGCGCTGCTGGGCTATTGCACCATGAACTCCGACAGCTGGGTTCGATTGTCATTCAAAAAGCAGACGCGCATGCTGTACCTGCTGGCGGCGCCCTGGCCGTTGATCGCGCCGTCTTTGGCGACGACCTGACCGCAACCATTGCCCAGCACTCCCGCATTGAACTGCGGCGGGGTGAAGTGCAGCAGATTCCCCCGGATAGCCCAGAGAGCATTGTTGTGCTCTGTACCGGCCCGCTCACCAGTCCAGCGCTATCCACCCAGCTCCAGGATTTAACCGGGCTGGACTACCTCAGTTTTTTCGATGCCGCTAGCCCCATCGTGGTGGGTGATTCCATCAACCGGGATGTTGCCTTTTTAGCCTCTCGCTATGACCGGGGAGAAGCCGCCTACCTCAACTGCCCCCTCAATCGCGAACAGTACCTAGCCTTTTGGCAAGCCCTGCAACAGGCAGAGCAAGCTGAGCTGAAAGACTTTGAGAAAGAAACTGCCCAGTTTTTTGAAGGATGTCTCCCCATCGAAGAGATGGCAGGGCGAGGGGAAGATACCCTACGCTATGGCCCCCTCAAACCTGTGGGTTTATTTGATGCGCGCTTGGGTGACCCTCTGGCACCGGAAAGCCGAGCGAAGCGACCCTACGCCGTTGTACAGCTTCGCCAGGAAGATAAAGCTGGCAAGCTCTGGAATATGGTCGGGTTTCAGACCAACCTGCGCTGGGGTGAGCAGCAACGGGTCTTCCGGATGATTCCTGGCCTTGAGTCTGCTGAATTTGTCCGCATGGGCGTCATGCACCGCAATACTTTCCTGAATGCGCCCCAGCTGTTAAACAACACCCTCCAGTTCATTGAGTATCCACACCTGTTTGCCGCAGGTCAGCTGGTGGGTACCGAGGGCTATACCGCCGCTGTGGCCGGAGGCTGGCTAGCGGGTACCAACGCGGCACGACGCTGTCTGGGGCTACCGCTGATTTCACTGCCACCCACAACGATGAGCGGCGCGCTGTTTGCGTTTATTAGCACTGCTTCTCCGAAACACTTCCAGCCCATGCCGCCCAATTTTGGCATCTTGCCCGATTTGACCACCCGCATCCGCAATAAGCGTGAGCGCTACGGTGCCTACCGCGATCGCGCCTTGCATGATTTGAGGAGCTGGTGTCAGCACAACTCTATCCAATCCAGAACGCTGACTGCCCTAGGCTAAGTCCCTGAACCTCACGGAACCTCACGGAACATGTACCTAATTCACGCGGCGATGCTCTACGTGGATTTGCGTCGAGTTGTCTTGCGCCGCTGTGAAGTCTGACGCGTTGACTTTGCCGGGTTGACAGACTCTGCCTTGCCTTTTGCGTTAGCCGTTGGCGGCGTCTTTGACTGAGGTTTTGACTGAGGTTTTGACTGAGCTGCTTTGGATTTGGTTCGAGACTGAGGCTGGGTCGTTGCCCTATCCTTGGGTGCAGAACTGAGCAACTGGTAGGAGAGTGGCACCCCCGGTACTTTCTGCCAGAGCTGACGACGAATACCCCGTGTCATCGTATCTTTCATCCGCAGCTTTTCTGCTTGCCACTCTTCGCCTTCAAGTTGACCAAACAGCGCAGTCATAATGTCGTGAATATGTGCGACTTGGCCACTGCAACTGGCCATCATTTTTTGGACCGCGTCAATCTTACTCATGCCTTTGTAAGGTGCCAGTAGGGGTAACTTAATGCGTGCCCCCACCTTCGTCGTCGATTTTGGTGCTGCTGTCTGTTGAGCTGCAGCAGGCGATCGCTTCCCGCGCGTTTTAGCAGCATTAGGAGCTGTCGCTTTTTTACTGTCCGGTCGCGGCGGCGGGGTAGAAACTAAGGTAGACATGGCGGCGATGCTCGCCGCTGGGGACGATGGATCCACAAAACCATCGGCGGCATCGGTCTCTGTAGCAGTTGGCTCAAAACTCGCTTCCAAAGCCAGCAAATGCTCAGTGCTTTCGAGACTAGCCTGAAGTGCTCCGCTAGAGCTAGGCACCAGCTGGTCAACAAGCAGCGCATTAATATGATTAAGCTGCTCTCTGATATGCACCGCTTTCGCTTCATGCTCGGCCAGCAGCAGTTCATAATGGGCACGGAGTTCAATTAGGCTATCTGTTAGATTCACTGGTAAAGATTTACTAGCCATTTTGATTTTTTAGACTACTACTAGTCCTATCATGAATTAGGAATAAATAGCATCCTCCGATTTATTTTTGATTTCGTCCCGCAAATAATGAACAGACTGATGGGTATCATCTCGTCTTTTTTCTGTGACTGACTATCAGCAACCTGCTTCTCGAGATTTATCTTACTGCCATCTCGCAGATTCTCTGGGTCTATCGCGTTGCAAATAGACCCATCCTGGCTAGGGGGTTTCCTCTCTGCTGATTGCTCAACGGGCAACTGATTACAAGCCCGTTCCATGGCTAAACGTGGCGATGCAGAGCCTGCTGTGGTGCGGCATATCGCCTTATCGGCTGGAGCTGACAGTGGCGATCGCCCTCTATATTTTCATTCTGTATTTTCACGGAGGGCGTGTCGTCTCTCCGCTACCGATCATGAAGGTGTGCAAAGCAAAAGCATACTTTGCCAAGTTTCTATGCCAAGTTTCTATAAAAAAATCACATCAGGACATCGGGGGAAAATAATGATCATCAATTTAGGGATTTTCCTGTCAATTTGGGCGGCAAGCTGTATGGTCGGCACCTACTTATCTGTCAAGGAGCCATCGAACGAAAGGTAGACAGCATGCTTCGGTGCAAAAGAATATCGCCACTGAACTTTACAGCTTGTTGTTGACTCAGCAAGCTACTCACGCAAACGCCTCCAGTGAAACACTGGAGGCGTTTTACTCACTGAAGGCGACCTCATGACAACTCGGCTTGTCATCCAGTTAGAGTCCGCATGGTTCGGACAGCCATGAGGATTAACTCAACCGCTGACCCTGAAGAAGTCTGGCGTTAAAAAACTGGCACTCAGCAAAGTTGAGTCAGCAAAGTCAGCAAAAACATGGAACATGAGGCGGTTCAATGTGGCTTTACTGGCAAGCACTACCGAAAACGCTCGGGGTTGAGCTTCACCCCTCGTTTTAAGGCCACACCCTGCCGTAAAGCAGCGCCCGTTCCGCCATCCGCCGGATCCAGAAACGGCTGTAGCTGAATTGCGTCTCTACCGCTAGATCGAGATGAACCAGGCCAACCCGCAGTGCCACCGACGATCGATAGCCCCATATTGACGAGGTCATCCGTGAGATTGAGATTCCCCCCGCCCGCATTGAAAGTGGTGACCCCTTCTGTCATTTCGCCACTGTCAGCCAGGGTCAGATTTTGGAAGACAGAATCTCTGGTGATCATTGGATCCTGCCCAGGCGGTACCGTAAACACAATCCGGCAATCGGGGTTAGATTGGGTGCTCACACAAACCGTGTTGTAACCATTTTCGATATCGGTTCTGAGTTCCTGGAGTCCCTCAGGGCGATACTCTTCCAGGCGACGACTAATTTCAGCGCAGCGTTTTTCGGGATCCCATCCGCCGCCCAATGCTTGCGGGGTGGCCCAGGGAAATACCTCGTCTGGTCGACTTTCGGGCTGATACATGACGGTGTACTGGCCACTCCACAGCTGACAGAAAAAGCGCGGGTTGGCTGTATCCGACTGATTGGATTGGGAGGTGGCTGCTATCTTGCCTGACTGATCCGCTGGCACTGCATCCGAGCCACTGCGAGGCTGAGGACTGCTTGGCGAGGTAGCATCGGGCTCTAGTGTGGGCAACTCTCCGGTTGCTTGGGCCCAACTATTTCCACCCTGAACCGCGATCGCCGTGGTTAGGCCAACGAGCACTAGCCAGCGGGTTAGCGTCTGAGGGGTAGACTTGGCATCGTTCATGGAAACGTCCCCTTGTATGGATGGCTACAGCTTAAAGTAAAGACTACTGTTTGGCTCCATTGTTCCGCAACAGTTCCGCAACCGACTTCGATCAGGATTGCCTAGATTGGGCATAATTTAGGGTGAGCCCACTCACGATTCAATCTTTGTGACCTACTCATACCATTGTTTTCACGCAAGTTCGCACCAACCCTTGAGGATGACAAGTCCACAACAGAGCCGGGTTTATTGTCATAAAACTTTAATTTCCCGCAGAATCTATCGTATACTTTCTGAGGATAATCGCGACGGAGCAAGGATCTTCGGTTAATGTCAGCAAATGCATATCCCCGAACAGTGCCCTACGAGTTTTTGGGTCCTCCCAAGGGATTTAACCCTACAGTACTGCTCCTGTTGGCATCAGTTGCTTTAATTGCAGGTTCAACCTTTGGATATTTCCAGTGGGGCTGGGCTGGATGGCTAGTTTTTACGGCGAATGTCTTGGCCCTCCACATGGCTGGTACGGTCATCCATGATGCCTCTCACAATATTGCCCACCGCGATCGCATTGTGAATGCAGTGATGGGCCACCTATCTGCACTGATTTTAGGGTTTGCCTTCCCGGTATTTACACGGGTGCACATGCAGCACCACGCCAATGTCAACGACCCTAAAAACGACCCCGATCACTTCGTGTCTACGGGTGGTCCCCTGTGGCTAATCGCACCGCGCTTTTTTTACCATGAGTTTTTCTTTTTTCAGCGGCGGCTGTGGCGCAAGTTTGAACTCCTGGAATGGTTCTTAAGCCGTCTAACCGCTGCGGGGATTGTGTGGCTAGCCGCGTCCCACGGACATCTTGGCTACGTCATGAACTATTGGTTTAGCCCTGCTCTGGTCGTGGGGCTTGCCTTGGGTCTCTTTTTTGACTATCTGCCCCATCGTTCCTTTGCCGAGCGCAACCGCTGGCAGAATGCCCGCGTTTATCCCAGTGCTTGGCTGAACGTCCTCATCTTGGGACAGAACTATCATCTCATTCATCACCTGTGGCCTTCGATTCCCTGGCATCAGGTGCAGCCTGCCTACTATGCGGTGAAACCCCTGCTGGATGCGAAGGGAAGCCCCCAAACCCTGGGGATTTTTAATCGCCAAAATATTGGGTCGTTTCTGTACGACGTTTTCATCGGCATTCGCTGGCATCGTGCTAGCTCTCAGGGTGAATCACAGGCCGAGTCTCAACTGGAATGGCAGACTTCGACCGTGGAACCCCTTTTGTTGCGAGAGGAGCGTCAAACTGCAACTGACTTGCTCAGCGAGTCCCCTAGCGGTCAACCCAGTCGCCTTTTCTCCCAGTCTGACCGCGCGGCCTAGGGATTTGCTTGGCTCCTTCCTTGCTGAGTGCTTTCTGACTTGAAGCGCACCGCTGCTTTTTGAGAATCGAGTACAGAAAATGGAACGCAGTCTCTACAATGGAGTTGTTGAGATCTGTTAAGAAGAGGCTGCGATGGCACCCGCTGTACTGATTGAGCATTTGCAAAAGCGCTATGGCCAGGTAGACGCGGTTAAAGATGTCTCGTTTCAGGTGGAAGCTGGCGAAATTTTTGGGTTGCTCGGACCGAACGGGGCCGGGAAAACGACGACGCTCCGCTGTCTGTGTACCCTCAGCGCACCCGATGCGGGTCGGATGGAAGTGGCGGGGGTTTCGGTGCTCCAATACCCGAAGGTGGCTCGGCGGCTTTTGGGGTATGTGGCCCAGGAAGTGGCCCTCGATAAGGTTTTGACGGGACGGGAGCTGCTAAACCTACAGGCGGCGCTCTATCATATCCCCACCCAAGAAATTCCCCAGCGCGTGGATGCAGTCTTGCAGCTCCTGGGCTTAGAAGATCGAGCAGCGCAGAAAACGGGTACTTATTCCGGGGGCCTGCGGAAGCGCCTGGATTTGGCTGCGGGTCTGCTCCATGAACCGGCGGTTCTAGTACTTGATGAGCCAACGGTGGGACTCGATATTGAAAGCCGCCTGGTGATCTGGGATTTTCTGCGGCAGCTGCGCGATCGCGGCACTACGATCCTTTTAACCAGCCACTACCTCGAAGAAATTGACGCTCTAGCCGATCGGGTCGCGATCATTGATCGCGGGCAGGTGATTGCAGCGGATACTCCCTCCAATCTGAAAGATCAGGTCGGCGGCGATCGCATTACCCTGCGGCTGCGGGAATTTACGGCCATGGCGGAAGCAGAACAAGCCAAGTCCATGGCCATGGCGCTACCCTTTGTCCAGGATGTGATTATCAACAGCGCCCAGGGCAATTCGTTGAACCTGGTCGTCAAACCGCAGAGTGATGCCCTCACTGCCTTGCAAGCAGCCTTAAAAGAAGCAGGCTTGCCCATCTTTGGCATTGCCCAGGCTCGTCCCAGCTTGGACGACGTTTATCTAGCCGCGACTGGACAAACCCTACTGGATGCCGATATTGCCGCAGCCAGTCAGCGGGATCCTAAGGCAGAACGCAAGCAGAGTATGCGCTAAGGGTTAGGTCTATCTCTACACCTGCCCCGTCAATCTTTGCCCTTAAACCCACTCACCTTAAAGTCCTCTCAATTGTTGAATAGCCCTTTGACCCTAACGTGAGCCATGACTAGTACCCCAACCCAACCTGTCACCATCCAGTTACCGAACTCGCAAAAAACGGTGAGTCTTGAAAGTCCGAGTTTGCTATCCCCCGAGTTTATTCAGGAGACTTTAGCCCTCACACGGCGCCTCTTTATTCAGCTCCAGCGTCGCCCCTCAACCCTCGTGGCTGGCATTGTCCAGCCGCTGATGTGGCTGGTACTGTTTGGGGCACTGTTCCAGAACGTGCCAGAGGGGCTGTTTGGCGTTAGCCAGAGCTACGGCCAGTTCCTCAGTGCAGGCGTCATTGTGTTCACGGCCTTCAGTGGAGCCTTGAATGCGGGGTTACCCGTCATGTTTGACCGGGAATTTGGCTTTTTGAATCGATTGCTGGTGGCCCCCCTCGCCTCGCGCTTTTCCATTGTGCTAGCGTCGGCGTTGTTCATTACGACGTTGGGGCTGCTGCAGACCTTTGCGATTATGGCCGCCAGCTATGGTCTGGGCGCAGGCTTGCCCGGTTTTTTGGGGCTGGGGGTCGTTGTGCTCATTGTGCTGCTGCTGGTGTTGGGGGTAACGGGCCTGAGTTTAGGGCTCACCTTTGCCCTGCCAGGTCATATCGAGCTGATTGCGGTGATCTTTGTAACCAACTTACCGCTGTTGTTTGCCAGTACGGCGTTGGTACCGTTAAGCTTTATGCCCACCTGGCTCCAGTGGGTTGCAAGCCTGAACCCGCTGAGTTTTGCCATTGAGCCGATTCGCTATATCTACCTCCACAGTGACTGGACGTTTGGTAGCACGGTTCTCCAAGCGCCCTGGGGAAACTTGAGCTTGGGCGGGGCGCTGCTGCTGCTCGCGCTGTTTGATGCGATCGCCCTTGTGAGCATTCAACGACTGCTCCAGCGCAAGCTTGCCTAGTCATCCTATGTCTATGTCCATTCTGATCTGTGAAGGAGCATCATCGGCATGAAAGCATTCGTTGCTGGAGCAACCGGGGCAACCGGACGACGCATTGTTGCCCAGCTGGTAGAGCGGCATATTCCGGTGAAGGCTTTGGTGCGCGATCGCACGCGGGGACTGGCGCAACTTCCTGAGGCAGTAGAACTGGTGGTGGGAGATGTGCTCAATCCCGATAGCTTTAAGGCGGCCCTGAGCGACTGTACCGTGGTTCTATGCGCCACAGGTGCCAGCCCTAGCTTGAACCCCCTCGGCCCGTTTCAAGTTGATTACGTGGGCACTAAAAACCTAGTGGACTTAGCGAAGCAGCAGGGAATGCAGCAGTTTGTGCTGGTTTCATCCCTCTGCACCTCGAAGCTGCTCCACCCCTTGAATCTGTTCTGGTTAATTCTGTTCTGGAAAAAGCAGGCAGAGGAATACCTGATGAATAGCGGCCTGAACTACACGATTGTTCGTCCTGGCGGTCTGCGGGAAACGGAGAGCGAAGACGCCGTTGTTATGGGGGCTGCCGATACTCTATTTGATGGGGGAATTGCCCGTTCTAAGGTTGCCCAGGTTTGTATCGAAGCTCTCTTCAGTGAGGCAGCCCAGAAGAAAATCGTGGAAATTGTGGCCCGTGCTGATGCCCCAGCGCAGCCGATTGCCGATCTATTTGCCAGTGTCACTTCGTAACAGCTGTAACCCCGATGCTTCACCGGATTCGCCGCAGCACATGGTTAGGCGACGTTGTGTGCATGATTCTGTGAGCGCTGCTGCATAACGCCCACTTTAGTGTGACGCCACTCCCAGAACAGGTGAACTGTGAACAGACCAAGACTGAGTCGCCACCAGCGGGGAAAGGGCGAGCGGAGGCGACTTAGGATACTGCTCTCCAACCAATCGGGGTCAAAGGCAGCCCATTCACCTGCGACACAAAATAAATTGGAGTAGCATACCGGACAAATCTCATCCACGAGAATCTCCTGCAACTCCTCTATGGAATAGGGCGACGCAGCCAGGATGCCGATGCGCCAAGACCGTGTGAGCGAGATGTCCGTATCAAGGAAGAGATCTGACAGTGCCTCCCAGACTGGTCTTCGATACTCCAAGTCTTCATTTGCCAGTTTCATGGTGCGCATCGAAGTCACCTAACGGTGAAGTTGTGCGGCGGCAGATAATCTCGAACTCTAACCAGTAACCTCAGTTCCGTCCGCACCAACGTAGTGTTAGGTCGCTGCTAATGCCTCTACATGTAGTGCAGCCTCCCTATACTCATACTATTCTCGAAAGCCTTATTAACGAATATGGCTCATTTTTGATAATATAGAGCCAACGCTTATTCAGTATTAACGGAACCGATAACAATGGTTGATGCTTCCAGAGCAGGGCGATACATAGACCAGTTGGAGGGCTACAAAGCTTTTATACCAAGGGAGCATCCCACTTTGGCAGAAACACATACAGTAGGTGATTCCAAGACTAG
>CAZXWR010000070.1:0-14388 GCA_964644325.1 uncultured bacterium
GCTGCTCAGAATTGAGCTGGGTTTGAATATCGGGTGTAATGCCCTTGTGACTGATGTCTGTACCCTTGGGGGTGTAGTAGTGGGCGACCGTTACGGCAACGCCCGCACCATCAGAAAGCTGATGGACAGACTGCACCAAGGCCTTGCCGAAGGTTTTACTACCCACCACCACCGCGCGACCGTTGTCTTGGAGCGCACCCGTTAAAATTTCGCTGGAGCTAGCGGAGTTACTGTCGACCAGCACCACTAGGGGCAGATGAGTGATGGCAGTTCGATTGGCCTGAATGGTCTCGTCATAGCCGTCGCGGTCTACGGTACGCACAATCGCGCCGTCATTAATCCACATACGGGCAATGTCAATGCTCGCGTTGAGCAGTCCACCGGGATTGCCGCGTAAATCCAGGATAAAGGCGTCTACTTTTTTCTCGCGGCTCAGGGTATGAACCGCACGGCGGAACTGGTCGGCGGCATGGGCACTAAATTCGCTCAGGCGGATGTAGCCGATGGTGTTGCTGCCTTCTTCCTTGACCTTATAAGTCACGGTCGGAAACTCGACAACCTCTCGCTGAATATTCAGGTCAAAGTTCCGTTTGCCATCGCGGTTGATTCGCAACTTCACGGGCGTCCCCGCTTTACCTCGAATCATGTTGGAGGCAGTGGAGATATCCAGGGTGCGAGTCGTCTGACCGTCAATTGCCAAAATCTGATCGCCGGACTGCAGTCCAGCTTTGGTTGCTGGCGAATTGGGCATGGGATCAATGACGGTGAGAACCTTGGTCACCGCGTTGATTTCCATGGTGATGCCAATGCCAGATAGCTCACCCGAGGTCTGGGTGGTTAGGGCCGTGAACTGCTCCGGATTCATGAAGCGCGTGTAAGGATCCTGAAGCCGACCTAGTGCACTGCGGATGGCGCTGTAGGCCTCGGCCTTGGAAGAATATTCGCGGTTGAGCAGTTCGGTGCGAACGGCTTGCCAGTCATTTTTGTTGAAGCCTTTATCAACGTAGCTCTGGTTTACGAGCTGCCAAGCTTCATCCACAATCGCCTTGGGACTGTCCTGGAAACTGATGGCTTGGGTGCGGCTTTCGGCGGGGGGATGCAGCGTCAGGGCGGCGGTTGCCAGGAGGCCACCATAAAAGCTGGTGTGCAAGAGTCGGGCAGCGCGTGCAGCTTGATTCATGTGTTGGGCGATCGCAGGTTAGGGATAGGGATAACCGTGTGCTTGTTAGTAACGCTCAGGCCAAGGAAACTGTATTGACAGCGCGTGAGTGCAAATCCCGAATCGTTGCTAGGACAAACTACAGATTATTCATAGCATAGACGTTACCCGAACGAGTTTGCCGCTAGCTATGTGACAGTTTAGGGAGTGAATGGACTGTAGGACTGGGTTGGCAGGGCAGCGGCAAGCTGAGGGCGGCGCACCGACCGAGCTGCCTTCCACACCGACCAAGCTGGCGGATTTTAAGACCCCTGCCTCGATGTTTTGGCGAGTCCAGCCATCCCAACGCGATCGAGTAGGGCACAAACGGAATGGGCTAGGGGGTGGTTATGGTGCACGATCAAAAGTCCGGTCATCAAAGGGTCGGGACAGACCATGCACTGCATGCTTTTGAAGGATGGAGTGGGCGCAACCGGACGCATCCGGCGGCGTGTTTTGCGGCGACTTGTCATAGCAAACTCTCTCAGCATCCCAGCCGATTGATGCCTTTATTATCCCATAGTCTGAAGTAGTCTGAAGGGGCGGATGCACCCTCTCTGAGGGTGATTTCGGTGGATTCAGCGACACCGCAATCGGGTGGCTGCCAATGAAATCGGATGAGGCTAAGGTTGGCTTGGCGGTGCAATCGCTTGCTGGGACAGATTAGTCACGAGACTTAACGGCAGGGATGGTTGACTGAGCGTGGCAGCATAGCCGCTCGTTAAATAGGCAGCATAGTTCGGTTTACGTCCAATGTGGGTCCCCATCATTGCCAGACTCAGGGCTTCTGTATAGCTGCGGGCCAAATTGGGGGAGGGGCCAATAATAGCGGGAACATCGGGGATAAATTCGGTTTCGGGGTTGGGTGCCTTTGTGGGACTGATCGTCGAAAAATGGGTGCCTCGATCCATCAGCACAAAGTATTTCTGTGGTGCTGTAAGCCAGCGAAAGGGCTGCACTTGCTCGTACAAGGCTGGGGCAACCGTGTCAGCACTGCCGGATATCATCATGACGGGAATCTGGATTTTGCTGAGGCTAGTTTGGCCAAAGACAGCGCTGTTTATTGGATTAATCACCAGGATTGCCTTGACGCGCGGATCAGATAGGTTGTAAGTGCGGCGGGGCAATCGCATAGCCTTGCACTGCAACAGCAGCGATAAATTGAGCGTGTCTTGAATCGATTGCGGGCTACAGTCTTGCTGGAGCTGCTCAAAGTTGAGGGGTGCTCCGGCCAATGCTAAGGCGGTATAGCCCCCGTAGGACTGACCAATGACGCCGACTTCTGTGAGGTTTAAACGACCTTGAAAAACGGGGTCAGTTTGGTTGCGCACTTCAAGTTCATTGAGCAGGAACTTGACATCAAGGGGCCGATCGATAAATTCAACGGGTTTGGCGACATCGCTAGCGGTGCCTTGCAATAGGGCCTGAAGCAGTTGAGCATCGCTGCCGGGATGGGCGGGCGCAGCGACGGCAAAACCATGGGAGGCCAGATGCTCTGCTAGATAGTCATAGGAATTCCGGTCGGAATTTAAGCCGTGGGAAATCACCACCACTGGCAATGGCTGCGGGGCTGTTGTTTGGGGCAGGTAAATATCGACGGGAAAGGAGCGGGCTTTGCCAGTTGCGGCGAGGCGTTCTGGGGTTTGGTCGTTCAGCTCTAGACTGCTTTTGTCCCATTGATATGGGCCAGGGGTTGCCAAGGGAGGGGCTTCTAGAATGGGAGCGGCTGTGCCATTGGCTGTTGCTTGAGCCTGAATGTTGGCGACGGCCAAATTTGTATCTTTGACCAAAGCTTGCCCGTCTTTGAATAGGTCGAGTCCCCGCTGTAAGTCGACTTTAATCCCACTGTTCGGGAAGTACTTGAGAACGTTCAGGAACGTGAGCCCTTGGGGGTCGGCAGCGGCGAGGATGAGCGCGGAGCGCAGCGCGTAGAGTTCACCTTGACCCGATTTGGGGTAGATAACCTGTCCGACCCGCTTCAAGAGTTCTTCGCCGATGGGGGTATAGAAGGACTGGGAAAGGATAACGGGAGATAACTCTACCTTGGTCTGGAGTCCGGTGCGGAGCTGTTGCAGCTGATCTTCGTTGAGGTAGCGTGCATAGGGGACGAGGTCGCTGGTGATCCGGCCTTCGCGGGCGTAGGTTTCTAAGGCGCTGACTGAAATGGAGCGTTCTAACAGACTGTAGGCCACAAAGATCCGCTCAGCGGCTTGGGCGGTGCTGGTGTTTAGACCGATCAAACAAAGACCGAGACAGCTGAGACGGCTGAGCCCTCGGGTGAACGGCGAATGTGGCCGTTTTCCCAGTCTGTTGGTGGTCATACTGACGCTCCTGTACCTTTTTTATAATCCAGCATATAACTCGGATGCTGCTGATCGGGGCGATCGCCTGAGACAGTTGCAGAAAGCGGCTGTTTTGGCGGGTGTGGCGGATACCTGTGCTGTGGGAGTTCCCAGTTGCTCATCCTACAGACAATGTTAAGGGTGCCATGGGCTCTGACGGCTCGTCTACTTTGCAGAAGGGTGCGAGGCTCGTGGAAAAGCAGTGGCGATCGCTGCAAAACAGCCGCGATTCATCCGCTATAGTCGAACAGCACTGTTGCATGAACCATGTTTGACGAATATCCCAGAGACTTGCGGGGCTATGGACAGTACCCGCCCCATCCCCAGTGGCCCAACCAGGCTCGCATTGCCCTACAGTTCGTGATCAATTACGAGGAAGGGGGCGAAAACTGTATTCTCCACGGCGACGCTGCATCTGAAGCCTTCCTCTCCGAGATCATTGGGGCACAGCCCTTTCCAGGTCTGCGGCACATGAGCATGGAGTCTATTTATGAGTACGGCAGTCGAGCAGGCTTCTGGCGGCTCCACCGATTGTTTACCCGCCGTCAAATTCCGGTCACGGTCTATGGAGTGGCCATGGCCCTGGCTCGGAATCCAGAAGCCGTTGCGGCGATGCAGGCAGCCGACTGGGAAATTGCTAGCCATGGCTACCGTTGGATTGATTACAAAGACTTCAGCGAAGCCGCTGAACGCGACCACCTGCAAAAGGCGATCGCCATCCACACCGAAGTCACGGGCAGCCGGCCTCTGGGCTGGTACACCGGACGCGATAGTCCCCACACCCGCAAGCTGGTGATTGAGGCGGGCGGTTTCCTCTACGATGCCGATAGCTATGCTGACGATCTGCCTTACTGGGACGTTCGCTACGGCAAACCCCATCTGGTGATTCCCTACACCCTGGATACTAATGATATGCGTTTTGCCAGTGCCCAGGGTTTCAATTGTGGCGATCAGTTTTTTGCCTACCTGCGAGATGCCTTTGATGTGCTCTATGCCGAAGGTGAAACTGCTCCCAAGATGCTCAGCGTCGGTCTGCACTGCCGTTTAGCAGGTCGGCCTGGTCGAGCTGCTGCGCTGGCCCGGTTTTTAGACTACGTGCAGCGCCACGAGCAGGTATGGCTGTGTCGTCGCATTGATATCGCCCGCCACTGGCACCAGCACCATCCGCCTCAGTTTACAAAAAGTCAATAACTAACCTCCCTGACGGACTGACACAAGTGCTCTAAAGCCTTATCCTGTCGTGATCTTGCAGTTCATCATTAGCAGTCACCGAGCGCTTTCAATCCTGTAAGTCACAGGATAGATATTGGGTCGCCCTATCGTCATCGTGATTTAGCAGAGGATTAATGTTCCCCATGATGTTGCAGAGCGCTGATGTAGATTGCAGCCACAGCGGGTTGAGCCGAGCCAATCAGGTACAATGCCTAAGCTGCCTATTGCCCCATCCCTATGACCCTGAACCCATTCCAAGTGTGCGATCGCGACCTGAGTGCCGACCAGCTGCAAGCTTACTTAAGTGCCGATCGCCTCGCCGTCGATACTGAGACCATGGGCCTCAAACCCCAGCGCGATCGCCTGTGTTTAGTACAGATTTGCGACCCCGCTGGACAGATAACCGCCATCCGCATTGCCAAAGGCCAAACCACAGCACCCCACCTGAAGCAGCTATTTGAAGCCCCCGGCATCGAAAAAATCTTTCACTTCGCCCGGTTTGACGTTGCCACCCTGCGGGCATACCTCGGCATTGTCACCCAGCCCATCTTCTGCACCAAAATTGCTAGCAAACTGGCCCGCACCTACAGCGGTCGCCACGGGCTCAAGGAACTAGTGCGCGAACTCGAAGGCATTGACCTCGATAAATCTGCCCAAAGTTCCGACTGGGGCAACGCCATGAACCTCAGCGAAGAACAGCTCAGCTACGCCGCCAACGACGTTCGCTACCTGCTGAACATTCAAGAAAAACTAATCACCATGCTCAAACGCGAAGAGCGCTGGGAAATTGCCCAAGACTGCTTCAACTGCATTCCCACCTTCGCCACCCTCGACATCCAGCTATACGAGAATATATTTGAACATTAGCGTTTAGCCTTTAGCTGGCAGAGTCCATCCCTAGAGCTGTCCGCGTGTCAGGCTCTACCCACCGGAGTTGAGTGCAGGTGTATTTGGCCCAGCTGCAAATGCAGCAGTTTCGTAACTATCACCATCAAACCGTGGAGTTTGGTGCCCCCAAAACGATTCTGGTGGGGGCCAATGCCCAGGGTAAATCGAACCTTCTCGAAGCCGTCGAGCTGCTGTCCACCCTGCGCTCCCATCGCACCAACCGCGATCGCGATCTCATTTTAGACGGCCACGAAACGGCCCAGGTCACCCTCCAGCTCCAGCGCGACAGCGGCCCCGTTGATTTACAGCTGCGACTCCAGGCCACAGGACGGCGCTCGGCCCTCGTCAACGGCGAAACCCTGCGGCGACAGCTCGACTTTTTAGGCTACCTGAACACCGTCCAGTTTTCCTCCCTCGACCTAGAACTGGTGCGCGGTGGCCCCGGCGAGCGGCGCACCTGGCTCGATACCGTCCTCGTGCAGCTCGAACCCCTCTACGCCTACCTGCTCCAGCAGTATCAGCAAGTGCTGCGGCAGCGCAACGCCTTCCTCAAACAACAGCGATCGCCCCGCCGCAGTGATGTGGCCGACCCACAACAGCTCCAGCTTTGGAACCAGCAGCTCGCCACCCAAGGCACCCGCGTGATTCATCGACGGCGACGGATGCTGAACCGACTCACCCCCCTGGCCCAGCAATGGCACCAGTCCATCAGCGGCCAAACCGAACAGCTTACCCTCGACTACCAGCCCAACGTCCCCGACAATGCCGAACAGCCCGAAGCCCTCTTCCCGGCCTTCCTGAACCAGCTGCAAGAAAAAGCCACCGCCGAGTACCACCAAGCAGCAACCCTCGTCGGCCCCCATCGTGACGAAGTGGCCCTCACCATCAACAACACCCCGGCTCGGCAGTATGGCTCCCAGGGGCAGCAGCGCACCCTGGTACTAGCCCTGAAGCTCGCAGAACTTCAGCTCATCGAAGAAGTGATTGGCGAACCGCCCCTGTTACTGCTTGACGATGTCCTGGCAGAACTCGACCTGAACCGCCAAAACCAGCTGTTAGATGCCATTCAAGACCGCTTTCAGACCCTGATCACCACCACCCACCTGGGGGCCTTTGACGCCCGTTGGCTGAACTCAGCCGAAGTGCTTTCCGTTACAGGAGGCAGCATCACCCCCCTTGCGACCTATCCCAGTTCAACTTAACGGCTTCGTCTGGGGTGCTGTGTTCGGGCGCGGATCTGTGATGGGAGGGTAGCGATAGCTACGGGTCATCTTTTGCAGTGCAGCCGTGACCGAATCTGGGAAAATCTCCCGCAGCAGTAACTTTGCCAAGAACATTTGGGTATTGCGCTCCTGTAAAAGACCTGGATCGGTTCGGACTGCTCGCAGCACCCGTTGGCGAGCCTGGTGCACATCCTGACGGCTTTGGGCATTGGCCAAAAACTGCTCGGCACAGTAAAAATAGTAGCGCCCAAGTGTACGTGGCTTTTGAGCCTGAAACGCTTCCGGAGCCTGGGCATAGGCCCGTTCTATCACCGTTAAGCCAGCCTGTTCCATAACGGCTCCCTTGGAACTCATAGACCCTGCCCCCTGACGATACAACACTAGATTTTTAGGCACCAAGACAAAAGGGTGTTGGGCCGCTAAGCGCAGGTAGAAATCCCAGTCCTCACAGGACTTTAAGGTCGGGTCAAAATTGCCCACAGCAGCAATTGCCTCTCGGCGCACCAAGATATTAGAGCCACTGCCAATAAAGTTTTGCAGCAGTAGGTGGGGATAGACATAGCCCTCAAACAGAGGTTGACTGGCTTGGGCGAAACTGATGGTGCTATTTTGTTCCTGCATTGCCGCTGTCCAGCTATAGGCAGCACCTGCTGTCGGGGACTGCTCTAGCGCCTGGAGCTGAAGTGCAAGCTTCTCAGGTAACCAGATGTCGTCCGCATCAATAAATGAAACATACTCTCCTTGGGCATGGTCAAGCCCCCGATTGCGAGCCACAGGCAGTCCACCATTTTCGTAAGAAAAGATTGCTAGTCGAGGATCATGAATCGACTGAAGTTTTGCTAGAGAGTCATCTGTAGATCCATCATTAATGATGATGACTTCAAGATCCGAGAAAGTCTGAACTTGGACAGAGCGAATGGTTTCAAGAACTGTCCGCCCTGCATTGTATACAGGAATAATTACAGAGATGAGTGGCATAGTCTCGGCGAAGGTCTGAAAAGAGCGAGATGTGGCGTAGAGTCAGAATAAGGGTTCTGAGCGATCTTAGTTTTGAAGAGCATCTATTTTTCAAGGTGCCTTCTGGTCGGTTAAAACTGCTCTAGTCTTGGATCTGCTATCGGATGATCCAGGCGTTTCTTTTTGTAGTTACGCACTTTACTGGCAATCGGACGGGGGAGAATCAAGCGGAGCCATACCCGCAGTAGCAACAGCTGTGTATCTGACTCAATCAGTGCGAACGGCCATTGCCGGATACTGAGCCAGAGTGTACGTTGTGCCTCTTGCAGAGCAGATTTGTCGGTTTTATTACTGAGGTAGAGATCGGTACAGTAGCGGTAGTGGATGGATAAAGACTTTTGTTTCAAGGACTGTAGGTCTGCTGGAGACTGCAAAAACGCCTTATCAATCAGCGTCAGTCCCCCTGTTTCCATGAGCTTTACCTTTGTCGACATCGATCCAGAGGCTTGACGATAGATCACTTGATATTCTGGGACAACCACAAAGGGCCACTGAGCGGCCAATCGTAAGTAATAGTCCCAATCTTCCGAACCCTGCGGTGTCGGGTCAAATTCTCCTACCGACTGGATGGCTTGTCGAGTCGCTAAGATACAAGACCCATGGCCGACAAAATTATGGAGCAAGAGCTGAGGGTATACATTTCCAGTAAATGGCGCAGCAGTGGCCTTAAAAAAGAGGGTTCTCCCATCTTCTTCTCGCATACAGATCGTCCAGCTATAGGCAACTCCAGCTTCAGGGCTTCTCTGAAGCGCCTCGACCTGGCACTCTAATTTTTGAGGCATCCAGAGATCGTCGGCATCTAGGAAGGCAATGTAATCTCCCTTTGCTTCTCGAATGCCTCGATTTCGAGCTGCGGCAAGCCCACCATTCTCGTAAGAACAAACGCGTAACCGATTGTCCCTCACGGTCTCCAGCTGTGCCAGCGTTGCATCATTAGAGCCATCGTTAATCACGAGGATTTCAAAGTCGGAGAACGTTTGTGCCTGTACTGAGGCAATGGTCTCTAAAATGGTGCGTTCAGCATTGTAGGCTGGGATAACGACAGAAATCCGGGGCATAGGCGCAATTAGACATGGACAATGCGGTTATTCTATCGACCCAGGGCAACTAATTTCTGTCGTAAAGCATAAAAAAGCCCCAGAAATTTCTGATGGCCTGCAGGCCCTAACCATCGCATTGAGGCGATCGCCACACTCAGGCGCACATATTCCCAGGTAAAGCGTAAGCTCGGATCCCGGGCGATCGCCTGTTCCCGAAACGCATGGGATTTACGGTAGTCGGTATTGACACATTGCAGCGGCTTCCAAGCCAAACATAAATACGTCAGGCCATAACAGCGTTTCTTCAGCTTCAGCCGATCCGGTGGAGCTTCAGCAAACGCCTTGTCTAGAACAATCCAATTACTCTCTGCGACCGCATCCCAGTTCCGCGAGCCACCCGTTGTTAGCTGGCGATAGAGCACCAGAGGCTCCTGAATCACTGCGAACAAATAGCGATCGGCAATCCGTAACCACATATCCCAATCTTCATTCACATTAAAGCGGGTCAGCTGGGGATCAAACAGGCCCACCACATCAAAGCAAGCCCGGCGCACCATTGGCACACTGCCACACTCTACGATATTGTGCTGAATTAGCTCCGTCCAAACCTGACCCTCAATCTGATGCTTTAAGACCCGGCCCGTAGGCTGCTCCTGAGCATCCACTTTTGCCACCCAGGTATACACTAAACCCACCTTAGGATTGGCATCCAGACAAGCGACCTGCTTGGCAAGCTTGGTTTTCTCCCAGAGGTCATCTGCATCCATAAAGGCAATGTACATGCCTTGAGCGGCCGCAATCCCCGCATTACGAGCCAACGCCAACCCCTGATTTTCTTGCGAGATCAGCCTCACCCGAGACTCTGTTTGGGCTAGCTGGGCCACCCAGGCAGCCGTGTCATCAACGCTGCCATCATTCACGACCACCACCTCAAAATCCGTGAAGGTTTGTGCCAGCATGCTGTCCATCGTCTTAGGCAGGTAAGTCATGGCATTGTAGGCCGGCACAATGACAGAAACCTTTGGCATATTCAACCGTTCAACTCCTCTCCTATGCACTACGACTCAATCTCCGTTTCGCCATCTCACCACAACGTTAGCGTTGCGAATGTGAGCATTCCATTTTCGTGGCCCCTCCCCCTAATTCCTTTCCCAATATGGGAGAGGAACTTTGAATCCGGCTCCCCTTCGCCCTTTTTGGGAGAAGGGGCGGGGGGATGTAGAGCTTTGCTCTTCTCGAAGAGTGGGCAATCTCTTCAATGAAGATGGGTCAGCATCTTAGTTTTAGGTCGATTTTCCACCCTCAGGAATAGCTGGTCGAAGGGGATCGGCACCTTAAAGGAAACCCCAATAATCACCAAAGCTGGCCAGAAAAGATAGGCCAGGGTGTCAATATTCTCACCGAAGGAGAACAGCAGCAAAATCAACAGCAGCGTTAACGCTACCCGCGAAACCGGGATGAACTGAGCCTTAATCAGCGTGTTTAAGAGGCTCCAGACAAACGCCAGAGCTAACGCCAAACAACCCACAATGCCGTGGGCAAACAAGAGGCCAAACCAGGTATGGTGTGAGCCAATGGGCATATGCCCGACCACCGCAGGTCCCTGTTCATCATTCATTCCGTGTCCCCAAATGGGCGCTTCATTCCACCAGCGAGAAATGGCCATATTTTGAAGTGCAGCCCGAGTCCGGGATGAGCCAGACCGTAAGCGCGTAAAGGAGGTCTTTACATCCTGCAAGGTCTGGATGACCGGAGATGCAAACAGCCCCAGGATAAAACTTAAAAAAGCGGCCAGAAAAGGCACCCAGGGCCGCATAAAGTTAGTAAGCAGCCAAACCAGGCAAAATACAGTCGGTGAGGCAATTAAGGCCATCCGCGAAACCGAGCCGATGATCATCATCACCGCACCCACAATGCCCACCGTGCGCCATTTCAGATTCGCTTCTTGACAAGCTAAGCACAGGTAAAGATTGCCCATTAAACCCAGAGCGGGTGGCCAAGGGGTAAACAGCTGGAGCCGTAGCTCTTCCACGTCATGAATATAGCCAAATAGATAGACCTGATAGTGCAGTGGCTCACCCCCTAGCTTTGCCAGGGGCGAGACAAAGCTAAAGTTCGGTAGGTTAAGCACCCCAGCAGCGGCGCTAATCACCGCAAATACGATAATTTGCAAGCACAAAATACAAACGGCCCGATAAATGAGCTGAGGTCGAATCGGCAAATGTCCGACGAGGGGAAAAAGTGCCAGTAAAGCCCATCTCCGATACCAGTAGGAAGAAGACTTGATAATCTGAGAGATCTCTAAATCGAAGTTTGCGTGGCCAATAATCAGGGCCACTTCAATGATGAGGACAGCCACAATCCAAACCCAGGCTGAGACCGATATCCGTACAGGCTCAGTAGATAAAGCAGCTCGGGGCTGATGCCACCACTGCTTGATCAGGTAAAACACCAAGAATGAAGCCAGCAGCGGCGTCACGACAAACTGAGCACCCAAATAATAAATGGCGTAGGTGCCCAGGATGGTATACCAAACCAGCAATTCAGGGAGATTTTGGGGCTGAGGGGTGGAACGACTTACCATAGCGTTCAGGTCATCAGGAATTGGAACTCGGTCAGCCTTTTGGGGGCTAGGCAACAGCGTCCAAGGAGGCAGTGGGCCATTCTCCCCAAGCGTGTCTCTCTTGAACAGGAGGTCAGCATAGCGGCCAAGAGTCCTAGCTGGCCATTTGATCCTTGACTTGGCTCATTTCTAGCTCATTTCGAGAGGGTCAACGATGCAGAGGCTGGTCGGTTGGCAAGCCCTTGACGATTGCGGCACCAGAGGGCCAGCAGTCCTAAACCCATAAACAAGGAACTCAGTACCATGCCCGCCAGCGCCAGCTTGCGTTTCGGAGCGCTGGGTGCGTCAGGGATGTTGGGCGGTGCCACGACCTCAATGGGTGGGTAGGCGGCAGATAGGTTGGCCTGGGTTAAATCCATTTCCGTCGCCGTTGACGAAAAAACGGCTTCGGCTCGTTGGGCATCCCGTTCTAGGGCTTCAAGCTGTGCCCCTTGCTGGGTCAAGACGGCTAATCGATTCTCTAGGGATTGGATTTGGGTATCCAGTCCCTGGACTTGGGCATCGAGTCCTTGGGCTCTGGCCTGAAGAGAAATCAGCTCTTGAAAAAGTGAACTTCTAGATGAGGTACTGTTCCCTGAATCTAGATTTAAACTGGTGAGGATACTGAGGCTAAAGGGCCGCCCCAAAATCGCGTTGCCCTGCTGTGTCAGCTTAGCCTGGGCTTGATCTTTTTCGGCTTGCTTATTCATGATTTCTGGGTGGGCCGCTGAGAACTGGGCGCTCAGGTTGGCCAGCTCTGAGCTGGTTTGACTATAGTCCGCCAAGTACTGCTGAAAGAGTTTGTCGGACTGTAGGGCAAAGGCATCGGTGGCCTGCTGGGCCGAGAGACCCAGATCTTGGGAAAGTCGGTCTGCATTGGCTTGCAGCTGCAGTTGCTGGGCTGTAATTTCGGACTTTTGCTGGCGCAGTTGGGCAATGCTCTGGGAGAGATTGGTGAGCTGTTCGCCAGATCCCAGGCCCGTACGGGCTTTGTAGTTGGCTAGCCGTTGCTGGGCCGTTTGCAGCTTTTGTTTGGCATCCTCTAGTGCCGTTCCTAGACTGCGATTTTGCTGACTGGCCTCGGCTTCTCTCAGCTGTGCCAGACGTTGATCCAGGGCAGTTTGAAAGGCGATCGCCCGGTCTTGAGCCGTTTCGGGACTATCCCCCGTGACCGAAAAGCGCATGAGCGTCGTGTTATCAATGATTTCAATGCGTGGTTTTTTGACTGTTTTGAGGGGTAACCCCATTTGACTGGCCGCAAGCTGACTAACGGCTTCGGTTTCCACCAGAAACTTGTAGTTTTCGCGCGGATCTGAGACAGAGCTACTGTAGGGAGAATCGCGCTGGGAGGTCGCTCGCCCGACGTCAGGTAGATCCACACTGGTGGAAACTTTAGAACTCGGCAGAGCAATCGTCCAGCTACTGGTAAAGGTCGGCCTTTTAAAGGTGATGTAGAGGAGGCCCACCGTCCAGATAAACCCGATACTGAGCAGCCCCATCAGACCGTACCATTTCCAATGCAGGGGCAAGCGTACCCCCTGTGCTGGCCTGAGATTATCCTCCGTGGGGACTAAGTTTGGAATTGCAAACTGCCCCGAACCATCCACTTCTAAAGTCGAGTCTAGGCTCGGGAGATGGCCATTTTGCCCCGCTGATTGCTCCCAGGCCACTCTGGAGTCCGCCGCTGAGGAACTGGCATCTCCCGACGCGGCATAGGCCATCGGCATGACCTTTTCAAACACCCCTGGCCCTAACTTGGCATAGCCTTTATGGACAAAGCGGATGGCTTCTCGCAGGGAAGGGGGGGGCGTATTCTTCAGCAAATACCCCATGGCCCCTGCCCGAATCGCTTTCGCAATTGAAGGATCGCCATCATGAACCAGCAGCGCAATGACTTTGACCTGCTTAAACTGCTGGCAAATCGCCTGAATTGCTTGGAGGCTATCTAGGCCCGGCATTTCCATGTCCAGCAGCACAATATCGGGCAGCAGTAGCTCTACCTGCTCAATGGCCGTTTGGCCGTCGCTGGCGGTACCCACGACCTCTAGCTCGGGGTCTGGCTCAACCACGACCCTCAGCCACTCGCGAATGGTTTTTTGATCATCAACTAGCAGGACACGAATCATATTGGGTAGGGTGGCTGTTATCTCAGCTGTTTGTAATAGATACCGCGACCATTGGTGCCAATGAAAATCAGACCGGGCTTTTGCTGGCTCGCCACCATGACATTGGGTTGTGTCCCAATGGGGGTCAACGCTTCACTGATAGAGTTCCAGGTTTGCCCCCGGTCTTCAGATAGATAAATCCCTTCTGTCTTTCCGTCTAAGCTGCCATAAAAATAGATTGCTAAGTCGCTCCCTGGCTGCAAGGGCAGACCAATGGCAAGCAGATGTGAATGCTGTACTGCTGTGATTTTGGCGAAGGTTTTACCCCCATCTTGAGATTGAAACAATCCCTTGTCGCTTAGGCTAACCCATAGGTTTGCGGGTTGTCCTGGTTCGATACTCAGAATTGAGAGTTCACGGGTGGCGGGAAGGTTGGCGTTCACCAGCTGAAAGGAGTCACCGCGATCTTCACTGCGGTAGAGGCGACCGCTGTCGTAATAATAAAAGCGATCGCCCGCCACCGGATCCGCCACGAGGGGCACAGACCAGTACCACGGCCCTTGGGGGCCTTTGGGGAGCCCTTTGACCGGGCGCCAGGTGCGGCCCCCATCGCTGGTTTTGAGGGGGAGTGCGTCATGGGTAATCACGATGAAGGTGTTGGGATCGGTAGCCGAAACAGCCACCCGCAGCGGCAGGGTATTTCTGGGGAAATGAGGGAATCGCTGCCAGCTCCGCCCACCATCGGTGGAGGTCGCACCGGA
>CAZXWR010000071.1:0-14339 GCA_964644325.1 uncultured bacterium
ACAAGCTGGCGCAATTCTGACCCTCTCTGTCTGCCCTGGTGAGAAATCCGGGTTAAAGCCAATTTCTGTGGCCGGGTCATCGGCTGTTTTGGCAAGCGCTGCATAAATCCTGCGTTTGATGTGCCAGCTCTGGGTAGCAACCGTGATCGGATACCAAACCCGCAGGAGCAGGGTCTCTAGCCAGGAGACAATCCAAAAGACGTGCGGATCGGTGGATTCAATCGTGATCAGGACATTCCCTGTCGGCACGACCGTCCCCTCTGCCACCGCTCGGATCTTGACGGGAATCCGTCCTTTGAGGTCATGGGCTATGTAGCGCCAGCCCGCTTCATTGAAGGGCTCGCCGTGGGCTACGTAAAAAGCCTTCGCTTCATCCACCATCCAGGGTTCAATGGGCTGGCTCAGGTACTGCTTCAGAATATATTGCAGTCCGAAGAAAACCGTGACCGGGTAGCGTCCGCCGCGACTTTCCAGGTAGGCGTAGAGGCCCGTTGTCCGGGGTGGGTATTGCTGCCAGTGGCTGACTTTATAGGAATCAACGTCGAGGATCAAGTTATAGGTCATGGGTCAAAGGCTCGGCTATAGATTGGCAATGTCTGGAAATGAGTGCCAAAGATGAAGCGTTCTCTGGAACGCTGGGTTAAACAATGGCTGGGTTTAGCAAAAAGTCGCTAAACCTTACTGACAAAGTGCTGAATAATTTGCAGGTGGTCTTCGTAGATTTGATCTTCACTGGCATAGAGATCCGCCAGGGACATCCACCAGGCTTTGGCGGCATCATCACCGCCTTTGACGCTGGGTAAGTCACCAGCTTTGAGCTGCAGGAAAAAGGCGTGGGTCAGGGTACGCCCCCGGAGCGATCGCCCAGGGCTATCGAAAACATGACTGTCTACAATTGAGCCGCGCAGCACAGGCAGCGGTACCTTCAAGCGGGTTTCTTCACGCAGCTCGCGCAGCATGCCAGCGATCAGGGTTTCATCTTGGCGCAGAAACCCACCCGGTAAGGCGATCTGACCATAACCGGGCATCGCTTTCCGGCGAACCACCAGCACATGGCCAGACTGCACAACGACGGCATCGGTCGTCACAAAGGTCGGCGGATAAGGAGATGCTGCCCAGGCCTGCTGATAGGACTGCACAAACTCATATTCGTTGCAGAGCGTGCTGTAGCGATCGCTTTCCTGGAACTGTTCCAGGTAGTTCACAACTGGCGCTGGCAGGGCGTCGCGATCAATCCTGTGCGCCGCTGAAAAATACTGCTGGCGGATATCGGTGGAATTCAGCGCCCGATAGTTTCCGGTTTCGACCAGTGTCCACTGGGGAAACAGCTCCAGATAGTAGGCACTCGTGTCTTTCTGGTGACCAAAAAGCGCCACAGCGGTGCTTCTCCCCACAATTTCCGAAACCTGCTGCTGCACAGCGGCCAGCCAGAGGTTATCGCTGTAGAGCCAGTCCCGCACCGAGACAAAATGAATGCGCTTCAGATCCTCTGGTGCTAGGCAAGACCGGATCATTTCGATGCGTTCTTGGGAACTCCACGGGTTGCGGATGTTGGGAGCAACTCGGTGACTTCCTAAAATCAGAATAACCTGCTGAGACTCACTGAGAGCCGTCTTCAGCGTTTGTAAATGCCCAAAGTGAAACGGTTGAAATCTACCGATGTAGATTCCATAGTCATATTCGATTGCCATCACAGACTCCCTGGATGTAGTGGATATCCTCTCTCCGAGGAATGCTCCAATTATAGTCAGGATGATCCGGTTGATGTCAAACGCCAAGGGCTACCCAAGGGATGCCCTCAATCGTGCGATCGCCTAAGGCCGGTCTGCGACCATCGCTTTCGGGCCAGAGTCACCCCATCGCCAATCGGTACTAGACTGAGGGTGACCCGCGTATCTTGGTGCAGGGCGGCATTAAAATTACGGATGCTGTTTGTGGTGTTGCTTTGTTCGTTGGGATCTGCCACCCGACCCGACCAGAGGGTATTGTCCACGGCAATCAGGCCACCGGGCCGCACCAGTTTAAGGGCTAGCTCAAAGTAGTTCAGGTAGTTACCCTTGTCCGCATCAATAAAGGCAAAATCAAAGGTTTCGGCTTGGCCTTGCGCTAGCAACGAGTTGAGGGTTTCTAGGGCCGGAGCCAAATGGAGTTTAATCCGATGGGCGACCCCAGCCTGTTGCCAGTATCGCTGGGCGATCGCCGTATCGTTAGCGTTGATATCGCAGGTGACAACTTCCCCTGCTTCCGGTAGCGCTAGGGCGATCGCTAGGGCGCTGTAGCCCGTGAAGGTGCCTACTTCTAGGGTGCGGGTTGCTCCCATGAGCTGCACGAGCAGTGCCATAAACTGACCTTGTTCTGGGGCAATTTGCATGCGTGCCTGGAGGTGCTGGGCGGTTTCGGCCCGCAACTGTTGCAGAATGGCTGGCTCCCGCAAGGAATGGGCCAGTAGATACTCATAGAGGGGTTCCGTTAATGCGAGAGTTTGGCGTGTCACGGCGGATGGTTAGGGCGTTATCTTTTTGGCATGAAGCGGTCGGGGCTATGGCTGAAGCCTGCTTAGGCGGGTGCCGTGGTCGATGTCTATTGTCGTATAACTTGTGCCTGTTCGTGCAATACCTCTGCGGGCTTTGATGCGATCGCGCTTTTCACAATGACTTGATAAGGTTATGGTTTGAGACCAGAGCTACTTTGTGGAGTTGATGTATGGACATCATTCGAATCATCTGTGCCATTTTCCTACCCCCGCTCGGTGTTTTTCTCCAGGTTGGTTTTGGAACTGACTTCTGGATCAATGTGCTTTTGACGATTTTTGGCTTTTACATCCTGGGCATTGTGCATGCTGTTTGGGTGATCGCCAAAAAGTGACGGCGACCCATGGTGGCTTTTCCAGCGCCATCACGCCGATGAGAGGGCGATCGCGATAACCATTCCAGACCAATCCCAAACAAATGAGTGCTCCGCTAACATGGCACTCAGCAAGACCAAAGGGCTAGGGAAGATATTTCCCCCCCTGGGTCTAGCGTTAAGCTATGCGGTGTAGTGTGGCCTTAGCAAAGGTCTCCGATAGCCCTGATGCCTAGATTTATTAATATTTCCGAGTATGTCCTGCGACTTAAACAGGTGCGTTAGGGATTGTCTTGACTAGATCTGACTCGATGAAATGCTTACTCAGATTGATATCAAACAACAACTTTCAGACTTAATTCCTGCGGCGTCTGTCCCAAGATAGATATTTTGGGGAACATTAAGGAAGTAGGCAGAAAAATCATGGATTCATGCGCATTCTTGGTCAGACATTGGCCGTCTCAGTCGTTGCCTTGCTCAGCATCCCGATCCATCTATGGCAGCCACAGCCTGCCCAAGCCCAGCTCTCTTTGCTTTGTGCAGCACCAGGGCGGGATGGAACAGCTTCCCTCAGCGGTATCGCTAATACCTACTACATCCCCGCAAGCTCTGGCACTCTCGCTTCAGGGGCCACCTCCGTAACGCTAGGGTCGGCCCAAGGTGCCAATGTACCGATTGCGGCTGGGGACCTGCTGCTGCTGATTCAGATGCAGGATGCCCAAATCAATTCCACCAATAGTGATGCCTATGGTGACGGCGTTGCAGGGGGCGGCAATGCCAATCTATCTCAGCCACCGAGTGGTGGTAGTACGGGGGCGAGTGGTTCCAGTAACTTGGCCAACTCCGGGCGATACGAGTACGTTGTTGCTACCAGTGCCGTTCCCCTCAGCGGTGGCACGCTCACCTTCAAGGGAGGTGGGGCTAATGCTGGGCTAGTCTACTCTTATCGCTTCAACGCCGCAACCGCCACGCGGGGGCAGCGGCGCTACCAAATCATCCGGGTGCCTCAACTCGCCAATGCTTCCCTAGCCGGGTTAACCGCACTGCCGTGGAATGGACGGTACGGTGGCGTTGCTGCTGTTGATGTGATGGATCAGCTGACGTTTGGAGCTGTCAATGTGACAGGAAGAGGGTTTCGCGGTGGCGGTGGCCGAGGGGTAACCACAGGGAATGCGGGACTACTGGCCTCAGATTACCGAACCCTGGCCACTCAAAATCCCAATGGCTCGAAAGGGGAGGGCATTGCAGGAACGCCGCGTTTTTTGTACGACACTGCCACCAGCACCACTGCCCTGGTGGACACTGGAAGTGAAGGTTACCCCGATGGCAGCTTTGGTCGAGGAGCACCCGGAAATGCAGGCGGTGGTGGAACAGACGGGAATCCAGCAGGTACCAACGATCAAAACTCTGGTGGCGGCGGCGGCGGGAATGGCGGTGCCGGTGGTATGGGCGGTCGTTCGTGGTCTTCGCAACTTTATACAGGGGGCTTTGGGGGCAGCTTTACACCGGAAGTCAACCGTGTCGTATTAGGGGGTGGGGGCGGTGCTGGCTCTCGCAACAACAGTAGTGGTATCGATAGCAGTGGTGGCACAGGGGGCGGGGTGGTGCTCATTCGGGCTGGCAGAGTCTCCGGTTCGGGAACCATTGAGGCAAACGGTACCGCTGGGGATACCCCGGAAAATGATGGCGGTGGCGGCGGCGGTGCCGGGGGGGCAGTCTCTGTCCTGGTCAAAAGTGGGAGCTTGGCAGGCCTAACGGTGAGTGCCCAGGGCGGTGCGGGGGGTAATGCCCATGTCGGGGGGGTGCCCCACGGGCCTGGGGGCGGTGGTGGGGGTGGTCATGTGGTGCTGAGTGCCGGTGCTAGCGCCACTGTTAATGTCGGGGGGGGAGCCAATGGATATACCGTCTCTGCTGGTAATGACTTTGGTGCCACACCAGGGGCAACTGGTGTTACGCAAACCACGTCCATTGATTCGCCACCGGGTGCTCTACCCGGAGCGGTCTGTCCACCCAACCTGCGGCTGGTGAAGCGCATCACCCGCATCAATGATCAGGTTTTTGATACCTGGATTGATGACCCAGACCCTAGCCCTGATCCCTCGGTTCCCTCCGAAACAATCGGTAGCATTGATAATTTGCCCTACTGGCCCGCAGGTTTTCTGGTGGGCGGTGGCCTCCGAACCGTGCCAGCTCCAGCGGATCCAGTTGATGATGTGGCTTTGAAATCTGGTGACGCGGTGGAGTACACCATCTACTTTCTTTCGGATGGATTCCGTAGCGCCAATGGTGTGCAGCTCTGCGATCGCGTTCCGTCAGCCCAAACCTTTGTCCCGGATGCCTTTAACGGTAGCCCCACTGCCCCCGGCGGTTCCCCAACTGGCGATCGCGGTATTTCCGTCTTAAGTAACGGTTCAACCCTGTCTTACACCAATGCTGCTGATGGTGATACGGCCCGCTACTACGACCCCACCGAAACCTTGCCCAATGCCTGCGGTGGGGGTACGAGTGAATCGGGGGCCATTGTGGTTGATCTGGGCAATCTATCCCAGGCGACAGCACCGGGTAGCCCTACGGACTCCTATGGGTTTGTTCGGTTCCGCGCCAGGGTTAAGTAAGCGTTAAGTGACCGAACCCTTAAACGTCAGAAAAAAACTGCGAGGCACCGGGGCACCCTACCCCTTCACACAGACCACCTGTTTTAAGGTGGCAACGACCTCCACAAGGTCTGCCTGACTGTCCATGACGGCTTCAATGGGTTTATAGGCAGCGGGAATTTCATCCAAAAGACTCGGATCTTTGCGGCACTCTACCCCTTGGGTTTGTTCAATCAAGTCATCCAAGGAGTAGGTGTTTTTAGCTTTTGTGCGGGACATCAGGCGGCCTGCACCATGACTGCAAGAACAGTAGCTATCCTGCTGACCTTTGCCCTTCACGATGTAGGATTTTGTGCCCATGGAACCCGGAATGATTCCGTAATCGCTTGTGCGGGCTCTTACAGCTCCCTTGCGCGTGACGTATACCTGTTCGCCGAAATGCTGTTCTTGTTCGGCATAGTTATGGTGGCAGTTGACCGCTAGGCTGGGCTTAAAGGGTTTGCCCCCGCCCAGATGCTGTTCCAGAATGCGCTTGAAGCGAGCCATTATCACTTCCCGGTTAAATAGCGCATATTTTTGCGCCCATTGCAGATCGTGCCAATACTGCTGGAATGCTTCTGTGCCTGACACAAAGTAGGCTAAATCAGGGTCAGGGAGTTTTTCCTGGGCCAGTTTTGCCAGGTCTTTGGCACTGCGGATATGGTTTTGCGCCAGCATGTTGCCAATATTGCGGGAACCAGAGTGCAGCATCAGCCAGACCTGCTCCTCTGTATCCACACAGACTTCTATGAAGTGATTCCCACCCCCGAGGGAACCCATTTGCCGCAGGGCCTTGTTTTCGAGACGCTGCACCCCTGGATGTAGATCCTTAAAGGTGCGCCAGCCCTGCCAGTTGTAAATAGGCTTATCGATTTCTTTGTTCTCGTTGAATCCAACGGGGATGGCAGCTTCAATATCTTGACGAATTTTCTTGAGCTTAGACTCAAGCTGGTGGGCGACATAGGGAGTTTGGATCGCACACATGCCACAGCCAATATCCACCCCGACTGCTGCCGGAATAATGGCGTCCTGCGTGGCAATCACCGACCCAACCAGTGCCCCCTTCCCCAAATGAACATCAGGCATCAGGGCAATGTGCTTATAAACAAACGGCAAAGCCGCTACATTCTTGGCCATCTGCATTTCCTGGGCACCTAATGCGTGATTGGCCCAGGATAAAACGGGCTTCTGTGTATTTAGGGGAAGTTTCTCGTAGGGCATGGTTGAGGTACTAAGACGTTACCCACCTTGAAGGGTGAGTAGTCGATTGTTATCAGGATAAAACGGGTTAGAGCAGGTCAGTGTTGAGCCATCAAATCCCGACCCTAAAGGGTTGAATCTTAGTCAATTTTAGTTTGAAACCGAATGTACCCGTAGGAATTTGCAGGCGTGCCTACTCCGGTTGATCTTAAGACAGTACCCAAATTGACCAGAACAGCCCCTTTGCCGTTATGCGTGCCACTACCACAAGCCCCTGGGAAGGTAGAGGTGCTGGCAGGGTAGAAACCCCCGTCAGTATCCGAACCTCCGATCGCATCGGAAATAGGCGTGGAGGTTCCTCCTAACACCAGGGTTGTAGAACCAGGCACATAGGTACTGTTAGCGGGGATAAAATCGCAGAGCGCTACATTTTGGGCATTGGCTGTCCCGTTCGATAAAAAGTAAATGCGGTACTCGACAGTATCGTTGGGCTGAACCGTGTTGCTGGTGACAATCCCTTGCAGGAGGGCACTGAAATTCGGGGTGTTTGGTGCTGCGGTGGGTTCTTTGATCGCCGTGGCTGTTAGGTTAGGCCATCCCGCCGCATTATCGTTAGGATCCGCTGTGAGATCGACATAGGTACTGGGGGGTACTTGCTCTACTGCGGGTGTCCCTTGCAAGATGGATGAGATGCGCTTGACGAGAAGTAAATTCGGACTACTTGCTTGCGGGACACAAAACGTCCAGTTATTGAGGGTGACATGTTGTCCTGAGGTCGGGATGAGGCTCGGCCCAGGTCGGTGACGAACCACAAGGGTATCGATAGCTTGATTGCCGAAGCCATACTCAACATCGGCACCTTGCCCGCCCCCTGTGGAGAAGTTGTTGATTGTGATACCTGTGGCGACATTGCCATTCACGCTAACGTTTGTTGCGTCAAAGGGGAGTAGGGTTGGCGTGACGGCAGTGCCGCTGGTGCCGCCCACGTAGCCTGTTAAGACAACTTCGTCTTGCCATTGACCACCACCCGTCGTCTGTCGGTCAATGTCATCGACGATGCCCTGGAGCCCGGTAATGGGCAAGAGGTTCCCCGTTACGGGGTCTCGCATGGTGATATGAATTTCTATAAACTGACTGGGGCTTGCCGTTTGCATGTCTGGTCGAGCATACAAAGCTGGCTGGTTAAAGTTATTGTTGCCAAGCCTGGGTGAACTATCCGTAAATGGATGGTTGTTGGGGTTTTTGACCTCAACCGTGTACCGAACGTTGCCCACCGTAAACTGGAAGGGGCCTAAGCTCCCATTCGGAGACCATGAGAGTGTACTCCAATCGAAGGTTGCAGTTCCATTGGCACAACTTCTGGGAGGCAATGGTGGCGGATCGGTAATAGTCGTGGGATCTTGGGCTGTATTGTTGCCTGTGTTGGTTTCGCCACCGCCACCGACGGTTACGCTGTTCGTCAGGCTAGCGGGGGCACTATTGGCAACGGCAACCGTGAGGGTGATGGGGGGGTAGCTAGCGCTAGGGGCCAAACTATCTGAGCGGGTACAGGTTACGGTTTGGCCCGAAATGGAGCAGCTCCAGCCTGTGCCTGTGGCGGTCTGGGGAACCAGGCCCGTGGGGACGGTATCCGTCACGGTTACCGTGCCGCTTGTGGCTTTGATGCCAATGTTTTGAACGGTAAGCGCATAGCTACCCGTTTGTCTGCGGGCGAAATCGCCAGTGTGGGTTTTGGTAATGGTTAAGTCTGAAACATCGACATTAACCGTGGCAGCGTCTGAATTATTGGCCGTGTTGGTATCGGTGTAGTCTGTGGGCGAAGGTGAGACGTAAGCAATATTGGGAATGGTGCCTGAGGCTGTAGTTTTAACCGTGGCGGGAATATAGACCTCAATCTGTGCCCCTTTCTTGAGGGTCACGGTGCCGCTCAAAACATTGTTGGTCATGGTGAGGTTGCACGAAGAACTGCCTTTCCCACTCCCATCCGCAACAATCCTACAGGTACCTAGTCCGTAACTGTCCCTGGCATCTGACGAAGATTGGTTGTTTCAGCCATTTCAGGTCTAAAGACCGCTCAAAGTAGAAGCTGAAACCCTATTAAACTCGTTGAACACTAAGCTCAATATGAGTTCCAGGGACGGTTACCCTAGTCCTGTTGTAGGCGCTGTTGCAGTTGTGGTTAGGGTGCCATTCGTTGTCGTCAATTGGGAGTCAAAAATATCGTCGATCGGAAGATTGGCAACCTCAGTAGAGCCGTCGCCTGTAATCGTGAGTTTGTAAATGACCCCTGCCCCAGGTGCGGCTGTAATGGCTGTAGGCTGATAAGCTGTGGGGGCTGAGGCGAGCGCCACGTCTTTTTGTATTGAGACATCAATCGGGTCGGGATTGTTGACCACCACAGCAGCGGTAGAGGTGTTGTTGCTAGCAATGCCGTCGCCCGGGATTGCTACCGTTGCCGTATTTAAAACTGTTCCCGTTTGGGTGGGGGTGACGACCAAGGGAATGGTCAAACTAGCATTAGGGGTCAGGGTAACCCCGGACTTACTCGTACAGGTCAAAACCGTGCTACCTGCAGAATTTGCCGTGCCGCAACTCCAGTTTGGATCGCTGCTGGGGAGGGAACTGACGTAGGTTAAGGTGTTAGGCAGCGTATCTTGTACGGTGATAGTGCCAGAAGTCGTGGTGGCACCGACATTGGTGACGACTAGGTTGAAGGTACTGGCTGCACCTCTATTAAAAGCACCTACTGGCGTTTTATTGATGGCTAGGTCATAGGTGACGGCAGGCGGTACTGAAATAATGGGGAGGGAATTGACGCCTGTGCCTAAGTCCTGGTTGTAGTGGTAGCTGCTGCCGGAGAAGTCATAGATCAGGTTACTCAAGGCGCCGCTACCTGTGCCAATGACCTTAATTTTGTAGGTGGCGGTAAAGGTATTGCCCACCTTGTCGCCGGGATAGCCAGCGGTAATACTGGGATTATTACAGGCACCGTTGTTGTGGTAAAAGGAACTGGTGAAGTCATTCTCCCAGCCACAGGCATCGGCATAAACAGAATTGCCAATTGCACCTGTCGGAGAGGTGTAGTTAATGGAAGCTGAAAGTAACTGAAAGAAGTTCGGCAGAACGGGAGAGAAAGCCAGCTGTTCATAGCCACCGGGCGCGGTTTTCCCGGTAACGGTGTATTCAACAATTTGGCCTTCCACAACGGTTGCCGGACCGGTCAGACTCAGAACGGCGTTCCGTGACTGGGAAATGAGCCTTTCGACAAAAAGTTCCCGGTTGAAGGGGGTTAAAAGCGTTGGAAGGGGGGCACCTGAACTATTGGTGGCTGTGACCTGGATGCGAAACTTTTTCCGACTGAAGGCATTATTGAGATTAGAGTAAGCAGATGAACTGCGATTGACGCGGAAGTTGAAGTAAAAGTCGAAGCAGTTCGCTGGCAGGGTGGGGAAGGTGGGGCTGTTGACTCGCGGGTCAGGGTTGGCGCTACCGCTGGGTAAGTCTGCCCCCATCACAATCACGTTGGGGTTGAGTATGCCGGGACCGGTGATGATGATGTCGCTGCCTCCCCCTTCATCGAGAAAGGTGGCCGTCACGTTTTTGGCCGCAGAGGTGCCTGTGTTACAAACTCTAGCTCCGACTGGAAAACGGTCTGGCCCCACGGAAGGGTTGTTGCTATCGAGACCCATGACGTTCCAGCCTAAGGGGTAAATGCTGAGGTTGGGGGTTGCGATCGCGGGTGCTGTGCTCCCTAATGCGATGCCACCCGTTACACCCACGGCAAGCAAGAAGGAACGCAGTGGGCTACGCCAGAATTTTCTCTTTGATCCAGGATTTATGGGGTGGGAAGGGGGAACGGTTCTGGAGCCAGAAGGGTTGACAACAAACGTGTCTGGTGAACTCATAACGGTCAATACTATGCCGAAAAATTATCTTGCCTGAACAACGAGACTTTGCCTAAGACATCATGGGTGGACAAACGGCAGAACTGGGGTGGGGATTACCTTTGCGATCGCCCCTAAACACAAGCCAGGTCAACCTCTGGGAGAAGTTGCTGGATTTCCCTGGGTCTGTGCTGTCAATGACAATGACGCGCTCTGCCAGGTGATGTCCGAGACGCTGATGAAAAACCTGATCGAGTGCTTCAGGTTCGCTTTGCCCTTTCTTAAGATGGACAAGTCTGACCTGGAATCAAACAATTGAGGGCGAAATGTCCATCAATACAGGTAAAATCCGGCTCAATCTGGGTTTGCGGTGGGTTCAGCTTCACGAAAGACAACATTTGTTGCAGGTTCTGAGGTGCAGTAGTGGGGTGGGCCGCGTCAAGGTTTATGGCTAGCGCTTCAAAAACAATCGGCGGCATTGACTTCAGCCACCCTTACCCCAGCGTTGCGATCGCGGGAGTAAACCCACAGGGCCGTCCCCTGATCCCGCAGTCTAGTTTTTAAAGCTGTGTCTTCAGGTTGCGACGCGGCACCTATCCGTCGCAAGATCCTTAGCAAAAAGAACAACAATCCGCCAGCCTGAACTACATGATTCAGCCCCTCTCGTCATAATATGAATAATGTTTTTACAATTAGAATAAAGTAGCCATCTGAAATCACACCCAGCGGCTAGGTTTGCCTCGTTTTCAGGTTTAGGTCGGCTCAGCTCTTGGTGCCGACCATTGATTCCTCAGCAAACTTAGGGTTTGGAGTGGCAATGCAGCTTCCGTTTCAGGTACGGAAGAAAATGCTCGAATGGCTGGCGGTTTTATCCCTGAACTTCCATCATCCAGATTAGGCTATGGCCCCCTGTTCTTCGAAGAAGGTGTACGTAAAATCAATGCAGGATCAACAACTTAAAGATGCCGGATATCCTGGACAACCTTGGCTTGTGGAGGAGCGTGATGCTTGCGGCGTTGGATTTATCGCTAGTCAGCAGGGCGCTGCCAGTCACGCCATTGTCCAGATGGCACTGCATGGGTTGACCTGTGTTGAACATCGCGGGGGCTGTAGCGCCGATCAAGATTCCGGCGATGGTGCTGGGGTGATGACCGCAGTTCCCTGGACTTTATTTCTACCCTGGATGCAGCAGCAGGGTTTTACTTCGGCCAATACTGCCGCCGTGGGGGTGGGCATGGTGTTTTTGCCGACGGATGCGGCGGCGGCTACCCAGGCCCGATCGATCCTCGAAGCCTCCTGTGAGGCTGAAGGACTGTCTGTTTTGGGATGGCGATCGGTTCCCGTACAGCCTGAAGTGCTGGGTCGCCAAGCCCTCGAGAATCAGCCCCGCATTGAGCAAGTCTTTGTCGATGGCACGCAGTCATCTGCTCTCAGTGATGCCGCCTGTTTTGAGCGACAGCTCTACATGACTCGCAAACGCGTGGAAAAGGCAGTCGGGGCTACAGGGGCAGCTTGGGCCTCTGAGTTCTATATTTGTTCACTCTCCGGTCGCACCATCATCTACAAGGGCATGGTGCGCTCGTCTGTGTTGGGAGAATTCTATCTCGATCTCCAGAATCCAGACTATTCCAGCCCCTTTGCGCTCTATCATCGGCGGTTCAGCACCAATACGATGCCCAAGTGGCCCCTAGCTCAACCGATGCGCTTTTTGGGCCACAACGGTGAAATTAATACGCTGTTGGGCAATGTTAACTGGATGGTGGCGCGTCAGCCCTCTTTACGCCATGAGAACTGGGGCGATCGCGTTGAGTTGCTCAAGCCCGTTGTGAACGTGGAGAACAGCGACTCTGCCAACTTGGACAATGCCATGGAGCTGCTGGTGCAGTCTGGGCGATCGCCCCTAGAGGCGCTGATGCTGCTGGTGCCGGAAGCCTACCAAAACCAGCCTGACCTAGCCGATCACCCGGAGATTGTTGACTTTTACGAGTACTACAGCGGCCTGCAAGAACCCTGGGATGGCCCAGCCCTGGTCGCCTTCAGTAATGGAGCCGTGGTGGGCGCCACCCTAGACCGCAACGGGCTGCGTCCCGCCCGCTACTGCACTACCCGCGATGGCCTGGTTGTGGTGTCCTCGGAAGCTGGGACGCTCCCGGTTGAAGACGCCAATATCTTGGCAAAGGGCCGCCTCGGGCCGGGGCAAATGATTGCCGTTGATCTGGAGCGCCAAGAACTGCTGACTAACTGGCAGATCAAGGAAAAAGTCGCCCGCCAGCATCCCTATGGCGACTGGCTGAAACAGCATCGGGTCACGATGACAGAGCAGCCCTTTTTGGCGGAACTGGGCAGCGACCTCGCAGACTGTATGCAGCAGCAAGTGGCAGCAGGTTATTCCGCCGAAGATGTGGAAATGGTCGTGCAGGCCATGGCTCAGGATGGCAAAGAGCCGACCTTCTGCATGGGCGATGATATCCCGCTGGCGATTTTGTCCGATAAGCCCCACGTCCTATACGACTATTTCAAGCAGCGGTTTGCCCAGGTCACCAACCCGCCCATCGACCCCCTGCGGGAAAAACTGGTGATGTCCCTCTCCATGTACTTGGGACGACGCACCAACTTGCTGGAGCATCGGCCGGAAGGGGCAAAACTCCTGAAAATCGACTCCCCTGTGCTCAATGATGCGGAGCTGGATTTTATTCAGCAGTCCGACTTTGGTGCTCAGCGCCTATCGACGCTGTTTGCCGTGGCAGCAGGGCCGGCAGGTCTGCGCCAAGCAGTGGATCGGCTGTGCCAAGCCGCCGCTGATGCCGTGCGCGCGGGCCAGAGCATCCTGATTCTGAGCGATCGCGTTGGGCCAGACGGCCTACCCGCTCGGATTGATGCTGACCACAGCTATATTCCGCCCCTGCTGGCGGCTGGAGCCGTCCACTACCACCTGATTCAGGCAGGTCTGCGCCTGGAAACCTCCCTGATCGTGGATACCGCACAGTGCTGGAGTACCCACCACTTCGCCTGTCTGATTGGCTATGGCGTCAGTGCAGTGTGTCCGCATTTAGCGCTGGAGTCGGTGCGCCAGTGGTGGGCGGACAGTAAAACGCAAAAGCTGATGGAGCGCGGTAAATTGCCGCAGCTCACCATTGAAGCCGCCCAAAATAATTTCCGCAAGGCCATTGAAGCCGGACTCCTGAAAATCCTCTCCAAGATGGGGATCTCGCTGCTGTCTAGCTATCAGGGGGCGCAAATCTTTGAAGCCATTGGTGTGGGGTCAGATCTGCTAGAGCTGGCCTTTAAGGGCACTGCTTCCCGCATTGGCGGCTTAACCTGTGACCAGCTGGCCCAGGAAATGATGACATTCCATCAGCGGGCCTTCCCCGAACTGTCGGCCAAGAAGCTGAGTAACTTTGGCTTTGTGCAATACCGACCGGGGGGTGAGTACCACATGAATAGCCCAGAGGTGGCAAAGTCCCTCCACAAGGCGGTGGTGACCAAAGACCCCGACCACTTTGAGCTATACCAAACCCTACTGCTCAATCGTCCCGTTACGGCCCTGCGCGACCTCCTGGAATTTAACAGCGATCGCCCCTCAATTCCCTTGGAAGAAGTGGAATCCGTCGCGGACATCATGACCCGCTTCTGCACTGGGGGGATGTCCTTGGGTGCCCTGTCGCGGGAGGCCCATGAAGTTTTGGCGATCGCCATGAATCGGATTGGCGGCAAGTCCAACTCGGGCGAGGGGGGTGAGGATGAAGTGCGCTACAACCTGCTGCAAGATGTAGATGAC
>CAZXWR010000072.1:0-14334 GCA_964644325.1 uncultured bacterium
TTCCTTGGTCTCCTGTAACTTTAATGTACCTCGACCAATCGGCAACCGCTATAATTCCATGATGCGCAACCCATAAAGCTGTCGCAATAGATTCACCCTGTAAGGTAGGATTGTCCTCGTACCAAACGGTTAGTAAATCCGTCAGATTTTGTCGCCAAACGGGTTTGGGTAGCTGTTGGAACAAGGGTAGCCAGACTGTCTCGCTATGAACAGCCTGTGGAACGTTGGCCAGAAACGCAGTAATAGTTGAGAGTACCGACTGTGGCAACTGCTGAGCTAGCCTATGAATGTGGGTGAGCAGTCTGGGTGAGAGGGATAGCAAGGGATTAGTCCTGTTGAAAGAAGGCAAAGCTTTCGATGCTTTGATTCACTGTTGCCACGAGCAAAGCTCTATCGAGGTACTTGTTGCCTCGCTCACAGGAAGTTTCTGGGCTAAAGAGACAAGCATGGCAGGCAGAACCGTGTAGCGTAGCATCCTGTGACGGATGATGTTCTGCGCACAGCGGATCAGAAGCACATAGTCCAATTTGTTCGAGAGCTTGGTCGATGTGACGTCCTAAGACATCGGGTTTTCCTAGTCCGACTAAGCCCCCTAGGGTACCTTCGCTATCTGGAGAAGCGGTATAGATAAGAATTCCCGCCATTGAAACGTCGTCTCCTCGGCGACTTGAGTAGATGCGTTCTCTGAGGCTAGCCGCTGCGTAACCACATTCAATCGCCATTTGTCGCATGAGGGCGTGGGCAAAGGAGTGCAGGAGCAGGTAGCGCAGCTCTGGAAAATTTTCGGCGGGGTTGTCTATATTACGAGCGCTGCGCCATTGGGTGTGGGCTAGGTGGCTTTGTTGTTCGTAGGCTTTTAAGGAAGGATGGCGCTGGATCCAATGAGCGATCGCAGCCTCTCGAAACTGAAGAAAAATACCTTCTCCACGAATATCGCTTGCAGGCACCCATTTGGGGCGATCTCTGCTGAGGGGGGCTAACGAAATATCGTTAATATCGCCGATATCACTCAGGTCGCCAGGGGATTCGATGCGGCTAAATCCAATTAAGGCACGAACCTCACGCAGTCGTTCAATCAGCACCGTTTTCGTAAAATAGAGTTCGTAGCCAATGGGAGGAGCTTCTGGCTTGAGACGAAAGTTGGCTGTGTTGAGATCTGGATCAGCGCTCGAAAATACTTCCCATTCCGGCAGCTTCAAGTTTTTTACATCTTCTATCAACGTTGGGTCGGGAGAGTGTTGCCGTTGGATTTCTTGCCAAAGGTCTGCGTCTGAGTACTGAGAGAAAGCTTTAAGGTGACCGATTCGTCGCAGCAAATCGACTTCCGAGGCGTCGGATATCTCCTTGAACGTGGCCCAATGATCTTGCACTAGCTGACCGAGAGAATTACGGCTGCCGGGAATCGAAAGCACGGAGAGCGTTACCGGAAACCAGCTATTAGAAGCACCCAGCAAGATGGATTTCATTTGTTCTGGGCAGCCATCGTCGCTGAAGTTTCGCAGATGGGGATGGCGGGCTCTACACTGGGGCATATTTTGTTCGCCTATGCTGCCAAAGGCTTCGGCTAGTGAGCGAGATTGATTGCAGCGATCGCACTTAATAATCACATCCGCCGCAGACCCTGAAATTCCCGCTTCTAACAGTCGCAATCGGCCCGGACACTCACTGTGCCCCCGATGGATAAAGTACAGCCAGGGAAAATCATCCAAATGCCCTTGGCGGCAAGCGACTAAAAATCTGGCTGGGATGACGGTCGGGGGATGCTTGCCTGACTTGGTGCAGTTGCTGTGAATATAGCGAGTTTTATCGGGACGATAGGGGTCGTCTTTGAGGGTAAACATACTGCTGCTGAAAGGAGCCAGCAACCGACAGGCCGGACAAACGCCCCAGCCTGGAAACGGGGAGACCGGGATGCCCACTTTTGCCGCCTGACTCAACGGGCTGCCCCCCCCACCCTGGTCATTTTCGGGTACGGGCGGCGGCACCAGTTTTTGCACCTGCGGCCCTAGCTTCTCCCGCACCGCTGCTAGTAACCGCTCCTCCGCCAGTGGCTCAGATAGGGTCGTGTCCCACTCGTTGAGACCCATAACCATCACTGAGAGATTAGGCAGATCTACCACTGCGCCAATCCCAAAGGAAAACATAATTTGGCTGGGGCGCAACTCCCCTACTTTGTATCGTTCAGTGTTCACAGAGTTTGGCCTCCTCCTCAGTCATATCCCTGGCGTGGCGCAACTCCCCTACTTTGTATCGTTCAGTGTTCATGTTGCAGTGTTCATGTTGCAGGGCTTAAGGGCTATCAGAAGGGGGCTACGGGCATGGGTTGGGGCGGGTTGCTGCTGTCGTCTTCAGGCACCTGCGGATTGAGAATAAGGCCAATGGTGGGCTCGACATTGCGCAATGAGTTCAGACAGGTAAAGGGCTTTAAACCTTCGCTACCGGGCTGTTCGAGCAAGCCAATGGTGACATCATCTTTAGCTGTTTTGTAGCCCAGTTCTTTACCGCCTTCGGTATCTTGGGCCTGTGCCAGCCAGTAGTCTAAGCGATGGTTCAGCTCGCGCTCGACAAAATCTCGCACCGCCCGATCACCGCTGACATGCCAAGCCCTTTCTACAATCTGTTGAATAGCGGTTTGAACGTAAGGATCGTCGCGGCGAATGCGGCTGGCCCATTTGTTGAGGTTGTATTCTTCATTGTTTAACCGCACCAAAGAAACCAGCAGCGCTGCTAGGCCGCGATCGGTGGCACCGGGAGAGAACGGGGTAAGCGAAAGACTCTCTACGTGCTGATAAAACGTGGCATGGTAATGTTCAAATCTCTCGTAGTGGGAGAGGTCCCTGGGCCTAGCCCAATTGAAAATGGTAATGACCAGACCAGGATATCGGCGGCCAACTCGGGAGGTGGACTGAATATATTCGGCGGTTGTTTTGGGCTGACCTGTGACAGCCATTACCCCGAGTCGGCTAACATCGACACCCACTGAGATCATATTGGTGGCAAGCAACACATCAAGGGGTGTGGTGCGGTCTTTGCTGCGCTTACGCTCACCGACAAATGGCGTTTCCATCCAGTCGAGCACCTTGGGAATATCAGTGGAAGATTTGCGAGAGGTGAGTTCTTCTACCATGAGCTGGCGACGGTTAGAGAGTCCGCGCCGATCCATCTTGTTAAGCCGCTGTTGAATGTCATCATCGACGAGCCTTCGGGTACCACCGAGCTCTCGCATGGAGTTGAAGTAGCCCACTAGGGTCATCCAGGGGTCGGCTTTGTCACCAGCTCGCTCGAACATATCTAGCGAAGCGGCGAGTATGGCGGTGTACACGCGAATAGTGGCGGCTTTAAGGCGGCGTCCCGTAGCGCAAATGCCCAAGTATCTGCGGCCAGGGTATGCTTCGCTGGGGGGGCGTTGGCGAGAGAAAAAGTTGTCGCTAATGTCTAATCCTTGGGGCGGAAACACGTCTACTTTACGTAAAAAGAGGTCGTGCATTTGGGACTGTGCCTGGCGGATGGTCGCGGTAGAGGCGATGACTTTGGGTCGCACTGTTTTGCCGTTTACTTCCCAGGAAGCAAGCTGATCGATTGCTGTTTCATACAGGCCAACCAGGGTGCCTAAAGGCCCACTGATCAGATGCAGCTCGTCTTGAATAATCAGATCGGGCGGACGAAGGGGGTTAATGGCCTTGGTGGTCGCTTTGGGCAGGCCGTATCTGGCTGGATGGCTGTCGCTGTCTTCAATTTCGGGGGAGCGATAGCCGTGGCGATCGCAATACCCACTCACCCGGCCAAACAGCATCTGGGTTTCCCCTTTCCAGGGCATTTGGGCGAACTTATCAACGGTGGCAATCAGCAGGGTCGGCAGCCGCCGATAAATCTCTTCATCGACCACCACCACAGGCAGGCCTTCTTCTTTGGCCTGTTTGCGGCTAAAAGGGCAGTACCCCAGGCTATCGCCACAGTGAACGAGGGTACGGGCTTGGCCCTTTTTGAAGGAACTCACACTGATGTGTCTACCTTCGTCAATTTTGGTGCCGCACCAGGGGCAGCTCGTGAGCTGATGGGGTGAGCCACCACTCGGCGGAAGACTTCGGGCTTTTAGCGCTTCGACATAGGCTTCGCTGTCTTTTGTGCGATTGGGGGTGGTTTTCATCCCGACCCACAGGCCAATGCGGAAGGGTTCTGCACCCCAGGTCGCGGCGTCTTCACGGCGAATGACTTCACAGGCACAGATGAGCGCCGTTGCCCGCTGAAACTGTTGCAGCGTCAGCAGGCGGAGGGTGTAGCGCATGAGGACAGCAACGCCTGCGGCCCCGGAGCGTCCGGCGATGGTGCCTTGTAGCCTGCGAAGGCCGATGGTATAGGCGGCTAGGCCTAAATAGGCTTCGGTTTTACCGCCGCCTGTGGGGAACCAAAGTAAGTCTGAGATGGCTTCGGTCGGGTGGCAGCGATCGCGGTGGGTTAAATCTGTGGTACTCGGCAGGTTCAACAGAATAAAGGCTAGCTGAAAAGGATACCACTGGGGTGATTCAATCGCATCTAGGTTAATTTCTTCGCCCCGCCTTTTGTTGCTAGCGTAAATTGAGCGCACGCGCTGTAAGTGCATGGCCCGGTTCATAAACAAGAAGGCGCGGGCCGCTTGTGGATTAGTTCGCAGGGTTTCGATGCCTGCGCGAATGCGCGCTAGGGCGCGATCGCATTTTTCTAGCGCTTCCTGGGCACTGCTTTGGTAGTCTGCTAGGCCCTCGCTAGGGTCGGTTAAGCGATCGCGCTGGCCTTGAATCCACTGCTCGTAAGCCGTAGGTAGTGCTGCCAGCTTCTCCGGCAATGCTTCGGGCATCAGCCCAGCGAGCACTTTCATCTCTAACACTAAGCCTTTGAGGGCAGGCTCTTCTGCGGCTGTCGGCGGTGTAGACTGGGGTACTTCAAAGGCAGGCACAACCGCAATGGACAGTTCAGTAGCCCGCGTCGGATCGGCGGGTAGAACGCTAGCATGAACACCGACCCCGTGACCTACGGCAAACTCCACCTGCTTGCGATAGAGCATATTCATCATTTGCGCTTCGCCATAGTAAACTGCATCTAGCTTGTGATTGGCAGCGCGACGGTAGGGACGCTTGAGGAAAATGTCTGTCTTATCCGTAGCCGATTTCACCGACAGTTCTGGTTGAAAAAGCCAGGCGCTATCGGCCTGTTTCTCTGGTTCGGTGCGATCATTGACCAAAAACAGCGAGACAATCCAACATTCTTGCTGACGGCGAATTTTACCTTTGACAAAAACAGCAAAGTCTGGGTGAACCCGCCAGTCTGTGAGGGTACCTTCGCGCAGAGGAATGGCTGGGGACTGTTTGCGAATGGGGTAGCGTTTCCAGACGGTTTTGGGATTGCCTTTTTCAGTTTCTTGGCTTTCGCTTTTCGTGCGTTCGTATTGGCCCCATCCGGCGATGATATAAAGCGCTGCCGCTTCGTTACTCACACAAAAGGTCATTCCTAATGAGGAGGGAAAGATGGTCTTAGTGGCGAGGTTTGTCTCTTCACTGCTGCCATCTTCAATGGTTTCTGCCCCAGCAATGGCGAGTGAATCCTGAAATTCTAAAAGGGTGTCGATTTGGGTCTGTCGATCTCGTTTTTTGGGGGCAAGCAGGCCAACGAGGTAGCGATCGCTTACCTTACCATCGTCAATTTCTTCTTGGGGGCCTTCGGCTGGCCCTAGCAAATCTTTTACGACCCTCGCTTCCAGCTCTTGGCGAATTTGATAGGGCGTAAAGGTTTGCAAGATTCGGTCGGGAATCTCTGCGACTGGCTCTGCTTCGTAAAAGTCTAGGTCTGTTGAGGCAGTGGCTTGAGCGGGTGCTTCAGACCGGGGCAACGGTAGCGGCTCAGCCTCAAGTAAATGTTGCTGCTGCCAGACCGCTGGCGCGAGCAACCGCTCTGGCACGACGGCTTTTTTCTTAGGTGGCTCAGGTGGCGGCTCGGCTTGGTCAAAGTAGGCCATAATCGCGTCGGCCAGCTCGTCTGAAGAAATTGTATCTAAGCCCAGACTTTCGGCATGGTCAGAGAGATCTAACCCTGCGAGTAACTCGGCTAACTGCTGCCCTTCAAGACTGGCTACGGCGCTCCAGTCTAGCTGGGCGGCGTGGGCTCTAAGCTGTTGGTTGACGGCGCTGAGGTTCAGGACACCCGGAAGCTTTGCAGGGAGCTGGATGATGGTCATGCGTCGGTATTTCCCAGGTTCCAAAGGTCAGGGTCAAAAGGTTGGAGGAGGGGGCTAAGTTTGCGTTTGGGCTGAGGGGTGGGAACGACCAGCAACAGCGCTCGCATGGCGCGGGTCATGGCGACAAACAGGGTGCGTCGTTCTTGGGCGAGAATTTCTTGCATTTCGAGGTCGGAGGTGCCTTTGGGAATGTAGGGGTAGATGCCATCAAAAAAGCCTGCGATCGCCACAATTGGAAATTCCAAGCCTTTCGCGGCCTTGAGGGGCAGTACTTTGATCCCTTTACGGTTGAGGTCGAGGTCTTTACTGGTCATAAAGTGTGCTTCTAGACCCAGGTAAGTGAGCTGTCCGGCGATCGCCTTCCCGGCAGTATCGCTGGGGGTGAGGATGGCACAAGCCCCTAGGCCTAGCCGAAATTCATGGGCGGCGGCGCGAGCGAACTGGGCGAGTAGGTAGCTTTCTTGTTCGCGATCGCCCACGGCGCGAATAGCTGGGGGTGGCCCGCTATGGATGTACTGGGGGTTAAGGGTCTCATCATCCAGGTTGCCGTCGTACAGGTAGTGGTGGGCGGCGGTGTCAATTTCTTGAGTGGTTCGGTGGTTGACGCGTAGTATACCCGTGCGTCCCACAAATTTTAGCGATTGGCTAACGTCGGCCCAGCGGAAGCCGCTGCCATAAATGGACTGGTTGGCATCGGCGGTGATAAAGAGGCGGTTGGGCTGGCGGCAGAGCTGGGCGAGTAGTTGCAGGGCGTTTGGCTCTAAATCTTGCGCTTCGTCAATGATCACTGCGTCGTAGGTCAGGGGTGGTTCGGTGGCGGCTAATATTTCTAGTGCTCGGTTGCGCAGTTGGGGCCAAGTTTCTAGGGATTGTGCGGCGAGCTGCTGGGTGAAGTGCTGCTGTAGGTGCCAGATGCCCTGCCGCTGGGTTTTGTTGAGGGCAACGCTGCGGCCATTGCGAGGAGTGGCTTGATAGTCCGCTAGGGTCTTAAGGTTTCTGGCGGCAATGATGCTATTGAGTTCTGCGAGTAAATAGTCGGGGTGGAGCCGCTGGAGGATGAGCTGCTGGGCCTGTTGTTGTAATCGGTTGCCGGGGAGGGTGGCGATCGCTTCGGCCAATGCTTGTTTCAATAGCCGTTTTTGCTGGGTATGGCTGGCAAGGGTTGGCTTGCCACTGGCTTTAGCAACTAAGGCGTAGGCAATTTTATCAGCGGTTTTGACCTCAATGAATCTAGCGTCTTGACCCAATAGCTGACTCATGAGCTGCTGTGAGAAATTGACTAGGGCATTGGTGTAGGTGGTAAATAAAATTTTGGGCTGGGGGATGCCTGCGGCTTTAAGCTGGTTTAGAATTTCGCGGGTGCGGTAGAGGGCGACGGTGCTTTTGCCGGTGCCGGGGCCACCTTTAAGGAGGGTGGGGCCTTTTGCATTGATGGCCCAGGTCACGTATTTTTCTTGCTCTGGGTTGAGTTTGAGTAAAAAGCCTAGCAGGTTGCCTTCTTTAAATTTGAGCAGGTCGTTGGTGTCTGCGATGAGGTTGGGCTGACTCAGGACTTGGTCGAAGTTGGGGGTGGTGACGGCGTCAAAAATGCGATCGCGTAGGGCTTCGGGTATGGCGGCGCGGGTGAGCTGGTCGAGGGTTTGGCAGGGGGTGAGCTGGTCTATAAACTGGGCGGGTACGAGCAACCGCTTGAGCAGGTCTGGGGTGAGCTGCACTGGGAGGACGTTTTCGGGTGGTGTGGCTGTTGCGTTCTGATGAACCGTGGGTGGTGCTGGGGATGGTGTGGGGGTGAGTAAGTCCTGCATATCTGGCAGGCTGCTCGTATCTAGCTCGGTTGCTTCGGCAACCAGCTTTTTGCCTTTGTACACGTCTTTGCGGGCATCGACACCCAGAAGGGCAACCCAGCCGTCACTGTAGGTATAGATGATGCGCTGGTCGCCGGAGCGTAGACGGTAGATGTTGCCTTTGTAGCCGTGGAGTTTCTTTTTAAGGGTGCCGTGGGGTTTGGGGTCTTCGCGTAATAGTTCGATTTTTTCGAGGACTTGGAGAACCCGTTCTTTGGGGAGGGTGAGGAGCTGGTTGGTGAAGGTGGGTTTGTAGAGCAGCTCGAAGGACATGTAAAGACCAAAGGGCTAAGGTTTTTGGCATTCTAGCGCTATATTTTGAGGATGTATGGCCTTCCCGATAGAACTTAAAAAACCTCAAAAGTTTAACTTTAAGTCGTTTCCATAGCTCCTCAGCAGCATTCCTAAAAGCTTCACCCTTGACTGACACGAGGGGTTTAAGCTGATACTTCATCTAGGCTGACGTTGCGATAAATCAAGGAGAGCGGCAGTTTAAGGTCAATACTCTTTAGCTCAACCCATACCTCAGCAGATGCTTCACCCTGCTGATAGGGTTGCAGGATCCACAGCCCAGCTTCGATGCGCCGAAACACTTCAACCCGTTGGCTCTGGGTATTGACTAATACATATTCTGTGAGGGTATCTAGGGTCTGATAGTCAGCAAATTTTTGGCCCCGATCAAATGCTTCTGTCGAAGGGGATAGTACTTCAATGATGAGCGTGGGAAATCGTTTGTAGGTGGCATTGGCCAAATCTTCAGCATCGCAGGTCACGAGTAAATCAGGGTAGTAATAGCAATGACAGGTCTCTAGCTGAGTTTTAACGTCGGCCATATAAACTCTGCAATTTGAGGTGCCAAGGTGTTGGTTAATGGCACTCACGAGGTTGATGCAAAGGGTGTTGTGCTCGGCGGTGCTGCCTGCCATGGCATACACTTCACCGTTTCTATACTCATGCTTTTCTGAGCTTTTTTCTTCAAAAGCTAGGTATTCTTCGGCGGTTAGCTGATTGTCAGAATGTTGAGCAATCATGGCAGTGTTGGGGCGACATTCGCCCTCTGCGGGTGGGCTGACAAAATATTTGGGCTGGTGCTCGGCAAGCGCGTGCTAGATCGCTCTTTTGGGGGAACCAGAGCAACGGGTTGGCTCTCCTTTAGCTTAATCGGCGGGAAGCCCCGCACTCCACGCTTAGCGTGAGTGTCGGGATGTAAGCCAGGGCGCTGCGGAGTACAACCTCTAAGCGCTTTTGACCAAAGCTCAAACAGTGAAAGGGGTTGGCGACGAATCGCCAAAAGTGTAAGATTTTTATGCGGAGGCAGTTCCGTGCTGGGGTTGGGCATCGTCTCAGGATAAAAGGCTCCAAGACTACGGTCTAGAGAGAAGCCCGCGCCATACCGCGTTAGCGGTTGGTGCCGGGAGTATGTCACTCTTTGGGGTTGGAGGTGAGGGCGAACAATATTTTGTGAGGTACAGGGCAATCCGGTCATGCTCTCAATATAGCGTTTGTCCTTGTGCCAGCCTTAAAGGGAAAGCTTGAGCTGCGCGTCTGGTGGTGCTGCGTTCTGGGCTGTTGCTTTCTTTGCAGGGGTTTTCTTTTTTTTCTGGTTATGTAGCCCTAGATCTTTCTCTTGGTTATATCGCTCATGGTTCAGCGCTAGCAGCCGATCTAGCACTTCGCGCCGCGCTGCTTCGCTGATGGTGAAGCGCAGGCCCTGCTTGGTTTCGTGGAAGCCGTGATCGAGGGGGAGGTCTTGCCAGCCGTAGGCGGCGGCGACGGCGGTGTCCATTTCGGTGTGGAGCTGGCGGAGGTGGGTGATGTCGGGGGTGGTGTCGTCGGGGTTGTGGAAGCGGTTGTAGGTTTTGGTGAGGCCCTGTTGGGTGGTTTGCATGATGGATTGGCGGTGGGTGTAGTAGGTTTCGCCGATGGTTTCTAGGGTTTGGGTTTGGGAAGGGAAAGGAAAGGTTTCAAAACAGTCTGAAGGAGAATAATTCAGTCGTGACTCAAGGCTTGATGAGTGCTTTCTTGCCCATGATTCATGAATGTTTGACTGAATGAGAGCGTAGTCAGTTATCGACTGCAATGGAAAAATGCATAGTCTGTGTGCATAAACCCAATCAGTTGGACAAAAAGCAGGTGCAAGATATTGAGTGACTAAACACAATCCTAGAACGCGATCGCACCCCTCAATCGCACCATAAAGCTCTGGCCTCGATCTCTCATACAACCACCACTTCTCACGAGCAGACTTGCTATATTTGTTCGCCTCCCGCTCAGGCTTTACCTTCTCTCGCACAATCGCCAAACAATCAGGATAATCCGCTGCATAGGGTGGCCCCTTCGGCTTCTCAGGATCATCATGCTCAGCATCTAAAGGCCAATCTTTAAAGTTAATCACCCAGCGACTGGGCGACTGGTCTGGGTTAGAGTTCAGATCCTGTCCATTCAAGTAAGGAAACAGCACATCTTTGTTCTTAGAATTCTTATCGATAAGCAACTGCGCTTCCTCAGGAGGCATCGTAAATCCCAGACCTAATACGTTTGAACCTTGAAAAGACTTTCCTTCGTTTTCGACTAGCTGATAAGGATTACCCACAACTTTTCCTGGAATTGTCAAAAATGGTGTAATCCCTTCTACTAGCTTCTCATCCAGCGCAAAGCCACCTTGCCAACTGCCCTTCTTGACCCACACATGCGCAACTTCCAAATTCGCACTCCCCGGCCACTTTCGACTCGGCACCGCCCGAGGAATCAGATGGCCTTTTGCTGCGAGTTGATCTAATCCGACTTCCCTGGTATCTCCCTGCGCAATCGTATTTGTGGCAATCAACCCCATCCCACCATCCACTCGCAGCTCATCATCCGCCCGCAAGAAAAAGTAAGCACACAGGTCCGCACTCCCCCTTTCTCCATTGGCAATCTGTTCTACCAAAAAGTCTCTATAAACTTTCCCCAACGCCCCTGTAATCTTTTGCCCACCCTGAAACGGTGGATTTCCTACAATTGCATCAAACCCACCCTGTGCAAACACCTCCGGAAACTCCAGCTCCCAATGGAACGGCTGCACATTGTTCTGCTCCAGTACCCCTCGCAGTTCCTCCGGCACATCCCCCTCCCCCCGATAGGCCCGCAGCATAATCTGCCGTACATCATCCTGCCGCTGCCTTTTACTCGACACAAAATAGCTCGTCACCAGTTGGTCTGCCCCACACTGCAACCCATTCACCCGCGTCTGCGCCAGCCCCAGCAACCGCTCCTTCTCGGCCTGATCCGTCGTCGTCTCCACCGAAATATTCTCCAACCGCCGCCGCATCTGCGACACCTCTTCCACCTGCGATCGAATGCTGCTTGCCAACAGCTCCGGGGTTGTCTCATAGGTATCCATATTCCAGTAGCAAAGCTGCTCCACACTCACCCCCACCAGTGAATCTCCACAGCGCAACCCATGATCCAAAAACGTAAACGGCTTATTTTTTTGCAGCGTAATTAGCCATAGCGACAGCTTCGCCATCTCCACCGCCAGAGGATTCTTATCCACCCCATACAGGCACCGATCCGCCACCAGCCGCCGCGCCATAATCAACCGCTCTGCTGCATCAGCAGGCAGCACCCGCTCCCGTAAATCTCCCGCAGACAGCGACCCATCCGGCAACACCCTTACGTTTCCGGTTGCCTCTCCCACTGGGCGAGGGCCATCCACAATTCGCCCCTCCGCCAACTCCCAAGCCTCCACCAGCCGTGCCGACAAATACCGACACACCTCCACCAAAAATGCCCCACTCCCCATCGCCATATCGCACACCTTCAGGCTTAGCAGCTCCGGCGCTTTCTTCAGCTTCCATTTTTCTTTGGGCTTCCCCTCCGCAGGCCCCCTATATACCAGCGGCTCCAGCGTATACTTCACAATCTCCTCCGTCAGACTGCGCGGCGTGTAGTGCGTCCCCGTATCGCGGCGGTCACTCCCCTGGGTCACATACACACTCCCCGACCCAATCACCACCGGATAGCCAAACGTATCCAGCCGCAGCAGCCCCGCAAACGGCAGCACCCGCTCGTATAGCGCCCCATCATTCCCACAAGCCACCCGCAGCCGACCCAGCCCATAGGCGTCCCATTCTTCAGTGACATCCATCGCCAACGCTCGCTGCAAAGCAGGCTCAGAGCGCCCCGTTTGCTGCTTCAGAAACATCAGCAGCGCCTGCTCACCCTTCTCTCCTTGACCCCGCGTACCCCAAAGCCCCTCTAGCGCCCCCAGCGCCACCTCCGGCTCCTTATTTTTTGTCCCCGCCAGCCCCAAAATTGGCTCCGTTGCCCTAACCGCCGTATGGTCGAGCAACCCCTCATAGACATGCCCAATCTGCTCAATATCCAAGGCCCGAAACGATAGCTTACGAGGCTCCACCCCGCCACCACCCGGCAGCTTCACCTGCAAAACCTGCAACGCCTCCAGCAAATGCAGCACCGTCCGGTTATTGATAGCGATCGGCCTCGCCGCCACCCGCTCCCAGCTAGATCCAGCTGCTCTCCCCTCCAAAAATTCAAATCGGTCTGGGTCAAACAGCGTACCGCCATAGGCAGGCAGCCGCAGCGCCTCGTGGCCAATGCCGCCATACACCGCTCGAAACAACGCCAGCAGGCGACACCAGGCATCGTAGCGCCGCTCTAAAATCTCCTCACCGTTTTGGTCAGCCTGCTCCCGCAAACTTTCCCGCAAAGTCGAGACCGCATAAAACTGGTCATACACCGGGTCGCCCAGCAGCAGTAGCCCCCGCTCCTCCGCCGAAAATAAAAACACCAGCCGCATCATCACCGTCAGCGCCGCCTCATATAGCCTCGCTTCATCCACCCCTGCCAGCAGCGCCCGTCCCCGATCCAGATCTGCCCGGTCAACAGACTGCACCAGCACCTCCACCGCCTGCCGCACCTGAAAACCAAGCTGATCCGTCACCTCCTGCTGCGAGTTCACACTTTCAGCCAGCAGCGCCTCAATGCTCTCGCTCTCATCTACCCCAAAAAAGCGCTCCACCCCCAGCAACGCGCGAAACGCCCGCAGCGTCAGCTTTTCCTCCTGCCACAGCGTCGCATACCAGGAGATATAGCCCGTCGTCTCTCCTCGGGGCGCATTCACCAAGAGCCAATGCTCACCATTTGTGACCAGCCCCAGCCGCACCCCGGTGCCATGGAGCAACTCCATCATCCGCGTCGCCGCACTCGCCGCCCACCGCGACCCCTTCCGGGCCTTATCCAAATCCTGCCCTAGCGGATGCACCTGCACCAACAGCCGTGCCGCCTCCCCCGCCTGCCGTACTACCCAGTCCGGGCGCAGGGTCTCCCCCTGCTCTGCGATCGTCACCGCCAGACCCGGTGGTATTGCCTGCCCATTCAGCAACACCGCATCAGGAAAACCCAGCACCTCCCGCAGCACAAACGCCACCCACGCCCCATGAATCTCCCTGTCGGGCGTCGCCCCCCGCTGATTGTCTTGCCACTCATCATGGGCCAGCCGCACCTTCTGCATCACATCCGGGTCATGGGCATCTAGCCCCTGGGGAAACGCCTTCAGCAGCACCTCCATACTCAGAAATGGGCCAGATACCTCAACCAGCGATAGCCATTCAGCGTGATGACGAGCAGTAGACATAGGGCAAGCCTGGAAAAGCAATAAAACCAGCGTGGTTAATCGTAAACGCCTTCTCCTGATCCGGCAATGATGCCGTCCGGGCAGTAAAACAATCGCTCCCCTATCGAGGGTGCGAAAATTCTGCCCTCTTTCTGACCCCTTTCAGGTAAATCGCTACAATTGGCTTATCTTTTCAGCTACTTTCAGTTAGTCTGAATCATGATTGCCTCAAGCGCTTCACCCCATCTTTCGCCAGAGCAATACCTTGCCCTAGAAGAAACTCACCTCGTTAAACACGAGTACATCGACGGTGAAATCTATGCCATGGCTGGGGCCGCCGACGTCCACGTTACCCTAACTGGTAATCTATTTGCGGCCCTGTTAAGTCATCTGAGAGGAACGGATTGCCGGGTATATTTCTCTGATATGAAGGCGCAAATCAGCGCGGTGAATATTACTATCCAGATGTGAGGGTGACTGGCGATCGCACCGACCAAGACGAACCCACCTTCAAATGAAGAAGGACTGTGGGTCCTGTAATCTTACGCCCCGCCAGACGCACACTTTGTTCATAAAGAGCGTTGGCTTTAATGGCAATCTAGCAGCCCTCTACGAGAACGTAAAGCTTTAACAGGGAACAACACTGTTGCGATACCTTAGCGATC
>CAZXWR010000073.1:0-13999 GCA_964644325.1 uncultured bacterium
AGCTGGCGCAATTCTGACCCTCTCTGTCTGCCCTGGTGAGAAATCCGGGTTTAGCTGAGCGGACTGGACGCGGGGTAGATCTAATTTTTCAAGGTTTACTGCGATACGGCAGACCAGAACCCGACTATTCCGGCAGCAATGCTTCCACCGTTCAAGTCGTGCTGAGTTCCACAGAAGCTGATCTGCCCTTCCTCAAAATGATTATCGAAGAGGAAAATCGCACTCAATCTTCCTTCCATTTCCCTCGATGCTTTGATCGTCCTTTCTCGTCTCCGCAACACTCGACGCGTTGACGTAGCCACCGTTTCCCAGGCCATCCAGAAACCAGAAGCCCAAGCCCGTGCCATCCTTGAACGCTTAGTTGAAATCGGGCTGATTGAAGCCCACGGCATCAAAAAAGGTCGTACTTATACCCTCAGCGCCGAAACCTACCGTGACCTTGGAGAAAGTACCAGCTATGTTCGCCGAACTGGATTCGACAACATCCAGCAAGAGCAAATGGTGCTGCAATATGTTCAAAATAGCGGCAAGATTACTCGCAAGGACGTGATGAATCTTTGTCGCCTGAGCCCAGATCAAGCCAGCCGTCTTTTACATCGGCTAGCCACAGAAGACAAACTCATCCTGGACGGCAAAAACAAAGGAGCTTACTATACGGCTCCATAGCCCATTTATATGCGCGGCGTATATCCGTAAATAAGCGAGCGTATTTATATGCGCGTAAAGCCTTGAGAGTGCTGAAGTGAAAAGCTTTTGGGTATTGAGCGATCGCACATTATGGTCGCTTCAGCTGACTTTATGGAAATTAAGCGGGTGAGGGGAATCGAACCCCTATCTTTAGCTTGGAAGGCTAAGGTCTTACCATTACACAACACCCGCAAGACATGGCCCAATAAGGCGAATTCTAGATTAGCACAGTTCTTTACCCAAACTTCAAGCCGTTGTCGGGGCAAAATTAGCGACAATAGACGGATGCTCCCCTGGGTTGGCTATGGTGCGTTCTTCTATTCTGACTTACGATCGCGGCACTTTACTGCTGCATCCACCCCCTCGGGGAAAAGACTGGCTAGACTATGCCACCTGGGACGATCGAGTCGAGAAATTTCGGGTTCCGGCGCTGCAATATCGGGCTTTACTGTCTGAACTCAAACGGAGTCAGGCACCCGTAGTCAATCAGGCCCAAGCCTACGATCGCCTAGAGCTATCGCCCAAAGTAGAAATGAATCCCTACCCGCACCAGCAAGAGGCTCTCGAGTCCTGGCAGCGACAGGGGAAGCAGGGGGTGGTGATCCTGCCCACCGCCTCCGGTAAAACCTATCTGGCTCAGATGGTGATGCAGGTTGTTCAGTGCAGCACAATGGTGATGGTCCCGACCTTAGACCTGATGCACCAGTGGTATGCCCATCTGTTGGCGGCATTCCCCGATAGTGAGGTGGGGCTGCTCGGGGGCGGCGCTCGCGATCGCACTCAAATTTTGGTAGCCACCTATGACAGTGCCGCTATCCATGCCGAAACCTTAGGAAACCGCTATGGACTGCTGGTGTTCGATGAATGCCATCACTTACCCAGCGAATTTAACCGGGTGATTGCCGAATATGCGATCGCCCCTTATCGCTTGGGCCTCACGGCTACCCCAGAACGAAGTGACGGCAAACATGAAGACCTCACCTACTTAATTGGCCCCACGGTTTGTCGTAAGTCCCCGGCAGATTTAGCGGGGGGTGCCCTCGCGCCCCATCAAACTGTGCAGCTCCGGGTTAAGCTCTCCGCCCAAGAACGCGATCGCTACGAAGCCTGTATCGAGACCCGCAATGTTTTTTTACAGCAGCAGCAGATCTTTTTAGGGAGCCTCAACGGTTGGCAGCGATTTGTGCGTGAAAGTGCTCGGTCTAAAGCCGGACGACGGGCCATGCTGGCCCACCGAGAAGCACGGGCGATCGCCTTTGGTACCGCAGGCAAACTACGGGTGCTGGCCGACTTGCTGGCCCAGCACTACCCAGCCCGCACCCTGATTTTTACCGATGACAACGCCACGGTCTATCGCATCTCGCAAGACTTTCTGATTCCGGCCATCACCCATCAAACTCCGGTCAAAGAGCGCCACGAAATCCTGCAAAAATTCCGCGCTGGAGACTACCCCACCCTGGTGGCGTCCCGGGTGCTCAACGAAGGGGTTGATGTTCCAGATGCCAGCATTGCGATTGTGCTGTCGGGGACAGGCTCCACCCGCGAATATATTCAGCGCTTAGGCCGCATATTGCGCAAAAGCAGCGACCCCAACAAGCGCGCCCTGCTCTACGAAGTGATCGCAGAAAACACCGCCGAGGAAAACACTGCCAAACGGCGACAGCCAAGGCCCAATGCTCCCAAGCCGCACCGTCCCCAAGGGCAACTGGAGCTATTACCCCAGGCATATTCTGACGCCCCTGATCGGATGCCCCATGCGGCTGAAGCCTCAGTAGAATGGGAGGATGATTAACCCAGTGCCTGTATTACGCCATCGTGCGATCGCCTGCCTTGGGGCACTGACCCTCGGCAGCCTGCTCTCGCAATCAGTAGGATGGAATTTAAGTCCTTTTGTTTTGAGTCCTTTTGTAGCGCTACAGGTATTTGCGATGTCCCCCACCCGACTTGATGCCGCCACCATTCAAGAAAAAGTTAAAACCCTGCCTGGCTGGACTACAGATGGTCAGGCGCTGCACACCACCCGGAAATTCAAAGACTTTATTGAGGCGATCGCCTTTGTTAATCGGCTGGTCGAGCCCGCCGAAGCTGCGGGCCATCACCCCGATATTGCCATCAGCTACAACACCGTGACCATTACCCTCACCACCCACGATGCGGGTGGCCTCACCGAACTCGATTTTCAGATGGCTCAGACCATCTCAGGGCTGGATTAAGCCTGACAATCACTCACCACAATGCGATCGCGGCCTTGTTGCTTTGCCGCATAGAGGGCCTGATCTGCCGCAGCCAATAAAGTTGAAGCATCTGCCTCCAGCTGCGGCACAAAACTGGCAATGCCAAAGCTGAGGGTTAAAGTATCCTTGACCGTCGATTGCGGGTGGGCAATTTGGAGATCGTTAATATTTCGCTGAATCTCCTGGGCTACAAGCCGTGCCCCACCCACCTCTGTGTTGGGTAAGATAACGGCAAATTCCTCGCCCCCATAACGAGCCACCAAGTCAGCCGGACGCTTGATCTCAGCCCGTAAAGCTGCGGCCACTTGTCGCAGACATTCATCCCCCATCTGATGCCCAAAGGTATCGTTATAGGGTTTGAAGTAATCAACATCCGTCAAAATCAACGATAAAAACTGCCGTTCTCGGGCACACCGCTGCCATTCGCGCAGCAAACATTCGTCAAAATGCCGTCGGTTTGCCATTTGGGTTAACCCATCCAGGTTCGCCAGACGCTGTAGCTCCTCATAGGCCGCAATCAAATCAGCCTCTGCCTGCTTCCGCTTTTCAATTTCCTGCTGAAGCCGCTGATTTTGCTGCCGAATCGTGAGCAGGTTATCCACCCGCGCAATAATTTCTTGGGCATAAAAGGGTTTGGTAATGTAATCGTTCCCGCCAACCTGAAAAGCCTTGACCTTATCGAGTACATCATCCAAGGCACTGACAAAAATTACAGGAATCGCCGCTGTAGATTTTTCAGCCCGCAAGTGACGGCACACAGTGTACCCATCCATATCCGGCATCTTAATATCCAGCAGAATCAGGTCTGGAGCCCTGACCTCAATTGCCCGGAGTGCCACCCGTCCACCTGTAGATTTCCGCACCTTAAAACCTTCATCAGCCAAGATTTGGTTTAGAACCTTCAGGTTTGCTGCATTATCATCCACTATCAGGATATCTGCTGTTTTCCTGTGGGTTAGTTGCAGATTCATACTGGCCTAGACTCAATTAAAGTGGCAATGTAATCCACTCGATATAGACTAACCTGTTTGAGCAGCAGCTGTGCCAGTCTGCCCTGATTTGCGGGGAGCTGTCCAATTAAGTGCGTAATCTGGTCATCATCGAGGGCAATGGCTGCCTGCCACATGTTACTGAGCCATTCCTCCGGCATCTCCCATATTTTTTCAAGCTCCAGTCGGTCAGCATTATCGGTGGGGGGAGGGAACGTAGGCACTTTCTCTGAGGACGTCACTCCCACCCCAGCGGGAATTGGTAGATGAATGCTAAAGGTTGTACCCAGGTTCACAGTGCTCGTAACCTTGATCTCACCGCCCATTAAATGGACAAAATTTTGGCTGATCGTGAGCCCTAGTCCAGTTCCTTCTTGCGTTGCTAAACCTGATTGTGTTTGACTGAACGCGTTAAAAAGCTGCTCCAGTTCACCCGCATCAATTCCAGAACCCGTATCTTCAATCTCAATATAGAGTGCCTGATCAGACATAACGGAACTATCCGCCGCGTGATTTGTCGCGAAGTTGGTGGAATTGTCTAGAAAAAGAGCCGTCTGCACCCTCAGCTTGACGTACCCTGTTTCCGTAAACTTAATGGCGTTATCCATGAGGTTGAGGAGGATTTGTCGTAGCTTTGTGTCGTCTCCATACACAGACTGGGGCAGATCTTCCGCAAATTGAAAAATCAAAGCAATGGCCTTTCCTTGGGCCCGATACTGCGCCAGACTCTGAATCTCGCCCAAAAGCTCCTTCAAATCAAAATGCCGTTCTGTCAGGGTCATTTTCCCAGCTTCAATCTTGGAGAGGTCTAGCACCTGATTGACCAGAGACAGTAAATGTTCGCCGTTGCGCTGAATAATGTGCAAGTTGTCCTGCTGATCCGCAGACAATGTTTTGGAGCGCATGAGCACTTGAGCAATCCCCAAAATGGCATTGAGGGGGGTTCTCAATTCATGGCTGACGCTGGCCACAAATGCACTTTTAGCTTGGCTGGCACCCTCAGCTTCTATCTTTGCAATGGCCAGTTGCCGATTCGATTTAATCAAGGCGGCTGTGCGTTCCTGAACTCTCCCTTCTAAGGTCTCCAGGGTTTGCTGGAGTTCATCTTGAGCCACTTCTCGCTCATGAATCAGGGCTGATAGCACGAGGGCCAGCAGGGCCATAACCCCCACGTAAGACTGGAGCAGTAACAAAGTATTGAGGGGCACCCCCTGCGAGGTGGACTGTTCGACCGGGGCAAATGGCTCTAAGCCCTGACTGGCGAATCCGAGGGCGATCGCACCCACAACCACAACCATGAGCATTGCATTCCGCTTGCCCGAGCGAATCACCGCCCAGATCAGCAGGGGCAAAAGTAGATATTCAACGTTATAGACAGTCCCAAAGGCAATGAAGCAGGTGCTCAGGGTCAAAACCCAAAGCAGTCCCAGCTCCACTTTATGAGCCTCAAGATACTGCCGATGCATTCGGAGTTCAGTCTGTTTCCAAGCCAGTAAAGCCGGGGTCACAATCAGGTAGCTTAAGAATGTCGCTAACCACCAGGTCATAAAGGTGAGTCCAGCCTGGGATTGAGTTGTTAAACCGACACCGTACAGGATGGCTGTCCCTAAACTGGCAGTAACCATAGGGGCCATTATGCCCGCCAAAATAAAGCGGCTAACGCTCCTGACCTGATTAAATATCTGCCCCAGGCGCAGCCAGTTCGGCAGCAGCCAACGAAACAAAACCGGGTCTAACACGCTATTGGCCGCGATGAAAAGACTCGTCAGCAGAATCCGCCCCCAGCTCAGTCCAGGCATGGTGGTGGCTAGGTCAACGGTGGCACTGGCGAACGAACCCAGGGCAATTCCTGGCAATACCTGGGCTCCGTAAGTAAGGCTAGCTGCCAACGCCACGCCAGCCGGGAGCCATACTGCTGTGACATTGCCAGGTAAAGTTGCAAACTGGAGACTGAGGTGGGCTAGCCCAAAATAGAGCAATGCGAGCCCAATATTCCCCGTCAATCGCCGCAGTCCTGCTTGTTGTTTATGGGACATGGGTGAGGTTTAGCACCAGTACGCCATAGGCGAGATTTCCAAAGGTCTCAATCAGACAATCTAGATAACTTGGATTTGCACAATTGGGGCACAAGCGTTCTTTCATTATGATTTTTTTTGTGACGTCTTGCCTTCAGATTGACGGGTAGTATTCAAGGTTTTGGTCTAATTGCCAAGAAATCGCCGTTTCAAGTTATGTTTGGCTGTCCAGATCAATTTTTTGTCGAATTACGCTGAGTATTATGCCAGGAATATTTGGATTAGATTCAGATGTATTGCTGATGTGTCTATTGCTGCGGCCAACTTTGATCAATCTCCTTTAACACCAGTTTGAGGTCTTTCCCGCCTACATAGTCAACCGTGCCCGTCCAAAAGGTGCCAGTGCCTACTTCCGCTGGCATGAGGTCAGAGGCATCAAAGCGAATGGTTTTAGCTTCGGTGAGAATTTGGGCCTGTTTCTGCATTAAGGTATTGGGATAAGCACTGAGGGGTACGCCTTTGTGGGGTGAAATATAGCTCTGGCTCGCCCAGCTGCGGTGGGGCTGTGCGGTGGCAAGATAGGCCATGAGCTTGCGAGCGGCCGGGGTGTCATTGAGTAGGCCAAATACCAGCCCGCCCACGAGTAATGGCTTCCCAAACTCTGGCTTAATACTGGGCAGCTCAAATACGCTGACATCGGTGCCCAGCGTTATCTGTCTGGGTAAAAAGTCAGTGATAAAGCTAGCTTGGCGGTGCAGGTAACAGCCCGGCGGGTCACTAAACAACGGTGCTGGGGAGTCTCCAAAAGGAATACTCACGACCCCCGTCACCCCACCCACTACGGCTTTTGGGTCGCGGGCGATCGCGCCAAACTGTGTAAAAGCTGCTTGAATGGGCGGGGAAGCAAAAGGGATTTTACGGGTCACCCAATCGTCATAAACCTCGGGGCCAGCGGTTCGCAGCAGAATACTCTCCACCCAGTCCGTTCCTACCCAGCCCGTCGCATCGCCACTTTCCATCCCTAAGCACCAGGGCACGCCACCTTCTGCCATAATTCGCGTCGTGAGGGTGTCTAGCTCTGCCCAGGTTTGGGGAATGGTATAGCCTTTGTCTGCAAAGACCTTGGGACTGTACCAAACAATGCTTTTGGGGTCTGCCCGCATCCAAATGCCGTAGAGCTGACCCTCCACCGATCCTAAATTAATCCAGTCTGGCGCGTAGGCTTGGACGAGTTCCCCCGGGTCAAGCACATCGGCGAGCGGCACCAGCTCTCCTTCCTGGGCAAGATTTGCCATCAGTCCTGGCTGGGGGAAAATGGCAATGTCCGGTTTGTTGCCAGCCGCCACCCGAATTGGCAAGACGGTAGCAAAGGCGTCGGTGCCTTCATAGGTGACCTGAATGCCCGTTTCTTGGCTAAAGGGGGCGATCGCCTGCTTGACAATATCGCCGCCCACCCCGGTCAAGGAACCAAAAATCTGCACTGTTTTGTCATCTTGGGAGGTAGCCTGTTCTGCGGGAGTGCCGCAGCTGGTTAACGCCAAGGCTAGGCCCACGAGTCCTAACTTGTGCCCTAGAGAACCCAGTCGTAGCCCCCTACTCTGGAGCTTTGGCAGAGGGGTCGATGGAGGGGCCGCGAAAGTTGGGTTAAATACCTTCATTGAAAAATACAGCCAACACAAGGAGAAAAGAAACAGTCATCTGGGATGCCTGGAATCCCCTTAGTTTAATGCAGTTTCAGCTGCCCACCCTCTGGCTTGACCCAGTCTCAAAGGGGTAACAAATCCGAATACTCCGTGAGGAGTTCTTCTTCCGTGAGGCTATCGCTGGCGTCCTGTGGACTCCAAATCAACTCAAACACCATGAGGTACTCCGGCGGCAGAGAACCTACCGTTTCTAAAAAGCGCTGGAGTTCGGTACTATTGCGGATCTCTTGAAACAGAGGCTGGTCATGAGCAGTACCAACGAGCAATGTGACCACAATATAGGCGGCTGGATCTTCTTCAAGTCCGGGAGCGACCACCTGCTGCCGCCGAATTTTGCCGCCCACGTTCACCAAGGTCTCGGCACTGAGGCGGCTACGCTCCACCATTTGCAGCTGGTTCAGTAACTTCTCCGCCTCTAGCCCATCCCGAACCGTTTGCGACTGAGCGCTGACGTGGGTCCAGTAGTCACTGTGACGCAACAGCGCCAGGGCCGATTCTTGCAGCAGCTGCATCAGTCCTTCGGGGGTTCCCGTATCAATATCCAAGCTGACCTGGGTCAGGGTTTCCTGAATTTGCCGCGCGTTCGCCAACAGTGCTACCTGCACCTTACTGACGGTAAAAATATCATTTGCAACTTCCCCCTGGGGCGATAAACTACCGCCACCCTTGAGGCCGCGCAGCAGCATCGGCAGAATAATCATGGCGCCCATGCCCCCCAGCATCAGGATCAGGAGCATCTGCGGCAGCAAGGATGCTCCACCCGCAATCGTTCTACCCCCATAGCTACTGCCGTACCCTCCTCCATAAGGTCGTGAGGGATAAACCGGGGTTCTGGGCACATAAACTGGCCCACCCCCGCTAGAAGAGGGCGATCGCCTGGGCGTGCTCCTGGGAACTCGCGGTGCGGCAGGTGCTGAACGTCGAAATGAACCGCCCCCACTCCGGCCACCGGTACTGCGTGCGGTGGCGGCGGCGCCAACCGAGACAGCGTCTAACATTGAGTCAGATGGCTGCAGCTGTAGCAAAGCGCCACTCAGTAGAACAGCGATTGCCCCGAGGGACAGTAGCGGCCGGGGCAATCGTTGAGGACGCATTTCAAGACTCCAGTAACGCATAGTCAGCATAAGACTACTCTATCAAGTCGCCTCAGGGGCTGTTCATAACGGGTTAGCCATGGGCTAGCCATGGGTTAGCCATCAGACTGAGGCGGGAGGGCTGTGTCTGAGGATGGCCAAAAAAAGTCCGCTGCAACTTCACCCGCCAGGGGCGGGAGTTCCGTCTCTGGGGTCGTTAGAATCACGGAGCGCTGTTGCCAGGGTTGCTGAGTCTGTTGCTGAAGCCGTCGGGCCACCCGGTTGGGAATGCCGTGACCATACTGGATATGTCCCTGCCCTGCCAACACCACAATCTGCTGCTCGGGGTTGGCGAGCCAATACTGCGCGATCGCGCTGGCCATGGTTTCATCCCAGAGCACCTGGGCCTGGAAAAACCGTTCAAATCCATCACTGTTGCCGTGACCGTGATGAAAGGAGTCAAAAATTTGCTGCAAAGACTGCCGATAGATGTCATCGTCGGTCTTCAACTCCGCCAGCGGCGGAATCCACTGAAAATCTTCGTCTGTGAGGCTCGTAAACCCCCCTCTGGCCACCTTCCGCGTGAGTTCCGTTGGTGTATTGATCGCGAGCACCGGGAGCTGATTTGCTTTGGCAAATCGTAGGATGGGAGCGTAGAGCGCCCAGTCAAATCCCCAGCGCTGGCGATACTGCGTGCGATCTAGAAATTCAGCCTCCGTCAACTTGCCCGCCAAGTAATCGTCAATGGCCCCTTGATAGGGGCGCTGAAACATTTCCATCGCGATCGTTAATTGGGGCTGGTGGGCGTGCAGCGATTGCAAAATCGCCAGCTGGGCCTCATGGTCGGCCTGTCGATCGTGGGTTTCTCCCAGGTAGATAATGTTGGCCGCTTTCAAAGCCGCTAGGATGCGTTTTTGATCCGTTTCAGCAGCAGATTTGGACTGTCCTGTCCCTGAGATCGGTTTCTGACTGACCTGAGGTGCTGCGGGCATCTTTTCTGTCTGCATCAATTGGAGCGGGGATAAGGATGTACAGCTCGTCAGGATACCTCCCCCCAATATCCAGCAAAGCCCTATGGATATCGCAATCCGGTGGGCCAACGCTACGGGAAGTTGTTTCTGTTTCATGGGAATTACCGTACTTCACTCTTAAAGTAACAAGACCCAACGGGCTCAGCGGTCAAAACCTGGTTATTTTGGCCCTACTGCGACCAGAAAGACACCTTTGCGGTCATACCCTTTTCTATATGCCGCTCTCAATCATGGGCTGAAGGGGCTGGGTCGGTAGCGGGATAAAGAAACCAGCTAAGCTGCAAAGCGAACTGACCTTGGGGCATGTAGCAAGCACCTGAGCTGACATCAGCTTGAAAAAAGCGGTCAACTGGGCTAATTTTCATCATTCTCAGACAAGCCCCTATTGGAACCGCAGACAGGAATGTTATTATTGCAACAAATTCGAAACACCTCTTTAGGAACGCAACGAGTATGACTCCAACACCCGTATCTCCGGTGGTTCTGGTGATCTTGGATGGTTGGGGTTACCGGGAGGAAAGTGACGGCAATGCGATCGCTCAGGCGCAAACACCGAATTTCGATGCCCTGTGGCAGACTTACCCCAGCACTCTCATCCAGACCTCGGGCAAAGCCGTTGGACTTCCCCGAGGCCAGATGGGCAACTCTGAGGTTGGTCATCTCAACATTGGTGCCGGACGAACCGTCCCCCAAGAACTCGTCCGCATTTCCGACGCTGCAGAAGACGGAACGCTTCTGGAGAACCCAGCCCTGCTAGAGGTTTGCCAAGCTGTACATCGTAACCAGAGCAAACTGCATCTGATCGGGCTTTGTTCAAAGGGTGGGGTGCATGCCCACATTAACCACCTTTTGGCCCTCATCGACTTGGCGAAGGAGCAGGGCATTACCAACGTCTGCATCCATGCGATTTTGGATGGCCGGGATACCCCACCCGGTAGTGCCGTTGAAGAAATTCAGCGACTCCAGGCCAAGATTTCCCATGTGGGTATCGGTCAAATTGTGACCTTGAGTGGTCGCTACTACGCGATGGATCGCGATCACCGCTGGGATCGGGTGCAAAAAGCCTACCAGGTGATGACCTCAGATGAGCCAATCGTGAACAGCTCCCCCCTGGAAGTATTGGCAGCGGCACAGGCACAGGGCGTAACTGATGAGTTCATTGAACCGACTCGGGTAGCACCCGGTGCTGTGACAGCCGGGGATGGCGTCATCTTTTTCAACTTCCGACCGGATCGGGCCCGAGAGCTGACCCAGGTGTTTACCGATCCAGACTTTAAGGAGTTTGAGCGTCCCTACTTCCAGCCGCTCTCCTTTGTGACCTTTACGCAATACGATCCGCATCTGCCTGTCAAAGTTGCCTTTGAACCCCAGAATTTGAGCAATATTTTGGGTGAAATTGTGGCTCAGAATGGCTTGAAGCAGGTGCGAATTGCGGAAACCGAAAAGTACGCCCACGTTACCTACTTTTTTAATGGGGGCCTAGAGGATCCCTTGGAAGGGGAAGACCGCATCTTAATTTCCAGCCCCATGGTGCCGACCTATGACAAGGCCCCCCCGATGTCAGCTGTAGCTGTAACAGATGCTGCCATTGAAGCAGTCCGTCAGCAAGTTTATGCCCTCGCAGTTATTAACTATGCAAATCCCGATATGGTAGGGCATACAGGCAACATGGCGGCCACAATCACGGCAGTCGAAACCGTAGATCAATGCTTGGGCAAACTGCTGAACGCGGTAATTAGCGTAGGTGGCACGTTGCTCATTACCGCTGACCACGGGAATGCTGAATACATGTGGGACGAAAATCACAATCCCTGGACAGCCCATACGACTAATCCGGTACCCTTTGTGGTGGTGGAGGGGGAAGCGCGGAAAATTCCGGGGCATGGGACTGAGGTTTTGCTGCGCACGGATGGCTGTCTCGCGGATATTGCCCCCACAATCCTGGACATTCTGCAATTAGACCAGCCGCCCGAAATGACGGGTCAGTCCCTCATTCAGCCCGTGGAGGTGGAACTGCGGGCCAATAAAGGGCCAGTCCGCATTCGGCTATAGGGTGATCCTGCGAGAGTCAGTGGTGATTGCCGGGAGTTGCAGCGGCAAAATTTGCTAGGGTATAGGGTGAGTTAGGTAGGTACTGCTGCATGGTTGTTCAAATTCTCCAGGGTGTCTGGTCTTTTTCCGCACTGGGTCTGATCGTTCTGGTGTTACTCCACAGTCCTAAAGGGGATGGTCTGGGGGCGATTGGGGGGCAAGCTCAGCTGTTCACCAGTACCAAAAGTGCCGAAACAACCTTGAATCGGGTCACCTGGACGCTGACCGTTTTATTTATGGCCCTGACCGTTATTTTGAGCGCTGGCTGGCTCTCTAGCTAAAGCGCTGCTAGCTGAAGGGCTTTGATTGAACCCTGTAAATCTTGCAATATTGCAGCCCCCTCTTTTTTGAGATTAGGGGGCTTTATGTTGGGGCTGTTGTCCCATGCAAAGCTAGTGTGGGAAACAACTATCCTCAGCTCCGATTTCGGGAGAAATTCCAATCCAAGATTTACAGATTCAGTGCGCCTCTGTCCTTCAATCGTTGGCGCTGGGTTGCAGTTAAACCCTGGGCGTCCGTAAAAACTGCCCCTGCGACCTGACAATCTGAAAAATCAACGCCCTCCAACTGCGCTTCTTCTAAGATTGCTTCGCGAAAGTCCGCGCCGTTTAGCATGGCCTGACGCAGATCGGCTCCTTCTAAGTTCGCACCATAAAAAGAAGCTTGGGTGAGCTGTGCTTTTCGGAAAATCGCGTAGCGGAGGATGCTGTGATCCAGGGTGGCCCCTTCCAGGCAGGCCCCACTGAAGTTGGCCTTGCTAAAGCTGGCGGCAATCCCATCTACCTGCTTGAGGGTGGCATGGCTAAGATTGGCCTCAGTCAACTGCGATCGCTGTAGGCTGGCCTCCGTCATCAGTGACCCGACCAACTGTGTGCCAATGAGCTTCGCCTCAATCAAGCGCGCGCCGCTAAAATCGGCCCCTGGCAAATTAGCATTGCAGAGGTCTGCTTTTTGCAGCAGCGCATCCCGGAAGCAGGTTTCTTGGCCTTGGGCTTCGCCGAGATCCACCTGTTCTAGAACAGCCTGGGTAAAATCAGTGCCATCTAAGCGGGTTCCATGGAGCTTTGCACCAACGGCCAAAACCGACCACAAAACCGCCTGTCCCAGCTGAGCCACGTTCATTTGGGCGCCGCTCAGAATCGCCTGGGTGAGATCGGCTCCAGTCAAGTTGGCATTAATGAGGGTGGCATCCTTGAATTGGGTGCGCTGGCACTGAGCCCCTGCTAAATTTGCCTGCCGCAGATAGGCCCGTTCAAAATCAGCCCCGTTCAAGGTCGCCCCCGGTAAAGCCAGGTGGCTAAGTTCGGCATCTCGCAGAGACCGCCCAGCCTGTACGTGGGCCTGCACTTCTTCTGGCGTTAGCAGTGCCATAACAGCGTTATATCCTCAACGGTTCTAGGCCATTTTGACCAGGACATCGTCTCCTTCCTGCTTGACCTCAAAGATTGCCAGGGGATTGGTCGCTGGCCCCCCGGCAACGCTGCCATCGGCCTTAAAGTCAGATCCATGACAGGGACAGGCAAATTGCTTTTCACCACTCTCCCACTCGACAGTACAGCCCTGATGCGTGCAGGTGGCATTCACGGCCTGGAGGGTACCCGGATTCTCAGGATCTTGGATGACAAGTAGCGGGCCAGCGGGAAATTTCTTGTCTTGAATGAACCCATTGGTCTCTAGGTCTTGCACCGTGCCCACAACCTTAAACCCATCCTCACGGGGTGGGGCAGCGGCAGGGGACTCAGCCACGGGTTCAGTGGGCTCAGGGTTCTGGACGGTCTGGGAAGAACAGGCCGCGATCGCCACTGGCAGACTGCTGGCTAGGGCGCCCACACCGACCCAAGATAAAAAGGCACGTCGATCCATTTCAGCTCTCCTCCACTCAAACTAGGGATTTTGGGTCAATAGGTCGCATTCTAGGAGTCAAACTCGTGAAGCTGCAAGCAGACTTAACGGATCGACGCAGTTGAGGGCGGTGTGGGGACTGCAATTGCCGCAGGGGCAACGTCCGGGGAAAGGACTGAATCCGACTGCCACCGCCGCCAAATCGTCGCTGCCACAAACAGCAAGTCGAGTCCCACCAGACCCACGATGATCCAGGTTGAGCCCCCTGTGGTAAACCCGTAACTAAGTAGGTAGGCGCAATTAAATGTAAGATAGAAAAGGATCCCTCTAGCCC
>CAZXWR010000074.1:0-13993 GCA_964644325.1 uncultured bacterium
CGACGGCGAATCGCGCCGATGCCCTCAGCATGGTGGGCATTGCCCGAGAGGTAGCAGCCCTGACCGGAAATCCAATTCAGTTGCCCCAGGTGCCTGAGCTGAACATTCCCGAGGCAGAGGCACCATCCTTAACGGTAACCATTCAGGATGCCCAAGCTTGCCCTGCCTACATTGCGACTCGGCTGGAGCAGGTCACTATTGGCCCTTCCCCACAATGGCTCCGACGGTGCTTAGTCGCCGCAGGCATCCGCCCCATCAATAATGTGGTCGATATCACCAACTACATCCTGCTGGAATGGGGACAGCCGCTCCATGCCTTTGATGCCAGCACGCTGGAGGGTGACAAAACCCAGGCCATTCAGCTTGGGGTTCGCTTTGCTGAGAAGGGAGAAACCCTCACCACCCTCGATGGTGAAACGCGATCCCTGTCGCCCCAAAACCTGTTGATTACTGCTCAAGACCAGCCCATTGCCCTAGCGGGGGTGATGGGGGGGCAAGAAACCGAGGTGCGCGATACCACCCACAGCATTTTGCTCGAAGCCGCCCTCTTCAGTCCGATCAGCATTCGGCGCTCAGCGCGGGCACAGGGACTCCGCACCGAAGCGTCCACCCGCTATGAGCGCGGGGCCAATGCGGCGCTACTGGATATCGCCTGCCGTCATGCCCTAGCCCTCCTGCAAGAACTGACGGGTGGCAAAATTGTAGCCCAGCAGCAGGCCGATTACCGTTCTGAGGGCCAGCGCCGCATTGAACTTCGGCTGTCTCGGGTGAATCAGGTGTTAGGCCCCCTGGATGTGCCCGAGCCGGAGCTGGATGAACTCACGGCTACGACCGTTGTCAGCATCTTAGAATCGTTGGGGTTTGCGGTGACCCCTGACCCAGAGGCAGGGGAGGTCTGGCAGGTGCTGGTGCCCCCCCATCGCCACCATGATATTGAGCGCGAAATTGACCTGATCGAAGAGATTGCGCGGCTGCACGGCTATGACCAGTTTGCTGAAACCTTGCCTTCTAAGACAGAGCCAGGCAGTTTAGCGCCAGACGATCGCCTGCTGCGGCAGATTCGCGCTGCTTTTCGGGCCGCTGGCCTAACGGAACTGGTGCACTATTCCTGGACGAAACCCAACCCAGACAATTCTCGCCAGATTTCGGTGATCAATCCGTTGCTGATTGAATTCTCGGCCCTGAGGACGGAAATGATGACAGGCCTGCTTCAGGCTTTCCGCCATAACCTAGAGCAGGGGAACGGTGCTTTGAATGGGTTTGAAGTGGGTCGCATCTTTTGGCAGGACGAAGATGGTCTGGCTGAAGCCCTCACCTTAGCTGGCATCATGGGCCACAAGCCTTGCCGGGGTCAGTGGAGCCAAACTGCCAAGTCCGATGGCATACTCTCTTGGTTTGAAGCCAAGGGGATATTAGAGCGTGTTTTTGAGCGGCTCAACCTGACGGTGGAATACCAGCCGGATCGCCAGGATCCGCGCCTGCATCCCGGTCGTACGGCGTCGCTGTGGATTCAGGGAGAGCGGCTGGGACGTTTTGGTCAACTGCACCCTCAGCTCCGGCAAGCGCAAGACCTCCCGGAGGATGTCTATGTGTTTGAACTGGGGCTGGATGTGATGCTGAATGCCGTTGAAGACAATGAAGCCCTAAACCAAACCTTTACGCCTTACTCGGTTTTTCCGGCGGCTGATCGGGATCTGGCCTTTTTTGTCTCCACTCAGGTTTCGGTGGCGGAGATTCAGCGCGTCATCCAGAAGGCCGCGAACTCTCCCCAGCCCAGCCTACTCACAGAGATTGAGTTATTCGATGAGTACCGGGGGGAACATGTCCCGGCGGGCCAGCGGAGTCTGGCGTTTCGCTTGGTCTACCAGGCCAGCGATCGCACTCTAACCGATGCTGATATCAACCCGGTGCACCAACGGGTGCGGGATGCCCTGGAGGAAAAATTCCAGGTTGATCTCCGCAGCTAGCGGGCAAGCACTAACCAGGTGTGGCGGTCGAACCAGGGCCATCCGCAGTCTGCAGCTGACGATCCAAGCTCCGGAGCACGGGGATGCCCAGCAAAACACTTCCGGCCAGTACCAGCCAGTAGCCCTGGGTGACCGCTGGGGGCTGATCCATGGCTGCACCGCCCAGTGCTGGCCCAATCAGGTAGCCAATGGCCCAGCACTGGGAGTTAATGGAGAGGTATACTCCCCGCAAGGATTCGGGGGCCAACCGTGCCACTAGGGCTGAGGCAATGGGGGTGTAAATGACCATTGCGATCGCAAACAGGCCCAGACTCAGGGTTGCCCAAACCAGACTATTTCTAACCGCGACCCCACAGACCCAGGTCAGGCCAAACCCCGCAGCCCACACCAAAATCGAGAGGGTGAGGGACTGGGCTTCTCGATACCGCCGCAAGAGGCGTGCGATAGGAAGCTGGAGCACAATCGCCAGGACCAGGTGCCAGGTAAACAGCAGACTAATGGTGATTTCACTGAACCCAGATCCCTGACGGACAAAGTTCTTGAAGTAGAGGGGCAGGGTGCTATTGATTTGAGCGAGGTAGGTGGTAATCAGGATATTGACGGCGGCATAGGTGAGCAGTCGGCGATCGCGGAGGGCAACCCCCCAGCCCTTAACCCCATGCTGTCCCCGCGCCAGTCCAACACTGGTTTCGGGAATATAGAACCACAGCACCCCAAAAAAGAGCAGAAAGGTAAGGCCATCGGCCACAAACAGCCAGCGGTAAGCCTGCGTCCAGCTGATGAGCAACCCGCCACAGACCACCCCCAGCCCCAGCCCCAGGCTATCAGCCAATCGGGTGACCGCGTAGGCTTCACTGCGGGTGTGTCGGGCGCTCAAATCGGCCACCATGGATTCTGTCGCAGGCCAGTAGAACCCAACCCCCAACCCCATCAGCAAGTTGCCCACCACCAGCATGGGAGCATCCTGGGCGATCGCAAAGCCAAAGGCCCCCAGACTCGAAATCACCATGGCCAGCAACAGGGTACGCCGACGGCCCCAGAAGCGACCGTCCACCATGGAGCCGCCCAGTAACCGTCCCACCATCCCGGTCAGAGAGGCACTGCCCAGCGCTGCTCCGACGGTCGTAGCCGACAGCCCCACCTGATTCACAAAGAAGATCGGCAAGTAGAACAGCGTAAATCCGGTACCCACCTGGGACAGCAGCCGCCCAGCTGCCAGAATCCAGACCTGCGGCTTAAGCTGCGGTAGCCAGGGCAGACCCCTACCCGTTTTGTGCTTGCTCAATGAATGCCCTGTTCCGAATGGTGCATGACTGAAAACCTGAGCTGAGCTGTATTCTGCTGCACCGCCAACGGGCGATCGCAATGAATGCCTGATGCCCTATCGCGCTATGCAAGCAGATTGCGCAGTCTCTAACTGTGGTCTGGCTTATTTTAACGAGGATTGCCAACCCTGCAGTATTTGTCTAACCATTGGAGCATGAACCATTCGGGAAGAATTCGGTACCCTAGAGGTACGCATTGCAGCACCCATTAGGCAACCGCTGCGGTAAAGAGGCAGGTGTATGAATCGCGGTATTCATTTTCAGTGGTGGAGTAAGCTCTCCGTTCCGTCAAAGCTCCTGATGGTCGGCCTATCGGCACCGATTTTGGTGCTTAACTTTTGGGCAATGGCCTCGATCGCCAAATTTTTTGGCGTCTTGATGGGCATTGTCGTGGTGGCATCCCTGCTCGCCTTTTTGCTGAACTATCCGGTGAGCTGGTGTGCGCGCCATGGTCTAAACCGCGAGCCTGCCTCCATCATTGTTTTCTTGCTCACACTGTCGCTGTTGCTGGGTTTGGGTATCACGCTGTTCCCCTTAGCCTTTGCTCAAGCCCAGCAGTTGGCAAATCGACTGCCCGAATGGATTGAATCGGGGCGGCAGCAGCTGATGATTTTGAGTCAACAGGCTGAAAATCGCGGTATTCCCCTCGATTTAGATGTGATCATCGCGCAGTTCATTGATAAGCTACAGGGGCAGCTGCAGTCCCTCACCCGCAGCTTTGTCAATATTGCGTTAGGAACCGTGAGCGGTGTTCTCGATACCCTGATTGACGTGCTGGTGACGGTGATTCTCACGTTTTACCTGTTGCAGCACGGGGATGAACTCTGGTCGAGCCTGCTGAGCTGGTTGCCGGAACATAAGCAACAGCCGATTTCCCGTACCCTGCGACTGAGCTTTCAAAACTATTTTATTGGTCAATTAATCCTGGGCATTTGCATGGCGTCGGTGCTGGTGCCCACGTTTTTGTTTATGCGGGTGCCCTTTGGTCTGCTCTTTGGCTTAACCATTGGGACGATGGCCCTGATTCCCTTTGGGGGCACCGTGGGCATTTTATTCGTGACCTTTCTGGTCGCACTGCAAAATATCTGGCTGGGGTTGAAGGTGTTGGCAGCTTCTTTGGTTGTGCAGCAAGTTCTGGAAAACCTAGTGGCCCCTAGGGTTCTAGGCAGCGTCACCGGACTCAATCCGGTGTGGGTTTTTATTTCGGTGCTGATTGGGGCTAAGACCGCTGGGCTGGTGGGGGTTTTGATTGCCGTGCCGACTGCGGTGGTGATTAAAACGGCCCTCATGGAAGTCCGTCTGCGTCTGACCCCGGAGGCCACCGAAACGACCGTTGAAGTTGTGGCAGCCCCCGCAGAAATTGAATCGGTTTCCAATTGAGTCTGCTTAGTCTGCTGGGTTTGAGCCCCCGTATTTTCAAGGGCAGCTCGCTGTATCAGGTCAGGAAAGCCGCTCGGGAGAGAACGCGATCGCACCAGAACAGGTCACAACCCCTGATGCATCCCGTCAAACTGCAGACCGCAGGTGGGCACCCTAGAAAAAAACACCCATGACCGTATCGCCCCTCATGCCGCCCAGCGTCGCTGGCCAAGAAATTTATCAACGGTTGGCCGACAACATCCAAACCGTGGTTAGAGGCCAGGAGTCAGCCATCCGAAAGCTGCTGGCTGCATTTTGCAGTGGCGGTCATGTGCTCCTGGAGGACTATCCCGGTACCGGGAAAACAACCCTGGCCAAAGCCTTGGCGCGATCGGTCGAGGCCAATTTTAAGCGCATTCAATTTACCCCCGACCTACTGCCTTCCGATATCCTGGGCGTTTCAGTGCTCAACCCCCAGGATCAAACCTTTCATTTTCATGAGGGGCCAATCTTTGCCAACCTGGTTTTGGCCGATGAGATCAATCGGGCCTCGCCCCGCACCCAGTCCGCGCTGTTGGAAGCCATGGCCGAAGCCCAGGTCAGCGTGGAGGGCCAGCCCCGCAAGCTGCGCGACCCCTTCTTTGTGATTGCCACCCAAAACCCGATTGACTCCCAGGGCACCTACCCGCTGCCGGAAGCGCAGATGGATCGCTTCGCCATCCAGTTTGCACTCGGATATATTTCCCCGGAAGAAGAGGTCGAGATCTTAGCCAACCAGATGCAGCAGCATCCCATCGACCAGCTACAGCCTTGCCTGTCGCTGGCGGATATCTTTGTGTTGCAGGCAGCCGTCAAACAGGTGAGCGTGAGTCCAGACCTGCGGCGCTACATGGTGAACATTGTCAATGCCACCCGACAGGCTGAGGAAGTGCGCCTAGGGGCCAGTCCCAGGGGGTCGATTGCGCTCATGAAAATTGCCCAGGCGCTGGCACTCTTTGATGGGTCTAAGGCGGTTCGGCCCAAGCACATTCAGGAGAGTGCGGTGCCCGTTCTGGCCCATCGACTGGTGCTAGATCCCCAAGCCCGGTTTGCCGGCAAAACAGCCGAAACCATCGTCCTGGATATTCTGAAGCGGCTCGCCGTTCCGGTCTAGGTCATGGTGGTGTTTTCTCAGACCCATTGCCGCTCCGGGCAAGCCCTCTACCAGGATCTGTGCGCCAACCTGGGCCGCGTTATGAAAGGTCAGGACGATGTGATCCGGAAACTGCTGGCCGCATTTTTCAGTGGCGGTCATGTGCTCATGGAAGACTATCCCGGCACCGGCAAAACAACCCTGGCCAAGGCCCTAGCGCGATCGGTTGACATCGCGTTCAAGCGCATTCAGTTTACGCCGGATTTACTCCCGTCCGATATTTTAGGGGTTTCGGTGCTGAACCCCCAGGATCAAACCTTTCACTTTCATGAGGGGCCAATTTTTGCCAACCTCGTTGTGGCCGATGAGATCAATCGGGCCTCGCCCCGCACCCAGTCCGCGCTGTTGGAGGCCATGGCCGAAGCCCAGGTGAGCGTGGAGGGCCAGCCCCGCAAGCTGCGCGACCCCTTCTTTGTGATTGCCACCCAAAATCCCGTGGACTTTGAGGGCACCTATCCATTGCCTGAAGCGCAAATGGATCGCTTTGCCCTGCAATTAAGTTTGGGATTTGTATCCACCGCAGATGAGCTGGAGATTCTCGCCCATCAATTGCAGGCTCCTCCCCTGGAAACAATCCAGCCCTGTCTGTCTTTGGCGGAAATCTACGCCGTCAAGGAGCAGGTGCAGCGCATTCGCATCAGCGCTGAACTTAAACGCTACATTGTCGATATTGTGACCGCAACCCGCACCGCCGCAGCGGTGCAGTTAGGTGCCAGCCCGCGCGGTTCTATCACCCTCATGAAGGTGGCCCAGGCTCTAGCGCTCTTTGATGGCTATGAATTTGTGACGCCGGATCATATTCAGGAAATGGCCGTGGCCGTGCTAGCCCATCGACTGGTGATGTCAACCCAAGCTGGGTTTACGGACCAATCAGCCACGGCCTGCATTGAACATATCTTGACCTGTATTCCTGTGCCTGCCTAAGTTATGAACCCCTTATGAACCACTTTACCTATCGTTGTCTGCGGCTGTTGTTTGGGGTACGCAAGTGGCTTTGCCAGCAATTGACACCCGCTGGCTTGGGGGTGTTGGGTTGTCTGGGGATCACGGCGATCGCCGGGTTGGGTTCAACCCAAAGTATGGTGCACCTGCTGTTCTTTTTGGCATTGACGCTCCTGGCGCTAGCCGGACTGGGGAGTCGGTTTATCCAGTATCGGTTTCGGGCAACGCGCACGTTACCCCGGTTTGGCACGGTGGGTGAGCCGCTGCAGTATCAGGTGGTGATTCACAATTTAACGTCCCAAGCCCAACCGGGCCTGAAACTCCAGGAAATGATTGCCGAGGAGTTCCCTAGCTTCCGAGCGTTTCGGCAGATCAAGCGTCGCCCACTAGGGGGCGGGCATTGGTTCCAACAGTGGCAACAGTCTGTCGCACAGCAAAAATGGGCGATCGCCCATCGCCGCGACCTGCCCCCGCTACCCCCTGGCCGCAAAACAAAAGTCATGGCCGAAATCCTGCCCCTGCGCCGGGGCCGACTGAACCTAAACGCGATCGCCCTAAGCTGCCCGGATCCCCTCGGGTTGATTTATCAACACCAGCGATACGACATCCAGCAGTCCGTTTGCATTTTGCCCCAGCGGTATCAGCTTCCCCCCCTGAATCTTTCTCAGGCCAGCCGCCAAACGGGAGAGCACACCCTAGTCTCTGCCATCGGCGAATCCCTGGAGTTTCGCTCCTTGCGAGACTACCGCCCCGGCGATCCCACCCAAAAAATCCACTGGAAAAGTTGGGCCAAGGTGGGACGCCCCATTGTGAAAGAACAGCAAGCAGAATCGGCCCTTCACCATGCGCTGATCCTGGACACCTTTCCACCGGAAACCCATAGTCCGGAAGCCCATAGCGCTGTTTTTGAGGCGGCGATCGCAGTTGCCATCTCCTTCCTGACCCAAGAGCAGTCAGAAGCCTCCCTGTTGGATGTGGTATTTGCTGCGCCAGAAGCCCGTTGCGTCACGGTGGGGAGAGGACTCCGGCAAAGAGCACCCATCCTGGAAACGTTGGCCACCTTGATACCCGGTGAATGTCAAAGCCTGGATCGGGTCTGGCCCCTGCTGCAAGACCGTTTGCCCCGATTGAGCGGCTGTTTTTGCATCTTGATTGATATCGATCAAACGCGACTAACCTTCTTGAAACAGCTGGCCCAGTCTGGCATTCCCATCAAGGCCCTCTTTCTGGGTGAGCCCTACATTCACCAGCTCGCCAGTTTTGGGGATGACCTCGCACCGTCCTGTCGCACCCACCGTATTGCCATCGACAATCTACAAGCGGAGCTGTTGTTGATATGAAAGGATCCCACGCCACTGCCACCCTCTGTAGTCTGGCGCTCTTGCTGTGGGGCTATCAAACCGGCGCCTGGATGCTGGCCATTCCCATGATGGCTGCTCTGGAGAGCAGACACTTGCTCAAACTGCGCTGGACAATGTCCTGGCAATATTTCAGGCGGGTTCATGTGTTGGGATCCTTCCTCTGGCTATTCGCGATCTTTCAGGTTCCGATGACTTCACCGTCGCCGATCCCCTACGCCACGGGCTATCATCTGCTGAAATGTTTGCCCGTCGGGTTTTTCCCATTAATCCTCTCGCAAACCTTCTTCCCCAACTTCACATCGTTCTACCGGGGGATGTTGCCCCAATCCGTTGGGCTGAACCGCCAGCCGATCAGTCTCTACTCTCCTTACTTTGGCATTTGCCTACTGGCGGCGAGTGCCACGGGGGGCAACATCGGACTCTTTCTGGCTCTAGCAGCCGGATTGACGGCTGGATTGCTGGGGTCATTGCGATCGCCGCGCTTTAGCCCCCTTACCTTCTATGGCTTAATGGGTCTGGCTTTAATCGTCAGCCTCATGGGAACCCATCACTTCTACTGGCTCCAGGCGAACGTCAAGCTCAAAAATCCAGTGTCCCTCACCGCGCTGCTGCAAAATGTTGCGGCCCTGACCGCCAGGGCAGACCGCCCATTCCAAGAAGAGCCCTTTAATACAGAAATACTCTCCCAGGTCGCGCAGCAAGCAAAACAGGCCCCTAGGCTCCCATCACAGCCGCCCCCACAACCCCCACAAATAGCTCAAAGCCCTTACATACCGCCCGCGATCGCCACGGCACCCAGTCTCACCCCACCCCGCTCAGAACCCGGAGCTGCACCCGGTACGAACCCAGCCCCCACCGAGCCATCTGGCCCTGAGACACAACCCACAACAACCTCGGGCGATCGCGACCCGGATTCAGGCGAAAGTGACCCCAACAATGAACCGGACAACGCCGCAACGCCGCCCGTCGCATCCTCCTCCCCTGAAGGGAGCGATGAAGTCAGCGCCGCACTGCCAGAAACCAGCCCCAGCGCAAATCCCAGTGCCCCAACAAACGGGACAACGTTGCCCCAGTCCCCAGCCTCCCAGCCGGGAGCTGCTCAACAACAGTCAGGTTCTAACCGCCAACAGATCGGTGGCAGCGTAGACCCCAACCAAAGTGCAACCCAGATTGGCAACAGTGGGTCGCTGTACCCATCCGATGCCATTTTGTTCCGAGTGGCCCCTAACCCTGACAAAAAATCAAATCGTCCAGCTCCTAGGTTTCCCCTGTATATCCGGGAGGCCACCTACAATCAATACCGTTCCGGCACCTGGAATGCCATCACGCCAAGGTTTGTCACCCAAGCACCCCAGGGTAGGCAGCGCTGGCGGTTTGGCCCCCCGACCCCCAGGACAAGCGCCGTTCGCATCTCGACCCGTCGGTCGCAAGGTCCAGGGATCTTAAAGCTGCCCGTCGGGACTTCCGGCATTGATCCGCTAGCCGTGGATGCCCTACAGATGAACCAATATGGCACCGTCACTGTTCAAGGACAGCCAGGGGATATCACCTATACCGTTGAGTTTGATCCAACCCGCACCTTTGATAGTCCGCCGACCCCAGACGATCGGGCTGTTCCCCCGGCTGAACAACCCACCATGGAGGCCATCCTCACCTCCCTTAACCTGAAGGGGAAATCTGATTCGGAAACGGTGCAGGCCATCTCAGCCTTCTTCAAAAAGGGGTTTCAGTATTCCCTGACGCTGCCCTCCTCCCAGACCGATACCCAGACGGATAGGACGCCCCTCTCGGCCTTCTTGCTTAACCATCGTGCCGGACACTGCGAATATTTCGCCTCAGCCACCTCCCTTTTACTGCGTTCAGCCGGTATTCCAGCGCGCTATGCGGTGGGCTACGCAGTCCATGAGTATAGTCCAGCCGAACAGCAATATATTGTGCGGGCTCGGAATGCCCATGCCTGGGTGATGGCCTATGTGAATGATCGTTGGATAACGGTCGAAACAACCCCAGGTGGGGGTCTTGCACCCAGCGGGGGGCTAGCGCCAAGCGGGAGTCGTCCTAGCGCTGACACCGAGATGGAGGGTGCCCGCACCCCAAGTCGCACGGGGGATGTCCAGCCAGCGGATTCTGCGGCGGCGGCAGCAGTAGGGGAACCGCCCCAGGATCAGGGAGCGCAGAACAAACGCACCCGCGACAGTATTCTCGATATCCTCAAATCCTGCTGGAAAAGTCTGGCGAATGCGGGCTCGTGGCTATGGTCGCAGCTGACTCAGAATTTAAGCACCTGGTTCTGGCCCGTGACCATTATGGCATTGGGCGTCGCCACAATTTTGGCTTCTATTTTCTGGGTCTGGCGCATGGGTCGCAAACCGGGCGATCGCCGTTCCAGGTGGCGACGTGGCAAGGGCTTCCCGGCGAACCGTTCACCGCTGGCAGATGGGCTAGACTCCGAGTTTTACCTGATTGAGCAGCAGCTGGGAGACTGGGGACTGGAGCGCCAAGCGTCAGAGACAGTCCGGCAGTGGCTACTGCGCCTGAAGCAACGGCTGCCTGAGTCGAGTATGAAAACCCTCCAGCCGATCATTGACTTACATTATCGCTATCGCTTCGACCCCCAGGGTCTGGCCCAGGAAGAGCGCACCCAGTTGCGGACGATGATTCATTCCTGGTTAACGGAAGCCACCCCCTAAGCGCAACCAACCCTGTTTCGGGTTCCGTCCGCTTCCTGCGGGTGAAAAAACGGGCGATCGCCTTGGGGAGAACGGCCCGCTTAACCTTTTCTGTCCAAAGAGAGTAGTGCTGAGGCCAACAGGATCGATACAATAAGGCACATTATTGTTTTTGGGGAGGCGTGAACCACAAAATGATCCTGTATTGGCTAATACACCATCCGACAAACTCAGTAAGGTGATCGGTGAGTTTAGGTTTTTTCGCTAAATTTCGCAAAAGAAAAGCTGTTCAGCTTTTTATTCAAACCTTCATTGAATGGAACAAGGATGAATGTTTGAAGATGGGAGCCGCGCTGGCTTACTATGCGCTGTTCTCAATTTTCCCGCTCTTGCTGTTGATTTTGAGCATATTTGGCTTTTTAGTTGGGCCAGAGAGTACGCTCACCCAAAGAATTTTAACCCTGGCGCAAGAATCCATTCCGCCCGATGCCTACACCATTGTCAGCACGACCTTAACCCAGCTCAACCACGATAGCGCAGGGGCCAGCATTATTAGCCTCGTGCTGCTGCTTGTCTCTGCCAGCGGCTTTTTTAGTGCGTTGGATCAGTCGTTTAACAAAATCTGGAAAATGCGGCGGCGGCAAAAGCCCAATGACAATTTTTGGTCGGTCGTTACCCGCTACATCAAAGATAAGGCGATGTCTTTTGCGTTGGTGCTGGGTTCCTGCTTCTTGCTGCTTCTCTCCCAGGTCAGCAATATTGCCATTCGCGTCATTCTCAGGATAATTATTGGCCTCACCGATCAGCTCCCCTTCATCCAGCTGGATCAGGTGCTATTCTTGCAGGCTTTGCAGCTGAGTTCATCCTTTATTTTGCTGTTGCTGGTGGTCATGACCTTATTTAAGGTGTTACCCCCCTGTCCCGTGACTTGGCGAGACATTTGGGGTGGGGCAGTCTTCACCTCGCTGCTGCTGTTGGGGCTTCAGCAGCTGGTGAGCAATAGTGTGGTCAGCATTGGCAGTCGATTTCAGTCCTATGGCGTTGTGGGTGGGGTCATGGTGCTACTCCTGTGGATTTACCTCACCAGCCAGGTATTTTTTTTAGGGGGCGAGTTCACCTATGTGTACTCGCGAATGTTTGGCAGTCGTCAACGTAGAAAGGGGACGACAGATTCAATGCCCTACCGCGAAACCCAAGAGGTTTAGGCGACCGATGCCTGGTTTGCCGCTTGACCCCTCAAAGGGCTTCAAAGGTCGCTTGAAACCCAGACAGTGTCATACATTCAGCCATAAATTCTTCAGCATCGTTGACGTTCTCTAACTGGTATTCCATGAGCCGTCGCTCATCTCCCTGCATTTTTTTAGATGCAACTGGGGTGCCCGTGTATTTGGCAGCGATCGCATTGAAGGTGGTGGCATGGGTTCGCCAACTGTCCGCAGAACATTGAATGATTACGCGCCACATTTTGCTGTCTACCCAGGATGAGTCATTTTGACTGAAGCTTCATTGTGTCACATCCCTGTCCCTGGGCCAGCGCCAAATCGGCGAGCAACCTATGAGATTGCATTTTTAGGTCAAAATAGCCATTTTTTCAGCCACCAAAAAGCGATAGACTCCTAGATAGACAAGGGTGCAACAACGCTCTACAGGTAGGTCATGCCAGAAATTCGGTTGGTTGAGTCAGCGACCCAGAAGTTCCTAGATTGGGTGGCAGCTTTCACCTATTCAGATGAAGACCTATTTGATCGGGCGCGGGTACTGGCCACGCGTCTGGGCGCCCATTACCGCCCCGATGGACTCACGGAAATTGCCTTTTGGATTCCAGATGTGGGGCCGACCCGAGGGGGCTACTGGGCTTGGTCTGCCATTGAGCATCACTACCAGGTTAAAAGTGCCAAAGACCTTTACCTCGAAGTCTGGACACCCCTGGAACCGATCAACTTTCGCGCCAAACAGCACCAGGTGAAGTTTCGCCGCGATCGCCTGCCCCTGCGACATCATAAAGCCTACTTTTGCGGTGTTTATTCTGGGATGCAGCCTGGCGATCGCCAACAGGCGGGCTGTTTCTACTGGTTGCGCTATGTTGATCGCAATGACCAGGTGTGCACCATTGGCGATGAGCTGGCCTACTCTTTGCCCTATGGGGTGTTTGCCCCCGCCGAACTCTACGACCTGAATCGCCTCCAGCAGCAGCGAGCTGACCTAGACTATTTCCGAGCTGACCCGACTGGGCCACGCGTCCAGAAAGTGCCCCCACCGCAGAATATTTTGCAGCTCCATGTCAATACGGCATCCCCGGAAGGATCCCTGGAAGGGTTAACCCGCATTTATCAGCAGATCGCGACTAAGCTCTCAGCCCATCAGCCGCTGTCCCCCGCCGAAGAAAACTACATTGGCTATGACGCTGTGCAGCTGTTGCCCATTGAACCCGTGGTGGAATATTTGGCTGGCGATCGCACCATGCCCAACTTTTTTAGCTGGGAAGAAACCCCTGTCCGGATCCCTACCCCCACCAGTTCCGCCCACCCTGAACCAAATCCTGACCTGATCGTCCAGGACAGCCCCTCGGAGGATATTGTTTCGGAGGATATTGTGACTGTCACCCTCAAGAATGTAGATACCGTGAACTGGGGGTACGACATTGTCATTGCTGCTTCATCGGCCACCAATCCAGCCGTTCTTGCCAGCCTGCGTCCAGATGAACTGGTGGAATTCATCGCCACCCTGCACACCTTTCCCACGGGGCCGATCCAAGTTATTTACGACATTGTCTTTGGTCACACCGACAACCAGTCCAAAGCGCTGCTCAATCGACACTACCTGAATGGCCCCAACATGTACGGCCAGGACATCAACCATCAAAATCCGATTGTGCGGGCGATTTTACTGGAAATGCAGCGCCGCAAAGTTAACACAGGAGCCGATGGTATCCGTGTGGACGGGGCCCAGGACTTTAAGTTTTTAAACCCTCGCACGGGCCGGGTGGAGTATGACGATGCCTACCTACGGGAAATGAGCAACGTCATCCAAGAGATCAACGGTCAGCGGCGGAAGCTGTTTGCCATCTTTGAAGATGGTCGCCCCTGGCCCCAAGAAGGCTGGGAGGAGCGATCGACCTACTTGGATCCCGGATTTCTCACCAGGGCAGACAGAGAGGGTCAGAATTGCGCCAGCTTGT
>CAZXWR010000075.1:0-13985 GCA_964644325.1 uncultured bacterium
CTTCCTGCTGAACAATGTCTGAATCAAAGAATCCCATGATGGTGAACGCTTTCTCTACTGCTTCGCAAACTCAGATTGTCAATCAATCTAATCGTATGGTATCGCCTAGGGTTAGGGTGACCCCAGGGGTCACGATTAGGGAAAACCGTAACGGTGGGCGGTCAACGGGTGTTGGCACAGGTCTGTTGGGTTCGGCGATAGACCTGTGCCAACACCCACTCAGAGCAGCAGCAGACTCGATCGGCCGTCACCATGCTTGCATCACGGCACTGTCATAAAGCGGCAAAAGTTCGCTAGGGTCTAGTAGGGGACTCTGTTGGATGTCGCTGAATGCAAGTTTATCTGGACTATAGTGCCACGACGCCCTGCCGCCCAGAGGCGATCGCAGCGATGCAGGTCGCCCTCACGGAAGAGTGGGGCAATCCGTCTAGCCTGCACGAATGGGGAAAGCGCGCTGCTTTTCGCGTGGAGGAATCCCGCTGGCAGGTCGCCCAGCTGATCAACGCGGATCCCGACTCTATTATCTTCACGGCTGGGGGTACCGAAGCCGATCAACTGGCGCTGCTTGGGGTAGCCCGCAGGTTTCCTGTGCCTCAGCATCTTATTGTCTCGACGGTGGAACATCCCGCTGTTGCCAACACAGCAACCCTCCTAGAGCAGCAAGGGTGGCAGGTCACCCGCCTACCCGTCACCGCAACCGGGCAGGTCACGCCGGAAGTGCTCAGGAGTGCAATTCAGCCCAATACCGCACTCATTTCGATCATTTACGGTCAAAGTGAAGTGGGGACGCTACAGCCAATCCAAACGCTGGCCCAAATCGCCCAGCAACAGGGTGCACTCTTTCATACCGATGCGGTACAGGTGGTGGGCCATCTCCCCGTTGATGTTCAGGCACTGGGGGTTGACCTGCTCTCTCTCTCAGCCCATAAGTTTTACGGGCCTCAAGGTGTAGGCGCCCTCTACGTTCGACCCGGTACACCCATCCAGGCCATGGGCGGTGGCGGCGGTCAAGAACAGGGGCTGCGCTCCGGCACCCAGGCCGTAGCGGCGATCGCCGGATTTGGGGTTGCTGCCCACCACGCCAAACTGGAGGTGGAGGCCGAGGCAACTAGACTGACAGCCCTGCGCGATCGCCTCCACATGCAGCTGCAGGCATTGACAGAATTAGTACCGACAGGCCACCTGACCCAGCGGCTGCCCCACCACTTGAGCTATCACCTCACCCTACCACCGCCGATCAGCGGCAGAACCCTAGTCAAGCACCTGAACCTAGCAGGGATTGCCATCAGTGCGGGGTCTGCCTGTCATAGCGGCAAGCTTCAGCCAAGTTCAGTTCTCAAGGCAATGGGCTACAGCGATCGTCAAGCACAAGCAGGCATTCGCCTCACCCTTGGGCTGCACACCACCACCGCTGACATTGATTGGACGGTTGTCGCCCTCCAGCAAACCCTGGAACTGCTCCAGGCCGAATTCAGCGTGCTGCAATAGTGGGATCGTGTACCAAGCTTACCTAAGTCCAGGCCACCGATGGGCAATGCCTTGCGACGAACTCATCGTCCCAATAAAAAAGCTGCCCACCCTAACGAGCTGCAGCCTCAAATTTAACCTACGAATTGGACAATAAAGCCCCCCTAGTCCTATCTGAGTTGGCTAAAACTGAGATTGGGCCAAGCCAAAACTGTCCGGGGCTTCATTGACCTGGACTTCTAGACTTAACGTAAAGACATCGGTCTTCCGGCCTGGAACAGCTGCATAGAGCTAACCTGCGCGTTGGCAAGGAAGCCCAAGCTGACAAAAGCCAGAATATAAAGTCCGACCGCTAAACTAGTCTTGGAACGAACGAGTGAGGAGAGTGAGTTCATCTTGCACCTTCTGGATTCAGATTGATTCAGTACTTATAGTATGGGTAAATTACGGCATATCCTACCTTTTCGGCTTTTGCGGTTAACTTGTATTAACACTTGTCAACAAACACAACGTAATCTTAAATTTGTAATGGTTTGTCAGGCTTGACCCTAGGGTCGGCGATGTGAGTCATCCTGCATGAGCTTAGAAAATGTTCCGGCACCTTTTGCCCATAGATGCGTCTTGAGAACGGTGGCTCCCAAAGCTAACATCGATACCGCGCTGAGATGAGTCATGGGAAGTCGACCCTCTCCGGATTTCAACGGGACTGGCCCTAGTCCGTCACCGATGGAACTGGCACAATCCGCGCCCTTAGATTGTCGCTAGACTGTTACTATTGGCAGCAACTTAATTTGTTTCATACACCCTAACCAGTCAAGTCCTATGTCTCACCCAAGATCTCCTATGCGGCGTTGGTTTCCGTCTTTATTCGTAGCTGGCTGCCTGCTCGCTGGCGTACCAGCGGTTACCTGGGCACAGACAAATCCCGGCTTTAGTTTTGTCTGGGGGGATGGTGGCCCTTCTGGTAAGCAGCAGCTCGGTTACGTGCTGGACTATGGCACGCCGGGGCATATGCAAGATCGCTATCGCTTAAAAATTAAGCGCCAGGATGTTGCCATTGATAGCATTGTCATTTCTTACCCGGACTATTACGACGGAACCTTCAACGAAGACAAAGTCTCGCTGCAAAAGTCGGCCAAGAACAAAATCTTCAACTTCAAGAAGCCAGACGTGATTCCAGTCAGTTCGGTGAAGGTTGATGCTGACAGTCGCATCATTGAAATCATTCCCGAAGCACCGATTCCAGCGGGTACCAATTTTGAAGCCGTGCTGTCTAATGTGCAGAATCCGCGATCGGGTGGCATGTACTACTTTAACTGTCGCGTCACTTCTCCGGGAGACTTACCGATCATGCGGTATGTTGGCACCTGGGTTCTCAGCATTTACAGAAGCTAATGGCTGAGGTTGTCTTGACCTAAGACAATGATGAACTGCGAGTAGAGCTTGACGATCGAGTCAGGCTCATTTTTTTCTGGCTTTGCCAGAACGATGACACAATGAGGGCGGCGTGATCCATCACAACCAATGATCTGGCTTTTAACCAACGATGATGGGGTCGCGGCACCTGGTCTGGAGGCGCTGGCAAAATCACTCCATAGCCCCGACATCCAGGCTCCTGAGGCACTGGTTGTGGCTCCCCTTGGGCACCATTCTGGCTGTGGGCATCAGGTAACAACGGGGCTCCCGATTCAGGTGAAGCCGCTGTCCGATTTACCGTTGTGCGATCGCGTGGGTTCGGTCTTCGGCATTAGCGGTACCCCCGCAGACTGTGTGCGGGTGGCCCGCTTTCATTTACAGCCCCAGGTAACCTGGGTCTTATCGGGTATTAATGCGGGCGCTAATTTAGGGGCCGATTGCTATCTCTCGGGCACCGTTGCCGCCGTGCGGGAGGCTGCGCTGCACGGCATTCCTGGTATTGCCTTCTCGCAGTATCGCCGGGGGGCGGTGCCCATTGATTGGCAGCAGGCCACGCAGTGGGCCATGCAGGTACTCACGCGATTACAGGAGCAGCCGCTACCGCCCCACAGCTTCTGGAACGTCAATTTTCCCCATCCAGACGTGACAGTGACCCCGCCCGCCATGGTGTTTTGTCCACCCTCTCGACAACCGCTCCCGGTGTCCTTTCGGGTTGAGGGCGACTCGTTGCACTATGAGGGGGCATACGCGGAGCGCCAGCGCGAACCGGGAAGCGACATTGATGTTTGCTTAAGTGGCAGTATTGCCATCACCCAGCTCCAAGTCTAAGGTGACATTCTGGCTGGAGAGCTGGTCGGCGTTAGAGCTTTGTAGAATATTGCTGAATCAAGCGGCTTGCCTCTTGAAACTTAGGGATATTCTGCTGGTCTAGAAACACTTTCAGCGCCGTACCGATATCCTTTAACCCCTGCTGGACATTCCCCGTCTCACAGCGAAACCGACCTTGCTCTAACAGTAACACCGGATCTAGCGAAGCCGGGGAGGAAGCGATCGCTGTTTTCAGGGCAGTTTCAGAGACCGTATCCTGGCTGTTCGTGACTTTCCCAGGCTGGACTGGCGGATGGAGGGTTTCCCCGCAGTGCACACAGAAGCGGTTGCCCGGTCGATTCCCCGCGTGGTTACAGTAGCTGCTGGGGTTGAGGTTGAGGTTGAGGTTCCCAACCGTGCTAGTCCCTGGCAGTAATGGTTTCGCTCCGTTTTGAGGACGGCCACTGGCCAAGCCGCTACTCGGGGTTGGTAAGCTGATATCAGCGCTTGGCTTCCGCAAAATAGCGCGGTTTAAGTCGGTGGTGGCCCCTGCACTATCCCCCAAGGCTGCCCGACTCAATCCCCGACGATAGTGGGCATCGGAGTGCTGCGGATTGAGTTGAATGGCACTAGTGTAATCGGCGATCGCCCCTTGTAAGTCGCCCAGCAGCGCGCGACTCTGCCCCCGTTTGAAATAGGCGTCAGCATCGTCAGGGTTCTGGGCAATCGTCTCAGAATGCACCGCAATCGCTTCTTCAATCGGCATGCCCCGCGCTGCACCCTGACGACTGGGCTTGGGTTTATTGAGTTCTGACTTGAGGGTTTCAATGGTTTCACTCAACGCCCCATTGAAATCTTTCAGGCGGCCCAGGGAATGAACCCTGGTCCAGTGAATGGCTGTGTTGAGGTCGGCCATAGCCGCTTCGGTATCGCCCAGGGAACTCAGGTTTTGTCCCCGGCGAAAATAAGCCTGTGTGTTTTGCGGATCTTGCTCAATGATGGTGGTGTAATCGGCGATCGCCCCCTCCAGATCGCCCTGCAGTGCTCGCTTATTAGCCCGCTCAAAAAAGCCATCGAGACTTTCGGGTTCTAGCTTGACTGTCTGCGAAATCAGGGGTTGAGTGGGGTTGAGGTCATCGTCGTCCTCGTCATCAAACGCAACCGTTTCGGATGAAACGGTCACCGGAGTAACCGTGGGGATCCGCGGGTTAGTATCCGTTGCCTTAATGTTGAGCTGCTGGAGGTCTACCGGGTTTTCCTTGAGAATCCCTAAGCTGTACATGCGCTGGTAATAAGCAGCCTGGTGGGAGGGGTTATGGAGCAGGGCCTGGTTAAAGTCTTGACTGGCCTTCTCCATTTCTCCGAGCTCAGCAAAGCAGCACCCCCGGCTACAGTAGGCATCCGCGTGCCGTGGATTGAGCTGAATCGCCTGATTGAAATCATCAATGCTGGCCTGAAGCTCACCGAGTTTGGCCAAAAATCGGCCCCGCTGATAATAGGCATTGGCATCCTTGGGAATCCGGGCGATCGCCTGGGCATAGTCTGCCAGTGCCCCAGCTGTATCCCCTAGCTCCGCATAGGTTTCAGCCCGCTTATAGTAAGACTTGATGGAGTAGGGGTTGATTTGGAGGGCGCGACTAAAATCCTGCTCAGCATTATTCAGATCGTTCAGTTTCAGACGACTGTTACCCCGTTGGTAGTAGGCTTCATCGTAGTCTGGCAGGAGATCGAGCACCCGGTTGAAATCTTCGATGGCTTCTTCAAAGTTGCCGAGGGTGTTGTGCAAGAAACCACGGTTGTAGTAGGCCGTAGCCCGCGCTGGGCTGATGCTAATCGCACTGTCAAAGTCAGAGAACGCACCGTCAATATCGCCCCCTGTGGCACGCTTGTTGGCGCGGTGTATCAGAGCATCAGGATCCGTTAAGTCGTCACCGTAGAGTTTTGCAAGAGAGCTGCTCGACTCCTTCACCTCTTGCGTCTTAGGCTTAGACCAATGGCTTAATTTGCGCTGAATCCAATTCAAGGGTTTTGTCTCGATGATATGGCGTGAATTTCAAGGCAAATCGGCAAAAACAATGATCCCTAGGGTTAATATCGAGCCGCCTCTGGAGTGCTCTACAACATTTGTATACAGGAGTTTGGTACCGATAGTACCGGATATGGAGGCGTTTGGAGTAGCATGGCTGACCATCTCCCTTTAGTATTCCTAAATTAACGGTTTTTCATAAAGTTGATCGGCTCAAAAATATTTGCAATTTATAAAGCTCAAGCAATTTAGCCAACGCGTGAGTCTGACTTTAACGGTCGGATTGCGCGTCGGATTGCTCAGGCGGATTGGAGAGGATCGGCTAGACTGGCCCGGACAATGGCAGCATCTGTTGTGATCTATCGGCTGGCAAAGAACCCTCAGCATTGTTGGGCAGGTGGGCTGGGGAAATACTAAGATTTCAGTAAAAGCATGTAGGGGCTTTAACTCAGGTTCATGAAAGCGCAGCGAACGTCAAGCCAAGAAAAAGTGCTGCAGCTTTTGAAGCAGCTCAATCAAGAATTATCGGCCCAAACGCTCTATGTAGAGCTGCGCCGCGTGGCAACACCTTTAGGCTTAGCAACCGTTTATCGGGCGTTAGAAGCCCTCAAGTTGGCCGGGGCAGTACAGGCTAGAGTGGTCAGCAGTGGCGAAACGCTCTACAGCATCGTTCAGTCTGATCAGCACCATTTGACCTGCCTACAGTGCGGCACCTCCATTCCCATCGCGGAAAATGATTGCCCGGTGCATGAGCTAGAAACGCACCTGCAAAAGGTCGCCCAATTTGAAATCTACTACCATACCCTAGAGTTTTTTGGCCTCTGTTCCCCTTGCCAAGCAAACGGCAGTTAGGCCTTGCTTCAAGGGCAGTTCTCTGGGCTGACTTGGTAAAGCGGTGGCAAGATAATCGGCTGTTCCAGCGTCACAGATACCGTCAGATCACCCCAATGTTCACAAAAAGGCGGCAAAAGAGTTGACGGATGTTGGCGCAATGATGAATGATAGTAAGTTGCAGCTGAGATATGCTGCTGACTGTGCGGAACTGGCGGAATTGGTAGACGCGCTAGATTCAGGTTCTAGTGTCTGCAAGGACTTCCGGGTTCAAGTCCCGGGTTCCGCATTGAACAATGAAAACTATGCTCACCAGCGTGCAAAATCCGCTCATTAAACAGCTGCGGAAGCTGCACCAGGTTAAATATCGCCGCCAGATGGGTGCTTTCTTACTAGAGGGCACCCATCTTTTACAGGCGGCGGTGGCAGCAGATTGGCCCCTTGAGGCGGTGTGTTACTCAGAGCGGTGGCAGCACAAAGAACCGCAGCTGTTGGCTCAGCTGCAAGCGCTAGATGTGCGTCTGGAAACGGTCAGCGAAGCGGTGTTGACCTCGGTGGCGGCTACGTCCAGTCCCAGCGGCGTGGTGGCGATCGCCCGATCGCGGGCTGCGCTGAACTCAGGCATTCAGTCTCTGGGACTGGTGGTCGATGCCATCCAAGATCCGGGGAACCTAGGTACGATACTCCGCACCCTGGCGGCGGTGGGTGGGGAAGGGCTGCTTCTGGGGCCGGGATGCGTGGATTTAGAAAATCCAAAGCTGCTGCGAGCTTCGGCAGGGGCTTGGTTTCAGGTGGCGGCGCAACCCTGCGCTGAGTTGCTCCCCAGGGTGCGTCAGTACCAAGCCCAAGGATTTCAGCTGGTCGCCACCTCTCCCCATGCCAGCCACGATTACTGGTCCCTGGACTATACCCAACCGACGCTGATTGCCGTGGGCAATGAGGGGGCAGGGTTACCCCCTGAGCTGCTGGCAGCAGCGGATCATCAGGTGCAGATCCCCCTGAGTGCTGGGGTGGAGTCTTTGAATGCGGCGATCGCCACAGCCGTTATGCTGTACGAAGTCAAGCGCCAGCGTCAATCCTTTAGCCTGTAAAGACCCAAACCCTTGTCGGTCTCCCACACGTCACAATCTACGGTCAAGCGCCAGCGTCAATCCTTTAGCCTGTAAAGACACCCCACCCATGATGTCACCCAATCCCCCCCAGCCCCTGCCCACAAACCTCTGGGGCGATCGCTGGCAGTTTGCCAGTCTGGCGGCGCGTGACCTAGAAGACCGTCTGTTAGCCCAACCGATTCCGGTGCGCGCGGTACAGCCCGGAGCGCTGCCCAGCCAAGTGCCCCTCGAGCACAGTACCCGCGTGCCAGGGGTGGTTATTGAAGGAGGGCGTCAGTCGATGAAGCTGGCCCGGTGGCTGGCAGACCGCCAACCTCAGTGGCTGGAGGCCATGGCCCAGGAACTGGGGGGTCTGATCTTGGCAGCGCCCCCCAATGAGCGCTGGGTCATCGCCACCTATGACGATGATGACGTCAAGCAGGCTGCGGCCCAATTTAGAACCCGGCAGCAGCAGGCCCAGGGGGTGCACTTTTTGTTGATCCAGCCCGATGATTCCGGGTTAACCTACTCCGGGCTGTGGGTGCTTAGACGGAGCGCGTCATAGCAGCTTCGACGCTGGCGGGAGAGAGGGGCGATCGCTTCTTGTTGATCAGTAGGCCAACCGGGAAGTGCTTCAAAATCTGGGCGATCGCCAGGGTATCTCCCCCCTTCACGGTATGTTCTGCGAAGACATCTTTCCAGGTACCCTGCAAACCCTGGGGAACTTCGATGCGGGTTTCACCCCAAACGCTGCGGCCAACGGGCAGTTGACCGGGCTCAACGAGGCCCGTCAGGAGTCGCGGCACGACGACAATAGCCGTTTCATCGCCATAGTGTCTGGCAAAGGCGACGATGTGCTCCCGATGCTTACCCATAACCTCCAGGGCAATGTAGGAGCCCTGCTGGAACAGCTCGCGATATTTCTGGCGGGTGTGGAGGGTGCGCGTCGTCAGATAAAACTTGATGCCACCATAGATGCGAGTTTCGTGCAGTTCGGCCAGCAGCCCCAAGACATCCGACTTGGCCCGCGTCTTTAAATCTTTGAGCCAGCCCCGCCGCCGCTCAAAGTCAACCGGACGACGGTTATCCGGGTCTACCAGGCTTAAGTCCCACAGTTCGGTGCCCTGGTAGACATCGGGGACACCCGGTACCGTGAGCTTCAGCAGGGTTTGACCCAAGGAATTAAAAATACCGTAGTCGACAATGCGCTGTTGAAAGGCGCGCAGTTCCGGCAGGAAGAGGTTCTCTTCTGTGGGCTGCAACAGGCGCTCGATAAACTGCACGAAGCCTGCTTCATAGTCGGTATCGGGGTGGAGCCAGGCCGTGTGCACCTTCGCTTCGCGGACAGCCTTGATCACATATTCTTTAATGCGCTCAATAAACTCCGGGTACTCATGCTCCTCAAAGGGGAAAGCCCCCACCAAGGTCTGGTACAGGAAGTACTCATCGTTGCGATCGGGAATCAGGCGATCGCTCACCACGGCTTTATGCGCCTGATTCCGCTCTCCCCAAGCCATCACCTGCGCTTCCCATTCGGCAGGAATTTCGGACAGCACATTGAGCCGAGCGCGAAAATCCTCGCCGCGTTTGGTGTCGTGGGTCGCGGTCGCATTCATGGTGTGGGGCCAGCGATCCTGCCGTTTCTGGGTAAAGCTGTGGAACGCCGGAATCGTAATCCCAAACTGATGGGGCATCCCCCCCACATCGTTCAGGGACACAAAGCGATGGTAAACGTACAGAAAAGTATCCTCAAACCCCTTCGCCATCAGTGGCCCCGAAAATTGCTGAAACTTCATCACAAAGTGCAGCCACTGGGCCTGATCCTCGGGCGTTGAGTTATCGTCGTACTCCAGCAGCAGAATTTTTTCAATAAAGTTCAGCTCGTTGACCAGGATGGGGAGCTGCACCTTGGCCTGCCGCAGCACATCCTGCACGCAGATCCGATCTTTCTCCCGTAGCCCCTGGGGACTGGTGTAGGTACGATAGACCGGAAACAGAATTAAAACTTCCAGAATGGCGCGTCGTAAGCCGTTGAGGGTAAAGTCTCGGCCATAGCGATGCTGCCCGGCCAGCCGCTTCAGGAAGTTCGCCAGGTTTTCGACGTCGCCCGCTAGGTTTTTATCAGCAATGATGCGCTTCTTTTCTGCAACTAGCGCCTCATAGTCGGATTCCACCTCGCTAAAGCGAGCGTAGAGATCAGAGAACTGGCGGTAGTTTTCGCGCTGGCAAAACAGCGCGTTCACGCAGGTTAAAAAGTCATAGCCTGTGGTGCCCTGTACAGGCCACTCCTCGGGGAGTTCCTCAGAGCGGGAAAAATACTCTTGCCCGAGCTCCAGAATTTTTTCCACCACGATGTAAGCATCATCCATTTTCTCCCGCAGCCACTGGAGATATTGATTGGGGTTATAAAGGCCGTCAATGTGGTCAATCCGCAGCCCGGTAATCTGACCATCGGCAACAAGCTGGCCAACTAAGTCGTGGGTGGCATTAAAGACATCGGCATCTTCTACCCGCACACAGATCAGTTCATTGATGGTGAAAAAGCGGCGATAGTTGAGTTCTTCTGCCCCCACCTTCCAGAAGGACAACCGATAGAACTGTTCCGAGAGCAGGTCATCCAGGAGGGCGAAGCTTTCTGGCTTGCCAACCTCGCCGTTAAACATGCCTAGATTCTGCTGCACAAATGTTTGCACCGCTTCATTGGCGGTGTACAGTTCCCAGAGCAGTGTTTTGACAAAATAGGCCTGATCCTTGCGCTGTTCACCAGGATTATCGAGGAGGGGCGTATCCTTCAGGAAATAGAGAATGCCCAGCAGCTTAATATAGTCGGGATGCTCTCGGCCCAAGGACTGGGCCAGACGCTCCTGGCCGTGGGTCAAGAACTTGGTGTAGGACTCGATGCGAATGGGTAGCTTCAGCCCGTAGTAGTGAACCGTTAGTCCCTCTTGAGCATACTGGAGCCGAATTTCACCTTTTTCCAGGCAATTGCCGTAAAAATCACCCAGTAGGGGCGCTAGCACTTTACCCTTGATGTCGTCGTAGGAATGCTCCCATTCAATATCAAAGTAGTTAAAGTATTCTGAGTTAGGGCCATGCTCCAAAATATCCATCAGAAATGGATTCTGGCTGTCGTAGGCCATGTGGTTGGGGACAATGTCCTGCAACCAGCCAAGTTGATGGGCCTGTAGGGTTTGAATTAAGGCCTGAAACTGTTCTGAAGTGCCTAGTTCTGGGTTGAGCTGGTTAGGGTTCACCACATCGTAGCCGTGGGTGCTCCCCTGCCGAGGTTTAAAGATGGGGGAAGCATATAAATCGGAAATCCCTAACTCTGCTAGGTAGGGGGCAATATGCTGGGCCGCTTCAAAACCAAACTTCGGGTTGAACTGTATGCGATAAGTCGCAGCGGGAATACGCATCTGAGTAACCTAAGTGCTAAAAATGCTGAGATGTTAAAGAGAATGAGCGGCGATCGCCAGTTTAGACGGGTTGCCGCCGATCGCCTGAGGGCCGCTTCCATGGGGCTTAAAGTCTAGGCTAGCAGAAGCATGTATACAGATAGCGTTTAGAGCTGGGACGCATAGAGGACAAAGCTTTGGGGCGGCAGCGAGAGGGAGGTCGGGGTGGATACCGCATCTGGCGTTTGGGAACCCGGCCCCATCCAGTTCGTATCTGCGGAGTCTAGCAGTTTTTGCCAGGTGCCCTCAGGGAGCGGGCCAGATTCTGCCGTTTCTTGACCAAAGTTCAGCGCGCAAAAGAGCTGCTGCTGGTCGTGCCAGCGCCGCCAGGATAGACTGTGCTGTGCACCGGATGTGACCTCAATCTTTTGCAAATCGAGCAGCTTGAGGACTGGATGCTGCTGTCGTAACTGGATCAGATGCTGATACAGATGCAGCAGGGTCTGGTGATGACCCACCGTGCGTTTTTCCCAGTTCAGTTTTGACTGCTGAAAGGTTTCCTGGCTTTGGGCGTCGGGCGGTTCCCCCTGAGCGTGGAAGTCGGCAAATTCAGCTTTGCGACCCTGGCGCACGGCTTCCACCAGATTAGGGTCGGTGTGGCTAATGAAGTAGAGGAAGGGTGCTGGTTCACCATATTCCTCGCCCATGAACAGCAGGGGAATGTAGGGGGAGAGCAAGACGGCTCCAGCCGAGAGCTTTAGGGCTTCAAAGGAGGCCAGTGCTGTCAGGCGTTCCCCCAGCATACGGTTGCCGACTTGGTCGTGGTTCTGGGCGCACACCACAAACTGCTCCCCCGGGCGATCGCCCGCGTAGTTGCCGTGGTAGCGTTTGCGGAAGGGAGAATACTGCCAGTCATAGACAAACCCAGCTTTGAGGGCTTTGGCTAGGTGAGTGGTCTGGCCAAAGTCGCTGTAGTAGCCCTGCCCCTCCCCCGTCAGCAGGGCGTGGAGGGCGTGGTGAAAGTCATCGCTCCACTGGGCATCAATGCCATACCCACCTTGCGCCGGAGGCTGGATCACCCGCGCATCGTTTAGGTCACTTTCCGCAATGAGCAGGTGGGTGCGGCCTTGGGTTTGACAGAAGGACTCGACGGCCTCAGCCAGCTCTGCCAAAAACGGCTTAGCACCAAAATCATAGATGGCGTGAACAGCATCCAGGCGCAGGGCGTCAATGTGGTAAGTCTCGAACCAGTACAGGGCGTTTTGAACGAAGAGTGTCCGTACCCCTTCGCAATAGGCATCATCAAAGTTGAGAGCACTCCCCCAGGGGGTCTGGTATTTATCGGTGAAGTAAGGGCCAAAGTCGCGAGTGTAGTTACCTTCAGGGCCAAAGTGGTTGTAAACCACGTCTAAAACCACGGCAATCCCCTGCGCATGGCAGGCGTTTACCAGTGCCTTCAGGCCCGCAGGCCCGCCGTAGGACTGCTGCACCGCAAAGGGATAGACGCCGTCATAGCCCCAGTTGCGATCGCCCGGAAACTGGGCCACGGGCATCAGTTCAATGGCGGTGATTCCCAGGGCCTTGAGGTCGGCGAGTCGGGGAATAATGGCGGCAAAGGTGCCTTCTGGGGTGAAGGTGCCCACGTGCAGCTCGTAAACAATGAGGTCGGCGAGGGGAATATTTTGCCAGGTGTCATCTGTCCAGGCAAAGGCGTGATCTACCACCTGAGAGGGGCCGTGGACATCCTGGGGCTGGGACTGGGAGGCGGGGTCAGGGCGCTGAAGTTCGCCATCCAGCACATAGTAATAGAGGCTCCCCGGTTCTAGGTCAGGAACCGTTGCGTGCCAGTAACCCTGCTCATCTTGGGTGAGGGGCACCTGACGGGCCTGGGGCGCCACAATTTCTAGGGTCACAGCCTGCCGCAGAGGTGCCCAAACCGTGAACTGACAGCCGCGATCGGACTGATAAACAGCACCAATATTCATAGGGTTAAATTCGCCATTAGGGTCTGATCAAGAATCAACTACTCGTCATCATCGCCTGCGGTGCGTCCCAGGCGTTTGAGCAGCATAAAGGAACGGGCAACCACGGGGATGGGTTTGTCTTCAACGTAACGTTTGCCGCGCTGAATCATCCGGGGCTTGGTGGTGTCGATGAGGGTAGTCCATTCCCAGGGCTGGAGACCCTGGGGCAAGGTGAATTCTAGGGTTTCGTAGTGGGCGTTAAACAGCATCATGAAGCTGTCGTCAATGATGCGCTCCCCGCGCTCGCCGGGGGTGGCGATTTCTTCGCCGTTGAGGAAAATGGCGATCGCCTTAATGAAGCCTTCTTGCCATTGATCCTCGGTCATTTCGGTGCCGTCCACGTTGAACCAGGCAATGTCATGGACTTTTGAACCGTGGATGGCACGGCCTTGGAACCATTTCCGGCGACGAAATACGGGATGACGGCGGCGCAGATCGATGAGCTGGCGAGTGAAGTCGAGGAGGGCTTCGTTCTCTTCCGGCAGGTTCCAGTCAATCCAGGAAATTTCATTGTCCTGACAGTAGGCGTTGTTATTGCCCCGCTGCGATCGCCCCATTTCATCGCCGCTCACCAGCATCGGCACCCCCTGGGACAGCAGCAGGGTGGCTAGAAAATTGCGGCGCTGCTGCTTACGGAGGGTGATGACCTCTGGGTCATCTGTTTCGCCTTCGGCACCACAATTCCAGGAACGGTTGTGGCTTTCGCCGTCGCGATTCTCTTCGCCGTTGGCCTCATTGTGCTTGTCGTTGTAGCTCACCAGGTCATTGATGGTAAAGCCATCGTGGGCCGTGATGAAGTTGATGCTGGCATGGGGGCGGCGACCATTGATTTGATACAGGTCCGAACTGCCCGTTAAGCGATAGGCAAACTCCGCGAGGCGACTGTCTTCACCCCGCCAGAAATCCCGCACCGTATCGCGATACTTGC
>CAZXWR010000076.1:0-13951 GCA_964644325.1 uncultured bacterium
ATCAATTTCTGCCACTGGCGACAGCTTCCTAGCCCAGACCTTATAGCCGCTAACAAAATTTCCCGCCTTTGCGGTGACTGAGACGGAGGTGGAAGCGATTGGACTCCCGGCTCAAGCCCTTCAAGACTGGATGACCCATGATCCACTGTGGCAACGCTATATTTTTAGTTTGCTCTCGCAGCGGCTATCTACGGTGATGGAAATTGTGGAAGAAGTGGCGTTCCACCGCATGGATAGTCGGATTGCGTCCTATCTGTTATCGATATTCACCCCAGCATCCCAAGAGATTCAAATCACCCACGAGGCGATCGCACTAGAACTCGGCAGTTCTCGGGAAGTTGTGAGCCGCCTCTTAAAAGAGATGGAAAGGAAGGCGATAGTCCGCCTCTCGCGGGGGGCTGTTACCCTTCTGAACCCAACGGCCCTCGCTGAAATTGCCCAATAAGTTCGCTATGTGATTTTGTCACAGACCTCCCATCTCGTTCTTCCTACCATTGGGTTAGATGAAATGGTGACACGTTCTCCAGCTCCATGACTGTTCATTGTCTGCTGGATTGCAATCTCACCGAGCGCATGTTTTGGAGGTCAATCATGTTCAGTAATGTTGGTACGACTGATCGAGTTGCTCGCTTAGTTTTAGGGTCGATTCTCTTGTATTTAGGCTTGGGTCTGTTTCCCGGATCAGCCTTGGGAATTGGCCTGATTATTGCGGGTGCGATCGCCTCTCTCACTGGCTTGTTTGGATTCTGTGGACTCTACCAACTCCTGGGGATCAACACCCGCAAGACAGATCCAACCCCATAGGATTTGACGCCTCGTTAGGAAGTTCAATTCCGTTCACCACGATTTTTGCAACTGAAGTTATGACTCACTCCTACTCCCTACAGCCCGACGTTCCCAGCCCTTCACGGCGGCAACTTCTGAACTTTATGACCGGGGCGGTTGTTGCTACCACCGTGGGGTCAGCCTTGTATCCAGTAGCCAAATTCTTTCTCCCCATCTCTGAAACCAGTGCAGACGGGGGCATGCTTGCCAAAGACCAACTGGGAAATCTGATTCCTGCCAGTCAAATCTTAGCCTTCGCACCGGGAAGCCGTGCCCTCGTCGCAGGTTTGGCGGGTGAACCCACCTATCTAACGGTGATGGAAGATGGCACTCTCGACCGGATGGGCATCGTGGATAACTGTACTCATCTGGGATGTACCTTCCCCTGGAACCCCATGGATCAGCAGTTTCAATGTCCCTGTCATGGCTCGTTGTACGACAATACAGGGAACGTGGTTCGCGGCCCCGCACCCTTGCCCTTAAAACTCACCCGCGTTGAGGTGAAAGCGGATGCCATCTGGCTTTATCCCTGGAAAGACATCGATCCACGGACTGGTGAACCACCCTGGTGGGCCTAGTCTACCCTTGGCAGGCTGAAGGCTTGGTATTGAGCCATTGCTTGATACCAAGCCTTTAGACGGCCAGAACGTCCAACGACCCCGTTGTCCCAATAGGAGGTTGTTCTCACTCCAGTTTCGGACTCGGTATGACTGTTTCATCAAATGAGCCGATGTTGTTGAGATTCAGGGGGGTGATCCCAGTACACCGTGATGTTCCCTACTGCTGCAATAACGCCGCTCAAAGTCCTTACCGATTGAGTTTGCGTTTGCCCTGGCTTTTGGGCCAGGTGCATTGGTCGTGGGGAAAGAGTAGGGTAGAATTTCAATGCTTTTCGCAACGCCCTGTCGTTTGACATGGGTTGTGGTTTGGCGCTGCTTTCTGCTGTAGACCTCCGGTGATATTGCTATGGTCGGTTACCTCACTTCTTTGACAATCTTCGTAGCGACCTATGCACTCTTTAGCCTGGGGCTAAACTTGCAGTGGGGATTTACAGGGCTGATTAATTTTGGCCATATTGCCTTCATGACCCTCGGCGCTTACACGACCGTCTTGCTGAGCCTGAAGGGTGTACCGCTGTTGATTGCCGCCTTGGCCGGGGGAGGACTGGCAGCGCTGTTAGGGTTGCTGATCGGTATTTCAACGCTGCGGCTACGGGAAGACTATTTAGCGATTGTGACCATTGGGGTTTCAGAGATCGTTCGACTCATTGCCCTCAACGAGGAAGAAATCACCCAGGGCACCCGCGGCGTCTATGGGTTTCCCTTACCCTTGGCACAGCTCACCCCGAGTCTGCCCGTGCAGCTGTTGATGGCCGGGGTGCTGACGGCCATTTTCGGCTGGAGTTTGTGGCAGTTCTGGCGCTGGCTCGGGCAGCACAAACAGCCCCCTGCCTCTGAACCTCCGCGATCGCCTCGGGGCCAGCCCCTCTTGTTTGCCGGATATTTAGTCAGCCTGTTGGCCCTGGCAACCTGTCTCTGGCTTGGATTCACGGTCAATACCGGGTTTGCCTTTTTGGGGTTCGTTCCCTGGGGCATTGGCATGGCGATCGCCTACCTGCAGCGGCAGCTCGATCTCAATCAGCCCCTGCAAATTCCTGGGGCCACCCACCTCACCGTTGGTGCCACCACCCTGACCCTGGGCATCATGCTGATGGTTTACTGGTCTGGCATCCTGGGTCTTTGGAATTATTCCTATAAGTCTGGGTTGATGTGGCTCCTGATTGTGACGGTGGCTGTAGTCTTCTGGCGACTTGAGGCCCTTTCAAAATCGCCCTGGGGCCGGGTGCTGAAGGCCATCCGCGAAGATGAAGAAGTGGTGCGAGCCTTGGGCAAGGATGTGTTTCGCTACAAGCTCCAGTCCCTGATGATTGGCGGGGCGATCGCGGGGCTGGCGGGGGCATTTTATGCCTGGCAGCTCACCTTTATTAACCCCGATGGCTTTGTGCCCCTGATTACCTTCCAAGCCTGGATTATTGTGGTACTGGGCGGGTCTGGCAATAATGTTGGCACCCTGCTGGGGGCACTGATTTTCTGGGCCTATGACGCCGCAACGCGATTTATTCTGCCGAATCTGCTGCCCTTTGATGATGCTCGACTGGGGGCATTTCGGATCATGGTGATTGGGCTGCTATTGATTGTGTTGATGATGTGGCGACCCCAAGGCATTCTGGGCAATAAGGAGGAGCTTACCCTTGGTCGATAATTCTGTTTCAACGGCAGTCGCGCAACCGCTGCTGTCTGCCCAACACCTTTGTAAATCCTTTGGTGGCCTCAAGGCCGTGCAGGATGTTCACTTGTCCGTAGAATCCGGCTCGATTGTCGGCTTGATTGGCCCTAACGGTGCGGGCAAAACCACCCTATTTAATCTGCTGTGCAGCTTCATCCCACCGGATGCAGGAACGGTCATGTTTAACGGTAGACCTATCCATACTCTGCCCTGTCATCAAATTGCGCGGCAGGGTATGGTGCGCACGTTTCAGGTGGCGCGGGTGCTCTCTAAACTTTCGGTCTTAGACAACATGATGCTGGCTGCGCCCCGCCAAGCGGGCGAAAAACTGCGCAACACCTGGATTTTGTCCCGCCGTCTCAGTATCGTTAACCAGGAAAAACGCTTGCGCGATCGCGCATTACAGATTCTGGAGTCGGTGGGCATGAGCCACATGGCGCACGCCTACGCAGGCGCTTTGTCAGGGGGGCAGCGCAAGCTTCTAGAAATGGCGCGGGCGCTCATGGCTGACCCCAAGCTCATTTTGCTAGATGAGCCCGCAGCTGGAGTGAACCCGACCCTGATTCAAAAAATCTGCGAGCACATCAAAACCTGGAACCAGGAAGGCATCACGTTCTTGATCATTGAGCACAACATGGATGTGATTATGTCCCTGTGCGATCGCGTGTGGGTGCTGGCAGAAGGGCAGAACCTGACCTCCGGAACGCCTGCTGAGATCCAGAGTAACGCGAAGGTTCTGGAGGCCTATCTGGGACAGTAGTCAGAACACTGATATGCAGACAGAGGCTTGATCTGCACCATCACAGTTCAATAACAGGGGAGCATCACGAAATAAAAATTCCCCCGACTTTTTCACCATTCATAGCCATGCATGCCACGAATTCATCGCCGCCATCCTCAAAGCTCAGCTTCCATAAATAAATTTGTTATACGGCTGAGTTGGTTGGTTGGGACGGTACTCAAAGCGCATCTGTTGGCATTCGAGGTAAAGGTTCTCCAGAGCCCTTGGTGGGCGATCGCCGATATAATTAAACCGTAATGTCTTGTATTCTGCTGGTAAGTTGCTGCATGAGTAATCAAGCCAAAATCTTTCAAACTGCAGCACATGAGGTTTATCAACTTATGCAAGAGTTGGGAGCACCGCCAAAGTTAATCCTCCACGTCAGGTTGGTCGCTGAAGCGGCTGAATTGCTCATCTCCAAGCTGCATCAATTAGGGGTTCAGTTTGATGAGAGTTTCATCCAGTTAGGTGTTGCATTTCACGATATAGGCAAGATTCTCCATCCAGAGGAATTAATTGGTAAAGGAAACAAGCACGAAGCTGATGGCGAGGAACTGCTGATCATGCATGGAGTTGATCCAAAACTCGCTCGATGTTGCCGTTCTCATGCTCAATGGCAAACGATGGAATGCTCTTTCGAGGAGTTATGCATTGCTCTAGCCGATAGCCTTTGGAAGGGAAAGCGTAATACTCAGCTAGAAGAGCTAGTTATTAAGATCTTGGCAACACTATGCAACGAAGATTATTGGGATTTGTTTGTTGAGATGGATAGCTCTTTTGAGAAAATTGCTTCAGACGGTGGTTCAAGATTGCTGCGAAGTCAAGCCGTATAAAATCCTGTTGCACACCGACTGTACAGAGTCCTTTCGTTGAGTCCGAAAGGTTTCTAGCGGCGGGTGAACGGGGTCGATAGCTTCCTTGCTTAAGCTGGCACGAGTAAGTCGTTGAGTATCCCCGTTTCATCCGTGGCGCAAGCTGTTCGCAAACGCCCTCAAACATTTGTTTGGTGATGCCAGCCTTATAATTTGCATCCCCCACCGTTGTAAAAAGATCATAATCTTCTGATACGGTTGCATCTAGGATGGTCTGCAAAGAATCGATGACGCCTTGAGCTGGGGTGGTAGGATTCATGACAAGATCTTTAACGACATTGACACCTACAAAGGGCGTTCAGGCGATCGCCCTAGCTGATATCCAGTGAAAACCCAGGCAGAACCTCCTCACCGGAAAGATTGACAGGCGTTCGAATCACCTCAACCGCTTTCCCAGCCCGATAAATCTCCACGGATTGGTCTTGTGGGTTAATCAACCAACCGAGCCTTAACCCACTATCCAGATATTCCTGCATCTTTGCCTGAAGGGGTTTTAGGCGGTCGCTCTCTGATCTAAGTTCAATCACGAAATCAGGACAGATGGGCGGGAATTTCTGGCGCTCTTCTCTTGTGAGTGCCTGCCAGCGGTCTCGCTTAACCCAAGCTGCATCAGGAGAGCGATCGCCTCCATCCGGAAGGCTAAAGACAGTGGATGAGCTGAACACTTCACCCAAGCCAGTTCGCTCATTCCAGACCCCTAGCTTAATAATGTATTGAGCTTCACGCTTACCACTTTCACCACCGACAGGGGACACGATAATGAGTTCTCCCTCAGGACTGCGCTCCATTGCCAGGTCTTTATTAGCCATGCAGAGCGCGTAAAACTGCTCAGAATTCAACTGTTGAGTGAATGGCTCTAAGTTCAACGTGATGGCTGTCATATCGTTCGTCCGCGATTTGCAATCCGTAAACACCCCTAGCCTGTACGCGCTACTTGCGAACCCCTATCGCTTGAGAGCCTTCTTGAAATTATCGCGGTAGGACGAGTTTGCCAGCAGCAGCGGCCAGAACAAGGTTAATATCAGCTTCGATTGGCTGTAGGTCGTGCGATTAAAGCCGTTCCAAAACTTCCAAGCGCCGCCGCCATAAAGCAGAATCGCAAGCAAAACTCCTAGGCCACCCATCTCCAGTACTCCTAAGCCCATCGCCTCCTATTCTATCAAGGCAGTTTGAGCATCAACCGCGCCTGTATTCAGAGAACTGGGGCGACCTCTCCGTTACAACTTGCAACGTCCTCCGGTTTCAGAACAGGAGATACTAGATACGGTAATTTTTGCATCCGAGTGCTCTGTGACTCCCCTGCCCGTAACGCCGCTAATAGTCGCGACCCAAAATCCCGGTAAGCTTCAGGAATTTCAGCATTATTTAGCTGACCTGTCTTGGCATCTAGAGCTGATGCCCGCCGAGCTAGAGGTTGCGGAAACGGGCACCACCTTTGCAGAAAATGCCGCCTTGAAGGCCTCCCAGGTCGCAAAGCATCTGGCCCAGTGGGCGATCGCCGATGATTCTGGCCTAGAAGTCGCAGCCCTCAACGGTGCCCCTGGCCTCTACTCAGCCCGCTACGGCACCTCCGATGGCGATCGCATTCAGCGGCTGCTGCGTGAACTAGACGGTAACCCCAACCGTCAGGCACAGTTTGTCTGCGTGATTGCAGTGGCTAACCCCCAAGGTGAGATTGTGGCCCAGGCTGAGGGCCTCTGTCCTGGGGAAATCTTGACACAAGTATCAGGAAGCGGCGGTTTTGGTTACGATCCGATCTTTTTTGTACCGGAGATGGGGTTAAGCTTTGCCCAGATGACAAAAGACCAAAAACGTCAGGTGAGCCACCGAGGTCGGGCGATCGCCCAGCTATTGCCCCAGTTACAGCGCTTACGCACCACTGCCGACCCAACAACCTGAGCCACCCGCCGCGATCGCCTCATAGCGCATGCGCCCGCTTGAGCCGGATGGCCTCACGGGGAACAATGTAAGATAAAACATTTCAAGTTGCCCTGCCCCTTTAACATCAGTCCCTACGGAGTCCATGACATTGGTCAGTTCCACCGCCATCCAAACCCACAATCTTGACTTGCCCACCCTGAATGCTGAACTGATGGGGAAGGCCGCTCCTGACATTATTCGGTGGGCCGATCAAACCTTCGGCTCCGGGCTGGCCATGAGCACCAGTTTTGGCATTCAGTCCGCCGTCATGCTGCATTTGGTGACCCAGGTGGTGCCTGATATCCCCGTGATTTGGGTGGACACAGGCTACCTGCCCCCCGCCACCTATCGATTTGCCGAGGAGCTGATCGCACGGCTGAACTTAAACATGCAGGTCTATCAAGCCACCATGAGTCCGGCCCGAATGGAGGCCGTCCACGGGCGTCTATGGCAAAAGAACGACCTAGAAGCGCTGAACCTATACGACCAGATCCGCAAGGTTGAACCCATGCAGCGGGCCCTGGAAGCATTGGGCACAACCGCATGGATCGCCGGGTTACGGGCAGAACAAACTCAGCATCGGCAAGGGCTCTCAATTCTTGGACAGCAAAATGGGCTCTACAAGGTGCTGCCGATCCTGAACTGGACGGCCGCAGATGTCCACCACTATCTAGAAGCCCATGATCTGCCCTACCATCCCCTCAAGGAGAAAGGCTACGCGACTGTAGGCGACTGGCACTCGAGTCGGCCCATGACTGACCAAGACGAGAATGAGCGCCAAACCCGCTTTCAGGGAATGAAACAAGAATGTGGACTACACCTGCCGTCCACTGTGGATGAAGCCCAAAGTCTTGACTCTAGCTCCCTGTAGCGAGACTTAACCCCGCGATCGCCCTTGAGCATGTTGAGCATGGCTCAGCACCTGCCAGTCCTCTTCATCGAGCTCTGAGGGCAGTCCTCGGCGGATTTGCTCCGCGAAGTTTTCGTTGGGCACCATAATGCTCAGCACATAGAGGCGCGTGGTGCCTGTGTTGCAGATTTTGTGGATGCCAGTGGGCGGCACCAGCAAGCTATCACCCGCCTGGATCGGAATCACGCGACCATCGCATTCGGCAGAGCCTTCCCCTTTGAGCACGTAAAATAGCTCAGCCGCCCAGGTGTGGCGATTCACAGGGGTAGAACCCCCCACATCAAAAATCTCGACACAAACCGTCAAAGAAATGTCGGCGGTGGTGGGGTCAAAAATAATGGCTAGGCGATTGGTATCGTGGGGGCTAATCCGAAACACCTGATAGTCCTGGGGAGACTTGGCAACGGATAGCACGCAGGTACTATGGCTCATGGGAATAATGTCCTTTGCGTGAGGGGTGGGCCCGCAGTCAACCCTCTGACCCTTACAGTGACCCGCCAACCCAGCGAGACAGTTCTGGTCAGAGCCTTAAAAATAGAGCGATGCCACAAAGCAGAATGATGTTAACCACAGCAGGCCATAGCCATACTCTCTCCTGCTGCACAGCTGCTGTAAATGACTTGTGGCCTTTCTTTACCCGGTGACACAGTTCTTCAATAACTTCTTTAATGAATTGCTGCCGATTATCACAGGGCTCGTTAGTCCAGTAGTTCGGGCTGCAGGTGGGTAATTTTGTCGTAAAGGGACTGAAAGCTAAACCAGCCCATGTAGGGAGTGCCGATTTGCTGATGGGTGAGCTGGGCGATTTCAGGGGCAATGGGAATCGGGGTGTCCACGGCTTCCGCCAGCAGCTGGGCCTGACAGGTGCGCTCTAGGGTGATAAACCACCAGGCCGCTGCATCTACGGTCTGACCCACCGTTAGCAAACCGTGGTTGCGGAGAATGATGGCCTTGCGATCGCCTAGGGCCGCCGCGATGCGCTGGCCTTCGGAGGTCGTCAGCACAACCCCGGTATAGTCATCAAAGAGGGCCTGGTCTTGGTAAAAGGCGCAGGCATCTTGGGTGAAGGGGTCGAGCAAGCGGCCCAGGGTAGACCAGCTCTTGCCGTAGACGGAATGGGCATGGGCAGCGGCAATGATGTCCGGTCGCGCCTGATGGATTTGCGCGTGGATGGCGAAGGCCGCAGCATTGACAGGGCGATCGCCTTTGACCACTTCTCCGGCATGGTTCACCAGCAAGAGATCCGACACGCGAATGTGGCCGAAGTACATCCCGAAGGGATTCACCCAAAAGTGATCGGTGAATTCAGGATCTCGAGCCGTGATATGTCCCGCCACCCCTTCATCAAAACCGTAGAGCGCGAAGAGCCGCAGCGCAGCGGCCAATCGCTCCTGACGATAGCGACGTTCGCCTGCAATACTGGCAAACGTCGGGGGCTGGGGTAAGTTGTCCGGCAGCATGATGCACCCATCTAAGGAATCACCAGGCCATTTTGACATGCTCCCCGCGCTAAAGGCCGCTGGATTTTTTATGGCCTCAACATGGCGCAGTTTGTGCGACTAGAGCAGTATTTAGCGGAATACCGCCGCTACAGCCAAATCTTCCCCCATACGGACGATATCACCCATCATCCCCAAAATTAAGGCGATCGCCCCCATCCTCAGAGGATCATCCGCCCAAGAACTGTGAGCGATTGATCAGAACCCACTGCCAAAACCACCGCTTCGCCTGATTGGGGAAAAATATTGCTCACGGCCGTAATGTTCACTTGGTGGGTGACCAGGACATAAACCCCCGGTTGCGTCTGCTGCCGCAAAAACGTCAGGAGCTGATTGGTTTGTGGCTCAGCCTGACGGCGATCGCGAAAGAAAGAATTCAGGGCTGGGAACGGCATGACCGGGCCAAGGTCCATGAGTCTTGCGGTTTCTAGGCAGCGGCACCACTGGCTCGACAGCACAGCCTGTACCGGGATATTCCGCTGCCGAAACGCGGCACCCATCTGGATCGCCTGCTCGCGTCCCGCCTCTGAGAGATTGCGCTGTGTCGTACAGTCTTCGAGCACAAAATTGGCCGGGTCTCCTGTCCCAGGGGCGATGGCGTGACGGGTCAATACCCCATAGATTTGATTGCGGCCTTCTTGCAGCCGCGTCCATAGGTCTGACTCAGATAGCAATTCTGCTAGTGGGGTAGGCTTAACGGCCCCAGAGATTTCTGGCAGGGAAGCAGAGGGTAATTCCTGCGATGGCGGTTGAGGTGATGCGCCCGGGGGCAGCTCCGAGGCAATGGGTACCGGGCCACAGCTCACGGTTAATACCCCCAGGGCGATCGCCCTCAGCCCTTGCCTGGTCAGCCTGTAATGCCGCGCCAGCTGTGCTTGGAATAGTTCTAACCGTTTGACCATGGTAGTCTCAACCCTCATGCCTGTTTTATCTGCACCTACTCATGCGGGTGAAAAAACGATCACGGGCACCCGTTTATAGGCAGGGGTGCCGGAGCGTTTCTCGATTACAGTATGGGCGATCGCATTGGCTTCTGGATAAAACATGAGGGCCGCCCCCCGCCGCACTGCGCCATAGATGACCTCAATCTGCTCCAGCTGGCCCACTGTACTCTTGACCGTGACCCGCTGATGTTCAGCGAGATCGATACTCTGGGCATCCTCGCGATTTATGAGGATACAGTGGCGATGGGGAATGCCCCGGTATTTGTCCCCTGACTGATAAACCACCGTGTTGTGCTGGGCGTAGCTGCGCCCGGTCATGAGTGCCAGAACCAGGCTTTTCGCGGGCTGGGGTAAGCCGAAGGTGCTGGCGGGTGGAAGTGTTAGATCCGGGAGCGGCGTGACCTGCAGGGCTGCCTTACCGGAGGGGGTCATGAACTTTGGCGTCGTCAAAATTCGACCGCTAATCGTAAACTCTTCGCGGGTCGCGTCAATGTCGGCAATTTTTTCGTAGCCCGGAATGGTTTGGGCAATCAGCTGTCGCACATAGGACGTCTCCCGCAGTCGCGGCCAGTCGATGGGGTCAGTCCCCAGCAGCCGCTGGGCCAGCTCCGTTAAAAAATCAACCTCTGCCATTAGGTCAGACTGGGTGAGGTGGGTGCGGCCCGCATCGTTCAGCCGCACAAAGTTATTGCCCGACTCGACGGTAGTTCTGTGGGGATTTTCAAAGCGATTCAGCACGGGTAAGACTAAGGTTTGCTGGCGACCCAAACCGTGAAAATGACCCAGGTTTGGCTTGGTGGCCAGGTAAATGACGGTATCAATGTTGCCTAGGGCCTCTTGGGCCTGACTCAGGTTAGGGCTGGCCCCATAGAGGTTGCCTCCCAAACACAGCAGCGCATCCACCTGCTGGGCAGCGGCCGCTTCAATCAGGGCGCGGGCATCATAGCCCGGTACCCGACTCAGTGGTTTACCCAGCAGCCGTTCAAGGGCTGTTTGTATCTCTGACTTGAGGCGGATGGTCACCCCCATCGAGCCAAACCCTTGCACATTGGAGTGGCCCCGCACGGGCATAACGCCCGCCCCGACCTTGCCCACATTCCCCGTGAGCAGAGCCGTATTGCCGATACTGTAGACGTTATCCACACCGTTTTGCTGCTGGGTAATGCCCATTGCCCAGGCAAACACGACCTTCTCGGCTTGACCAATGGCGATCGCCGCTGCTGTGATCGCCCCTTGGTCTACCCCACAGGTATCGGTAATCACTGACCAGCTGGTGGTTTGGGCCTGTTGAACCACGGCCTCCCAGCCTTCGGTGTAGGCCCGGAGATACTCGTAGTCCACCTGGTTGCGTTCGATTAAGGCCTTTTGGATGCCGACAAACAGAGCGACATCGCTGCCGGGAATGGGCTGGAGGTAGACATTCGCAATGTCTGACCCCGTGAATAACGATCGCACGGGGAAGGACGGCGACGCAAATTTCACCAGCCCCACTTCCCGCACGGGGTTAATGACAATGACGGTGCCGCCGCGATCGCGGATTTGAATCAGCTCATTCATCAGGCGAGGGTGGTTGTACGCCGCATTCGACCCCGCTAGTACAACACAGTCAGCCTGCTTCAAACTTTCCAGACTCACCACCGAGGTGCCAGTGCCAAACATCTGCTTGAGGCCCACCGTGGAGGGGGCATGGCACAGGTCGGAACAGTCGGCGAGGTTGTTCGACCCCAGGGCGCGCATCATGAGCTGGAGCAGGTAGGCCGCTTCATTGGAAGACCGCCCCGAGCTATAGGACGCAATGCGTTCCGGCGGCTTTTGGAAAGCCGTCGTGGCGATCGCAAAGACCTCCTCCCAGGTAATGCGTTCGTAGTGAGACTGCCCTGCCCGCAAAATGACCGGAAAGCTGAGCCGTCCCAGGCGATCGGCGTCTCTAGAGGTGAGTGCTTGCAGTTCAGCAATGCTATGACGCCCAAAAAAGTGATCCGGAACCGGGGGCATGAGTTCAGCGGAGATCGATTCTACGCTTTTCATGCAGCGCTGCACCTTCTCGCCAACCTCATTGGTGAAGCCACCCTTCTGGCCCCCAGTTCCCCACGAGCAGGACAGGCAAGCACTATGATGCAGCATTTTCTCCCAAAGCTTTGGCCCCTCTGGGGAGAGAGTATGCTTTGCCCAGTAAGCAACAACGGGTAGGCCCCCGCCCATCTCGGGCGTCGTGGAGTTAGAGTCTGAGTGAGGTGGAACCGAAACATCCTGAGACTGTTCTGGTGGGCTCATAGAGCAGCATCCCTTTACGAGTGATCTGGTGCCATGTTGCAAGCAGGTTTCTCAACTTCACCGATGAAGCGGACAAGCAAGACTGCCAAGGCTCCATCGAGATCAGGTCAGAGCTAGAGTTTTTCGGCGGTGTAGGGGGAGTGTCAGGGTTAAAGCTGGCTGTGGGTCAATCATGCCTGAGCCTGATTCGGCTAGCTCTACGCTAACGTTAGTGGATGAAAAGGGTCAGGAGCAATTCACGATTGTTGCCGCTGAACCCATTGAGGCTTGATATGCTGAAGGGTGTCCAAGCACATTGAAAGCGTGACGGCTATCGCGTCCATAAGATTGTCCTGACTGCGTTCAGCTCTAGGTGCGGGGGCCTGTCAGTAAAGCGATATTGCTGAATCGACGCTCTTCTGAGGTGGCCTGAGCTTGCGCGATCCGGGGGCCATAATGGGTCTGAGTGATGTGATTTGAGGAAGTCAATGCCCGAAGGCCCAGAAATTCGTCGTGCTGCGGACAAAATAGAAGCTGCGATCGCCCGTCGTCCCATAGCAGAACTCTGGTTTGCCTTTGACCATCTCCAGCCCTATGCGGCCCAGCTAGAAGGACAGCAAATCACCCACATTGAAACCCGTGGCAAGGCAATGCTCACCCACTTTGAAGGAAACTTGAGCATTTACAGCCACAACCAGCTTTACGGGAAGTGGATGGTGCGTCGGGCCTACAACTACCCCCAGACCAACCGTCAGCTGCGCCTAGCCATTCATACCGACAAGAAATCAGCCCTGCTCTATAGCGCTTCTGATATTGAAGTGCTCGATGCAGTGGGCATCGTGAGCCATCCGTTTTTGCAGCGTCTGGGGCCGGATGTTCTCAGCGCCACCACGACCCTCGCGACCCTCCAAACGCGCCTGAATGAGCCCACCTATCAGCGACGACGGCTCAGCACCCTGCTCTTGGATCAGCATTTTTTGGCTGGGCTAGGGAACTATCTCCGCAGTGAGATTTTATTTGTGGCACGACTCCATCCAGCACAAAAGTTGGGCCAATGCACCTCAGATCAACGAGATGCCCTTGCTGAAGCAATCCTGACAGTTACCCGCCAGTCTTATGAGACGGGCGGCATCACCAATGACCTGACGCGAGTTGACCAACTGAAGGCCCAAGGCTTGCGGCGATCGCGATATCGCCACTGGGTGTTTGGTCGAGTGCGACAGTCCTGCTATGTTTGCCAAACAGAAATCATTAAGGAATTCACCAACGGCAGACGTTGCTACTATTGCCCATCCTGTCAGTCAGCCTAACAGTCTGCCCAGCATGCTAAGACCGAGACAGACTTATGGGTCGAAATGGGCGGTACGACGTTGAATTTGGGATGATAACGATTATCACTAGGCTCTGGGGCTGCATCAACGAGCATTGACCTGGTATCTAGGCACCAATAACGTCAATGGGATGGGTGTTTCTCGTGTTGAGGTACCCTCTGGAGATGTCCGATTTGACAACATGATCTTCCGGCGGTTGGGCGACCTCAAAGCGGCAGGGCTTGACATCAGCAGTTCCAAGGTTGGCGAGCAGACCTGGTATACACCTGATTATTTACGTAAGGATTCAGGGGGTACTTGAGTTGTGTGAGCAAGATTTGACCAGAAAAG
>CAZXWR010000077.1:0-13742 GCA_964644325.1 uncultured bacterium
CAGTTGAAAGTCAATCGTTGCAATACTTCTAGGACTTATGGGTAAGGCATAGCTCAAGGGAAACATAGTGCGATCCAAGGGGAACTTGTACCCGCTATCAATGGGGTAGTCAAGTCCGAGCGGATTGCCCGTGCATTTCCTGAGCTACGCAGCACCTTTGGTGGTCGTTCAACGGTTCCAGACGTTGCGGTGTTTCTTTGGCACCGAATTCCCCGAGATGAGAATGGGGAGATTGCCAATACGTTTCCTGGCGCACCGGATTGGATAATTGAAATCCTATCTCCTGATCAAAGTCAAACAAAAGTAACAAAGAACATCCTTTATTGTCTGCGGCATGGAACTCAAATGGGTTGGTTAATCGACCCAGATGAACAAACTGTATTCGTCTATCGCCCAAATCAAGAGCCTGAAGTGTTGGATGAGCCAGATGGAGTTATTCCTGTACCGTTGTTTGCCAGTGAGCTAAAGATTGCTATCAAAGATTTGTTTGCTTGGTTATTAGAGTAAAACTTGGGGAGTTACCAGCTAGCTAACACTGCGTTGGTGAGGACGAAACCGAAGTTATTGGTGGAGAATTCAAGGTTATTTGCCGCCGCTGATTCGAGCCGTTAGTTGTCTTTGTTGGCGCATGCTGAGGGCTCTCCAGAGTTGGGTCGTGCTTTTTGGTAGAGGACATAGAAAATAACAAGGATGAGCAACCTCAGTGAGTCTTTTGCTGACTAGGCGGTTGTATCCATAGATGAACGCTCAGATCGCGCCACTATGATGTTTTAGCTTCTTTGAGAACGATCGCGTTTTCCTGACGAATCGCGATACCTGTTGCCGTGTGTTGTTCGGCCGCTCAAGGTGGCTGGTCAATCCGTAGCTGTAGCCCTAAGCAGGACAAAGGCACCTTATCCTTCCATGATTTTGGGCACCCGGAAAAAGTCACCGTCGGGATCTGGGGCCACCGCTAAAATGCGATCGCGTTCGGTGTAGGGTTGGAGGGTGTCATCGCGGGTAATGTTGCTGACATCAATGGCGCGCGTGGTGGGTTCCACCCCGCTCACATCGAGTTCATTGAGCTGTTCAATGTAGTCAAGGATGCCACCCAGCTGCGTCGTAAACTGCGCTTCTTCCGCTGGCGTTAAATCTAGCCGTGCGAGCACCGCAACCTTATGAACTTGAGATTGATCAATCATGACTTCACTGCTGAATTTAAGAATTGGAACAACGGAATCAAGCAGCCTTGAGCGTTAGATCCTCTAGCGATCTGCCCACTCAAAACTTAAACCTTAAACCTCAAAATTTACAGCGAATTAGTACACGTCAATGGTGGAGCGCCCCGTAGTTTTGAGCCAGTTTTGAGCCTCGATGTAGTTATTGGGGGCAATGCGAATGGCGCGTTTCCAATATTCAGCCGCTTTGTTGAACAAATCATCCGCCGCTTCAGCATCGCCAGCTTCCTCAGCTTTCTCGCCCTGGTAGTGGTAGATAACCGCGACGTTGTTGAGGGCTTGGCAGAGGCGGGGGTTTAGGTCTAATGCCTGATGGTACAGCTCTAACGCTTTGTTGTGATCCCCATTGCTCGCATAAATCAGGCCCATATTGTAGAGCACGTAGCCGCGATCGAAAGGATCCTGCTCTAGCTTGAGCGCTTCTTCATAGTTTTCCAGGGCTTCGGCATATTCCCCGTCTCCTTGGGCAGACATGCCGTCGCGGTAATAGGCAAAGGCTTCTTTCTCTTGCTGGCTGGTGGGTAACAGCTTCAAGATCAAGTCCGCCATCACGGTAAAAGATTTGTCAATGAAGTTATCGTTGCGTTGCGATCTGGGCATGGCAGCCTCGTTAAATTAGACCCAATGAAGTTCAATCTACACTCGTTCACAGTGTATCAGTTTCCTTCAAGACGATTGGCCGCTGCATCGAAGGTGTAACGTTTGGCGCTGCCCAAAGGGAGGCGATCGCCCAGGGTCTGCGCTAGTCCTGGGCCAGCCACATCTGAGCCGTGCGAGGCGGGATGAACAGCGTAAATTTGTTGCCCGAGAGGGTTAATTCATGCCGATGGATTAAATCCTGGTAGGTGCCCGGATTTTGTAACCCCCAGGTATTGAACTCGGCCCACTGCTGAACGCCACTCTTGTTAATCGCCACGATGCCCTGCTGGCCGCGCCGGAAAATGAGCAGGTCGTCACTTTCATAGAGCATGGCCATGGGTTGCCCCTGGACTGCATTGTGGAACTGGATCATGGCGACAATATCTGGACGTTTGTAGGCATCCAGCCAGCGATCGCGATCCGCTGCATGGGGGGATTCATTGTGGTCAGAATAGATCAGGGGCACCCCGCCATCCCGGCCCAGAATATAGGCCAGGGCCAAGTGCTCATCCTGGCGATCCAATAGCCAAGATCGAAACCCGTCATTGTGGGGAATATCGTGGTTCACCACAAACGTCACCGCCCGGTTCCAAGGCAGCGCATTCCCATCTTGCTCAGGATGCACCAGCGCCCGGAGTGACCCGCCGAAGCCAAAAGCCTCGCGGATCGTGGTGAAGAGGGGGAAGTCATAGGCGGACATCCAGGTTTCTTGGAGGAACGGGGCGAGGAACACGCGCTCGTCGTGGTCGCTGCCAGTGAGCACCTCACCAAACCAAAACTTTTCGCGCACTTCGGGCCGATCGGCAATGTTATCAACCATCTGCTCTGTGATGTGCTTGATGGCATCCACCCGGAATCCATCAAAGCCCATCTCGACAAGTGCCTCGACCATGCGATGCTGCTGCGCCAACACCCACTCAGAATCCTTCAGGTCGGGCAACCCGGACAGGTTCTGGTACTGCACGGCCCCCCGGTCAGACCATTCTCCCCCTTCAATCTCGCCCGCCTGGTTGAAGTCAGCGGCTGAAAATAACCCGGTGCTGAGGTCACCATAGAGGCGATTCTCGGCATAGCGATCCGGTTCCTGGCGGTAGCGGGCCAGTTCAGCTTGACCTGGAAAGTCTAACCGATCCGCGCGGGCTTCATTGGCCATGTGATTGATGACGAGGTCGGCATACACCCGCAGCCTGGGGGTGCCTGTGTGACAGGCGGCGATCAGTGTTTCGAGATCTTGCTTGCCGCCGAGGTAAGACAGCAGCACCCGGTAGTCCTTGGGCTGATAGCGTTGCCACCACTGGTCGCCCTCGGGGTCAGAGTAGAGAGGAGGTGGGATTAAAATAGCGCCGTACCCGGCTTGGCGGATGGCCTCCAGACTATCAATGATGTCGGTGTATTTCCAGTTAAAGGCGTGGAGCGTAACGGTTCGCATCGTGTTGATATCCCTGATGAAAATGGTTCAAATCGGCGATCGCCACAAAGCCCGAGAAACGATTGAGATCGGATCCAGATCCAATGAACGGTCGGCGGCCATCCAGATTGCAGCTGTCCGAACTGAGGTGCAGGAGCCAGTCCAAAGGGGTGCCCAGATGTATTCCTTGCTGGGTGGTGATGATATTGGGGAATGGGGCGATCGCCCGCTATTTGAGCCATCATTTTCGGCTTCGTCCTTGAACCGCAGGGTCTATCTAAAATACTGCAAAAGTATCGGGCAAAGGGCTCGTTCGTATGCCATCGTTATAGAACGATGGCAAGGGTAAGGGAATAGGGAAGTCAGCAATGGCACTCATCGTTCAGAAGTATGGCGGCACCTCAGTGGGGTCTGTGGAGCGCATTCGCGCCGTAGCAGAGCGCGTTAAGGCAACGGCGGCTGCGGGCAATGCGGTGGTGGTGGTGGTATCTGCCATGGCCAAGGAAACGGACAAGCTGGTGGAGTTAGCCAACGGCGTGTCGGCTGCCCCCTGCCGTCGGGAAATGGATATGCTGCTCTCGACGGGGGAACAGGTGTCGATCGCCCTGCTGAGTATGGCGCTTCAGGATATGGGGCAGCCCGCCATTTCTTTGACGGGTGCCCAGGTGGGGATCGTCACCGAACCGGCCCACACCCGTGCCCGCATCCTGAATATTGAGACCGACCGCATGGAGCGACACCTGACGGAGGGAAAGGTGGTGGTCGTCGCCGGGTTTCAGGGCATCACCAATACCGCTGACCTGGAGGTGACGACCCTGGGGCGGGGCGGGTCTGACACCTCAGCTGTGGCGCTCGCCGCCGCCCTGCGGGCCGATTTATGTGAGATCTATACCGATGTGATGGGGGTGTTAACCACCGATCCGCGTCTGGTGGATAACGCCAGTCTGCTGGATGAAATTACCTGTGATGAAATGCTGGAGCTGGCGAGTCTGGGGGCCAAGGTTCTGCACCCGCGAGCGGTGGAAATTGCCCGCAACTACGGGGTGCAGATGGTGGTGCGCTCTAGCTGGAGCGATGCGCCGGGTACGAAGATCGTGGCACCGGGCATGTCGCCTCGACCGCTGCAAAATTTGGAGCTGGGTCGCCCGGTCGATGCGGTTCACTTCGATCTGGATCAGGCCAAGGTGGCGCTGCTGCGGGTCGAAGATCGTCCCGGCATTGCGGCCTACTTATTTGGTGAACTGGCCCATCAAAAAGTGGATGTGGACTTGATTATTCAGTCGATTCACGAGGGCAACACCAACGATATTGCCTTTACGGTCAACCAGGCTTCCTTGCGCCAAGCGGAAGCGGTTTCGACCGCCTTTGGCCCGATGCTCCAGCAGCAGCGGGGAGCACAGGCGGCTCTCGCGGATGAAACTGAAGTGATGGTCGATTGTGAAATTGCGAAGGTGAGCATTGTGGGGGCGGGCATGATCGGTCGGCCTGGGATTGCGGCCCAAATGTTTACCACGCTCTCCGATGCGGGGATTAACCTCCAGATGATTTCCACGTCGGAGGTGAACGTGAGCTGCACCATTGCGGCCCAGGACTGCGATCGCGCGATTGCAATGCTCTGCGCCCAGTTTGCGGTTGAGAACTCAGCCACCCCCCATCAGGCCAGAGTCATTGATCCCGACTGGCAGCCTGTGCGCGGGGTGGCGCTGGATCTGAAGCAGGCCAGACTGGCGATCCTCCAAGTGCCGGATCGCCCTGGCATGGCAGCGTTGATCTTTCAGGCCTTGGCCGATGCCAACATTTGTGTGGACATGATCATCCAGTCCCAGCGATCGCGGCCCACCAAGGGAATGATTACCCGTGATATTGCCTTTACCGTGCCCCAGCTGGATGTTGAAGTAGCGCAAGATCTGCTCGAAACCGTGGCCCAGGATATCGGGGCCGGAGCGGTAACCTTAGATGCCAACATTGCCAAGGTCAGCATTGTTGGCATTGGCATGCTCGGTAGGCCAGGGGTTGCCGCCCAAATGTTTGAAGCCCTCTCCGCTCAAAATATCAACATTCAGATGATTGCGACCTCCGAAATTCGGGTGAGCTGTGTGGTCACCCAAGATCAGGGCATTGAGGCCCTCCGGGCGGTTCACGCGGCCTTTGAACTGGGGCAAAATCAAAAGGTGGAAGTCCCGGCCTAGGGTTGGTTCTTGGCCTGGATGAGCACCACTGGATTGAGGGGCTGGAAGCGGGTTAGATGGGCGACCGCCACCGAGCGAGCCACCTGCACCTGAATCATCTGCACCGACCAGCCTGCTGTGTGAAGCCAGTCTAGTGCCCTGTGTTGATGCTCAAGGGTGGTCACGGCCAGCACCAGGATGCCGTTGTCGGTGAGCTGGGCTGTGCAGTGTTGTAGGATTTCTGCGAGCTGTCCGCCACTGCCGCCTAAAAAAATGCGATCGGGCGCAGGCAGGTTAACCAAAGCGCTCGGGGCTTGCCCCTGGACCACCTGTACATTCGACACGCCAAATCGACGGCAGTTTTGGGTAATGAGCTGGACACCTGCGGCATCTTTTTCGATGGCATATACCTGACTGGTCGGGCACAATCGCGCCACCTCCACGGAGATGGAACCCGTGCCTGCGCCAATATCCCACACCACTTGGCCCGACTGGAGCGCTAGCTCGGCGATCGCCAGTACCCGTACCTCTCGTTTGGTCATCAGGCCCGGTCGATCGGCAAAGCTCACAAACGCGTCATCGGGGATGCCCAGCAGGGGCAGGGGGGTCGGCAGAGGTGTGTCTCGCTCGGGGTCTCGCTGCAAGATCAGCACGTTGAGCGGCGCGACCGCAAGGTGCAGGAGATCGGCAGGGGCTACACACCGTACCCGTTCATCGGGTGCCTCCAGGTTCTCGCACAGCCACCAGCGATAGTGGACGGGCAGGCAGAGGTCTAGAAATAAACGGGCGATCGCCCCTGGGCTGTGGACTGTATCCGTCAGGATAGCGAGGGTGGGTTCAGCGGATTGAAAAGCCGCAATCAGGGGGTCTAAGTTCCGACCATGAACACTGATGATGCAGGCTCCTTGCCAGGGCAGTTTCACCCGACTAAAGGCGAGCTGTATCGAACTGACATGGGGATGGAACGTCAGGGCTGCCGCCCCCAGATGGGCTAACAGCAGCCGCCCAATCCCGAAAAATAGCGGATCCCCTGAGGCCAACACCACGGCGATCTGATCGGGATGGTGCTGATGCCAAGCCTTGAGCCGTTCCAGGGTAAGGGCCATGTCCTGCCAGGGCCATTGATCGGCAGCCTCAGACGGGCACAGCTGCAGGTGACGGGGGCTCCCGATAACGAGCGCCGCTTGTGCCAGGAGTTCGAGGATGGGGGCGGGGAGTGTTGCCCTGCCCGCCATGCCCACACCCACCACATGAATACCCTTCATGGCCCGATTGCACCGACGGCTTGTTCGGTCGCTTGCTCCCAGGCCAGCATCAGCAGGGCATTCACGATCGCAGCGGCCACTGGCGACCCGCCTTTGCGGCCTGCGGTATAAATATGGGGAACAGCCGTCCCAGCCAAGGCTGCTTTAGATTCAGTGACCGCGACGAAGCCAACGGGAACACCAATCACACAGGGGGGGCGCTGGGCTACTTGGGGGCGCTGGGCTACTTGGGGAAGTTGGACGAGCTGGTCGCACAGGGCCAAGAGTGCGGTCGGCGCATTGCCAATCACGTAGACTGCATCGGGGTACTGCTGCCAGTAGTGGAGCAGTCCGGTTTCGGTGCGGGTGCGCCCCGGTGCCGCCATGGGGGCGGCTGAGACGGCTGTCAAAATTGGGTTCTGGAAGGTTTGCTGCACCAGGGTCTGAATACCTTGGGTCACCATTGAGACATCGGTCACAATCGGACTTCCCTGCTGTAAGGCGGCGATCGCCCCTGCAATGGCTGTGGGGCTAAACCGGATCAAGGTTTTGAATTCAAAGTCAGCGGTGCTGTGGATGACGCGCCGGAGGATGGCGTATTCGGCGGGGGTAAAGGTATGGGCCCCAATTTCCTGATCAATGATCGCAAAGCTCTGGTGGAGAATCGGGTGGGGTTGGGGCGGCATGGGGGACAATAGCATTACACCCCATTTTTACACCAATGCCTGTCTATTTCTTTTGGGGCGATGATGACTATCGACTTCAGCAAGCGGTTCAGTCCCTGGAGGCTAAGGTACTTGACCCAGCCTGGAAAAGCTTTAACGCTGACGCGGTGGATGGCAAAAGTGCGGCCATTGAGGCGCTGGTGCAGTGCCTGAATCAGGCTGTAACGCCTCCCTTTGGCATGGGCGATCGCTTCATTCAGATTGCGAATCCACCCCTGGGGGGCCAAGACGGCACATTGTTTGCGTCTGAACTTGAGCGCACCCTACCCGTTCTACCCCCGACCTCCCACCTGGTGATCACCTATAGCGGCAAACCCGACGGGCGCAGTAAAGTCACCAAGCTGCTGAACCAGCAGGCTAAAACCCAGGAGTTTGCGGTGGTGCCGCCCTGGAAAACCGACCAGATTCGCAAAACCGTGCAGCAGACGGCGCAGCAGTTTAAGGTGGCCTTCACCGACGATGCCCTGGATCTGCTGGCTGAGGCCGTGGGCAATGACACTCGCCAGCTCCACAACGAACTCGAAAAGCTGAATCTGTTTGCCGCCAGCACCCCCCAGCCCCAGCACCCCCTAGAGGCCAGCACTATCCGGGTCTTGGTGAACGCCAGCCAGCAAAATGCCCTGGAACTGGCCACCGTGATTCGCCAGGGGAAATGCGATCGCGCCCTGCAACTGGTGGATGACTTGCTGCGCCACAATGAACCCGCCCTGCGGATCTCCGCGACCTTAATCCGTCAGTTTCGCACCTGGCTGTGGATTAAGCTGATGCAGCAGTCCGGGGAGCGTGATGAACGGGTGATTGCCCAGGCAGCGGAGGTGGGCAATCCCAAGCGCGTCTATTTTTTGGTCAAGGAGGTACAGCATCTGACGCCAGCCCAACTCCAGCAAACGCTCTCTCTGCTGCTAGATCTGGAGTTTCAGCTTAAATCTGGCCACGATCCGCGCATGACCCTCCAGACCAAGGCGATTGAGCTGTGTCAGGTGTGTCTGACTCGCCAGGTTGACTGACTCGCCAGGTTGACTGACAAGCCCTTTGGCTTGATGCCCGGACACCCCTCGCCCTCTGCCAAGGGGTGGGGAACCTGGAAAGACGGATCGGCACCCCTCGCCCTCTGGGAGAAGGGTTGAGTGAGAGGGCCATCATGACTGGAGGCGGTCAAGAAATAAGCTGGCCGGATCGCATTTCCTGCAAGTAGTCCGCCATTGCTTGCAGGGTGGCTTCTACTGCCTGGAGCAATGGCTCATGGAGAGCCGTGCTATCGGCCATCTTGTTCTGCTTGCCCATATCTTCGAGCTGGCGACAGAGTGCGGCAACCTTGACCCCACCCACATTGAGGCTGCTTGAGCGAAGTGCATGGGCTGCTTGGTAGAGGGCCGTTGGATCTTGGGCCGCGATGGCTGCCGCAATGGCCTCAAGGCGCTGCGGCGTATCTTGTCGATAGAGACCCATGAGCTGTTGGATCATGGGCATGGCTTGGTCAGCCCCCACCATCCCGATCACCTCATTAAAAATGCTTGGGTCTAGGACTGCCATTCCATCTCCAGGGGAACTGCTGGCTACTGCCCCCGCAGGGGGCTGTAGGAGCGGGCGGTGCTGCAGTCCTCGTTCAATGGCTACCGCAAGGTCTGTCATGCGTAAGGGTTTGGTGAGATAGTCTTGCATGCCAGCCTGGAGACACTTCTCGCGATCGCCTGCCATGGCGTAGGCCGTTAGAGCAATCAAGTAGGGACGTTCTGCGGGTGGCCAGTCTGCGGTAATTTGCTGGGCCGCTGTCAGGCCATCCATCTCGGGCATTTCTACATCTAGCAGCACTAGGTCGTAGGGCTTTTGCCGCAGCGCTGCAAGCGCTTCACAGCCATTGTTGGCCACATCTGCTTTGTAATTCAGCTGCGCCAGCATCCACAGGGCTACGGTTTGGTTAACCGGGTTATCCTCCACCAGCAAGAGCTTTGGGCAGGGAGTTGTCCTGGCCATGGATGAACTCGGTGCAGGGCAGGGACTGGCTGGAAGTGGCGTTAGAGAACGGGTGGCTATTTTAGCTTCTAGGGTAAGGTGGAACGTTGAACCTGGGCCCTGGGGATTCTCTGCGTCAACGGGGATGGGACAGGCGGTTGGCTGCCAGCCTGGGGGGACATCTCCCCAATAGCTCTGCTGACTTTCCACCCAGAAATGGCCCCCCATCAGCTGGGTGAGCTGCTTACTGATGGCTAGTCCAAGGCCCGTGCCGCCATACTTGCGCGTGACCGAGGCATCGGCCTGCATAAAAGGCTGAAAGAGCTTGGTCTGCTGCTCTGCTGAAATACCGATCCCGGTATCTTGAACCGCGATATGTAAACAGCAGGTATCAGTAGTTTGGTGCTGCACGGTCATACCCACGTAGACATAGCCATTGTTGGTGAACTTAATGGCGTTGCTCAGTAAATTCAACAGAATTTGTCGCAACCGGGAGGTATCCCCCTGGAGAATCTCCGGGACTTCTGGGGCAACAAATGAACGGAGCGCCAGGTCTTTTTCGGTGCATTTGGGCTGCATGATTTCCAGTACGGACGAGAGACAGGCGCGTACGTCAAAGGGGGCAGACTCAATTTCGAGTTTTCCGGACTCAATTTTGGAGAGATCCAGAATATCGTTGAGCAGGTTAAGGAGCGACTCACTGCCACTTTGAATGATCCCTAGATATTGGGTTTGGGTTGGGGAGAGATCGGTGTGGCACAGCAGCTCTAGTGACCCCAGTACGGCATTCATGGGTGTGCGGATTTCATGGCTCATCATGGCTAGAAATTCACTTTTGGCGCGGTTGGCTGCTTCTGCCGCCTGCTTGGCTTCGACTAGGGCTTCATTCTGGGCCGCGAGCAGCTTTCGCTGTGCGGTCTCCCGCTCCAGCAGTTCAGCCTGGGCTAGGGCTATCCCCACCCGATTTGCGACGGCTTCGAGCAGTTCAACTTCGTCGGTCGTCCAATCCCGCAGGCGATCGCACTGGTGCAGCACCAGCACCCCATTGGCCTGCCCCTGGTAGGAGGTGCGCACCGCCAGCATTGAGCGAATGTTGAGGGCTTCACAGAGGGGCTGAGCCGCGTCGAGAAAGGGATCTTGGGTGACATCAGGGGAGGCGATCGCCTGATCTTGACTGAGGAGCATAAAGGCGTGACTGTTGCCTTCCACGGGAATATCGAAATCCATCATCGAAGGGGTGCCGGGGGAGAGATATTCTGCGACGCAGGGAATTTGACGTTGGGGCGTTGCGCGGTAGGTATGCACGGCACAGCGATCGACCTGGTAGGCTTTCCCCACCTGGTCTACGGTGGTCTGAAAAATTTGCTGCGCATTCAGAGAGCTGCGGATTTTTTGGGTAATTTGTTCCAGTAGCATGGTGCGCGTGAGCTGTGTCTGGAGCAGTGTTTGTTGGGCTTGGAGCGCGGTTTGATAGCGCTGATTCTCAACTTCCCGGCCAATCCACTGGCTCATGAGCTGGAGTAGATTTTTGTTGACGGTTTGCAGGGGTTTGACCGTGGGGGTATGACGGGCGAAGCACAGGAGGCCGTAGACCTTGCCCGTGACCCGCACCCGCAGACTTAACCAAGCTCGCAAGGGCAGGGTGGTGTCCCCGAACGTCGTGGGTGCTGTATTGGGCGATACCGCTAGGTCGTCATAGGCTACTACCGTAGATTGCTGTACGGTAGACTGGCAAAGCTGATGAAAGACTGGGCTCTGTTGCGACCACCGGGGTTCAGTCATCGGCTCTGGAGCTGATTGGTGCTGGGCCAAAAAGCAGGGGGCTTGACCGTTCCATTCGCAGCAAAAGCCAGCGTCCATATCAAACCATTCACACCCCATTTGCAGCAGACGCTGGAGGCGCTCAGCAAAGCTCAAGTCTTGCACTGAAATGACCTCGGTTAGAAGGCGATCGCGCTGGATGCGTGCAAGTTCGGCCCGCTTGCGCTCGGTAATATCGGTCGTGAAAACGCGGATCAGACTGCTTTCAGAGATGACGTGGATTCTCGCTTCAAAGGTGTGGTGGCCGATATTGATTTCTTGGGCCGGAGGCTGAGGCTGTTGCTGGAGCCGTACCAGGTCGCCCAGCCCTTGGAGGAGCGGGTGCTGGAGCTTTTGCAGCTTCAGGCGCGGGAACTGATCCACTGCCGCTGGATTCATGTAGGTGATGTTCCCCAGAAAATCGAGTTCCACAATGGGAGAGGGGATTAGCTCTGGGAAAGAGGCGAGCCGCGTTAGCAGAACTTCACTGGAGTCTCGAAGAATGGCGCTTGGATCCACCAGGGTTTGGAGCGGACTGGGGCACTGGGCAAAAAAACCAGACAGATCTTCTGCTGCTTGAGACGCGAAATAATCAGCTTCCGACAGATTGGCAACGGCGTAGTATTTGGCCCGAACCTGGCCACCCAACACAATCCAATCGCCGCTGTGGAGGTCATGGGTATGGCAGGGCAAGCCATTAACGGTCAGGCCATTGGTGCTGCGATCGCCATTCAGGTCGCCATCGATGAGGCGAAATACAAAGTGGTCGCTGCTCTTGCTGGTGATGCGCATTAAGGTGGCATGGTGCCGCGAAATAGCGCGTGCGGCAATCACAATGGCATTGTGTGGGTCGCGACCAATGGTGTAGGTGGCTTCTTCTAGGGGAATGGTGCGCTTGCCCAAAGGGTCGTGGATGACCAAGAAGTGTCTAAATTTTTCGAGTTCAACAGCAGTCATGGATCTTTACTCCCGCTCCGGGTCGCGAAACGCTGCGAGGCTTCGGTTTTATAGTTCAGAGTGCCCTCTTTGGGAATGCTGACTACCTCGATTGCAGACCGTATCGATACTTTGATGGAACGCTCAGCCAATGAAAGCGGTCGCCTGCTCCCGTCCCAAGGACACTCACCCTAAAATTGTTTTTGGAGATGGAGGCAGTTGCGTTCATCCGAACCACGGCGGTACTGCACTGTCCAGCCTAAGGTCTTTTGTAGGTTGAGCAGCATGATGCTCCCCCACTGGGTTTGGCGTTCTAGGGGGTTAAAGCTAGGGTCGAGCGTTAGCGCTTCTAGTCGCCGGAGAGCCGCTGCAAAATCGTAGGGCTGTCCATAATCCCAGAGGTTAATTTCCAGCAGATGGGGCGATAGATTGACCTGAATATCAACCGGGGTTTCGGGGGGCAGGTGCTGGTGGGCGTGGCGTACGACGTTAGTGAAGCCTTCAATGAGGGCGAGTTTTGCTTCGAGCCAGAGGCGCGGTGCTAGGGGCGGACGATTGAACTGCTCAAACCAGTCCACGAGGGCCGTCATGGCTTCGAGGTCAGTGGGCAGGGTCAGAATAGAGGATGCGACCAAGACTGCTGGTTCCGCCGACATTTAAACTGCACCTGATTCTTTGTTGAAAACGACCGTTAGGGTTTTGAGAATCAGTTTCAAATCATAGCCCAAGCTCCAGTTTTCCTGATAGCGCAGATCTAGGCGAACCACCTCTTCAAACTGGCGCACTTTAGAGCGGCCATTCACCTGCCATTCGCCGCTGAGTCCAGGTTTAACGTCGAGGCGCTGCCAGTTCAAAATTTCGTACTGTTCAATTTCGGCGGGTGTAGGGGGGCGAGTGCCAATCAGACTCATTTCGCCAACCAGCACATTCCAGAACTGGGGCAGTTCGTCTAGGCTGGTTTTACGCAGAAATTGACCCACGCGGGTAATGCGAGGGTCGTTGTCATTCTTAAAGAAGGCGCCCTCTGCCTGGTTTGGGATGCTGCTTTTTAAGGCTTCGGCATTGGTGACCATGGAGCGAAATTTCCAAATCCGGAAGCGGCGGCCCATGAGTCCACAGCGCACCTGACTGAAGAAAATCGGGCCGGGGCTGTCGAGCTTAATGGCGATCGCAATGGGCACCAGCAGGACACCTGTAATGCCAAGACCCACTAGGGCTCCGACGATATCCAGGCTGCGCTTTAGGGGCGATCGCACTGAGGGATGGGTCAAGGGTGGCTGGGTCTCGGTGGGGGTATGGGTTTGAATCGGTGTCACCTCCGTATGGGTTGCAATGGTGAAGACCGTTTCCAGTCCGGCTAGGGTGAAAGCCAGCTGCACCGACTCTTGTAAACTCCACAGCTCTAGCGCAACCTGGTGGGCGTTTGCCATTTTGAGAGCACTCAGCAAAGCACCAATGCCGCTACTGTCCATGAGTTCAGTCTGGCTAAAGTCCAGAATGATCTGAGCGGGGGCAGATTCTGCCTGAAGCCAGTCTTGAAAGCACTGGCGGAAGGGCACGGCCTCAATCACGCTCAGTCGCTTCGGCATTTGGATCAGTAGCACTTCCTGGAGGCGGGTGGTGGTGAGATTCAGGATCTGGGTGGGTGGGTG
>CAZXWR010000078.1:0-13669 GCA_964644325.1 uncultured bacterium
TCGCCAAGCGCCAACTAAGTATAAATACTTAGCGCAAAGTTGGGATGCACCCGAGGACGATTCCCACCCCCACGACCTCCCCTAAGCACACTAAGCAGGCTTTCAATCTGACGCATCCCCCGCTTAATCTAGACCGAAAGCAGTGAGCACCAGCCTTCGATCCGACCTTTACTCCCTCGCTTAATTGGATTCTTCATTGGATGCTTCCGGTGCTGTGGAACCTGGCTGGGCTGTAGCCGGAGGTGACGCACCAGGGACAGGCGCGACAACACCCAGACCGGTTTCCTGGAGGGGTGGGGCAGCGGGTACATTGCCGCTGGGTTGCACCATCGTCGGTTCAGTTGAGGGGCTGGGGTCTTCTGCGGGTGTTGGAGGCTTGGGAATCGGCACAAAAAAGAGGGCTGCCGCCGCCACGGCCACACTACTGAGCCCAATGGCGATGGGTGCTGTTTGCTGAATTGCATCAGTCCCGGTTTTCACCGCCCGTCGCGTGCGCGGTCGCACCGCTGTATTCAAGGCAGGTAGCGTTTGCTGATCAGCCCCCAGCTGATCAATGGCTTCCATCAAGTCAAATAGCTGCAAAGCCGATAGCTCTAGCGTGATCGCCGTACTCCCGTTCCCATTCGTACCTTTATCACTCACCACAGGGGCAAACAACAGCGCCGTGGGCACGGTCAAGGCAAAGCGATCGTTCCCATGAACCTCAAGGGAGATGGCCGACTCCTCACTTTTACGGCTGACCGACTTTGACTGTAGACCACTGATCCAAGTCTGGACACAGTCGTTCGTGGCCTGAATCAGCTGCTCAAGTAAATCAATGCCGCCGATCAGCGGCTGTTTCTCGCGGGCAAAGTGGCATTCAACCTTGGTCACAACGGACAGCTCAGGCCTAGCTTGGCTAGCATCGGCAGCAGTCCCCATGCCCTCTACAATCAGAATGCAGTTTGGCAAACTATACTGGCGTAAAATCGGCATATGCTTCAGGCCACCTCTCCATCAAACAAACTGCACCACAGCCGCTGCATACCGGCTGTACCCGTAAAGAACAAGACCTGCCCCAGTAGCTTGAGGGCCAATTGGTCTAGCACTTCATCGGACTGATAGGGCAAAATAGCCGTTCTCTTCAGATTCATCCGGCTGCGGAAATGGCCCCGAAACCGCTCCAGATATTGAGCCAGCCGAAAGTGATGATCCGGCGTCAGATTCTGCTGCTTGATTTGCTCATAGGCTAGCAAAACCTGGCGAATTGTACTGGTCTGCCGACGGGACAAATAACAGGTTAAGGCCACCAACGCCTTTCCCTCTTCTAGGCTGAGGGGCCGACGCTGACTAAAGCGACGCAGGGGATTCGTATTGCGGAGCTGCCAAAGCTGCACCCGGTTCTTGACAACCGGAAAAAGATCTAAATCCTGAATGGCCGCCTGAATATTCTCGGGGGAATTGAGGTCTAGCGCCTCTAAAGCCAGCAGCATCCAATCTAATTGAATGCGGGTACGACGCGGACAAACCTGACCAGGAACATCTGGATCTGAAAAGCCCGTTAGGGTCAAGGGTATTGCTGTTTCAGTTGAGAGAGTTTCTTGCATTCCAGAAATAATCACAGTCGTTTGCATAAACGCCGAAGCGCGTCAGCCAGACAAATTGGCTGAACCACACCCCACGGGATGATAGTACCCGTCTCTACGGTTTCCACCCACTTAGTGTACGATTTCTGTCGTACCTTCTTATCAGGTTTACCTAAAGTCTTTGCCAGTCCGGCTCCGGTTCTCCTCCTTGAAATGGGCTGCACTCCCTGTATCTGTCGGGGATTGACAGGCCTGTCAAGATTTTGGCTATTTCAGCTGTAAGTCTGAGGAAAGCGCTGTTCTACTCTATCGATACTCGCCCACTATGAACTTGAAAGAACTGATTCGCGATATTCCTGATTTCCCAGTTGAGGGCATCTTGTTTCGCGACATTACAACACTCCTCCAGGATCCTAAGGGTCTGAACTACGTGATTGATCAAATGGCAGAGACGTTTGCCGCCCAGTCTATTGACTATGTGGCCGGGATTGAGTCCCGTGGGTTTATTTTTGGGACGCCCTTAGCCTGTCGCTTAGAGGCCGGGTTTGTTCCCATTCGCAAACCCGGCAAGCTGCCAGCAGCGGTTCATGCGATGGAATATGAACTTGAGTACGGCACAGATCGCCTGGAAATTCATCAGGATGCCTTTGCCCCAGGCAGCCGAGTATTGATTGTGGATGATTTGCTCGCAACGGGCGGCACCGCTGCGGCGGCGGCCCAACTCGTGGAGAAGACGGATTCTGAGCTGATTGGATTTAGCTTTATTATCGAGCTAACGGATTTAGCGGGACGGCAAAAGCTGCCAAGCTATCCAGTACAGTCACTCATTCAATACTAAAAGCTTATTACTGGTTGACAAACATTACTGGTTGACAAAACGGTAAACTCTCGCGACCTGTGGAGCCAGTTTCACCATGACCCACCCCAGACCATTACCCGCCGAGTCTCCGGGGCCAACGTTCATGCAGCGGGGTCAGTCACTCCTCCGCAGTGAGCTGGGGGCCTATTTCATAAAGCGATTGGCACAGGCGCTGCTCACCCTGTTGCTGACCTCTGTGTTGTGTTTTGCCATTATCCAGCTCTCGCCTTCCACCTACCTGGATGTCTTGAAGTTGAATCCGGAGATTTCTCCGGAACGGGTTGAGCAGCTCCGGCAGCTGTTTGGGCTAGATAAGGCCTGGTATGAGCAATACCTGCGCTGGCTCTGGCGGGTTTTAAGTCAGGGCGATTTTGGCGATAGTTTTGTCTACCAGCGGTCGGTGGCGTCGCTGTTGCTAGAGCGCGTGCCCAATACGCTGATTCTGTCGGTGACTTCGATTGTGGTGACTTGGGCGATCGCCATTCCCCTGGGAATTGTGGGAGCGGTCAACCAAAATCGGTGGTCTGACCGGATTTTGCAGGTGCTGAGCTACGTCGGCCAGGGATTCCCCAGCTTTATCACGGCCCTACTGCTGCTGCTGTTGGCCCAGAGTACACCGCTGTTCCCGGTTGGCAACATGACCAGCGTTGATTTTGCAGACTTAACGCTTTGGGGTAAAACCGTTGACATTGCTTGGCATTTAATTTTGCCCACCTTAGCCTTGAGCATCACCAGCTTTGCTGGGCTTCAGCGCATCACGCGGGGGAACTTGCTGGATGTTCTGCGGCAAAACTATATCCAAACCGCACGGGCGAAAGGCCTCCCCGAAAATCGGGTCATTTATGTGCACGCTCTGCGCAACGCGGTGAATCCGCTCATTACCCTGCTGGGGTTTGAATTTGCCAGTTTATTGAGCGGTGCTTTTATTACCGAGTACTTCTTTAACTGGCCAGGACTAGGACGGATGACGCTCCAGGCGGTTCAGGCCATTGATCTGTACTTGATTATGGGTAGCCTGATGATGGGCGCCACCATGTTGATACTGGGTAATTTTTTGGCCGACCTCCTGCTCCGCGTGGTTGACCCACGCATTCAGCTCGAAAGTTCCGCAACCCGCTAGAAAACGCTATGTTTGCCGAAACCTATACCGTCTTGCGCTCCCAGGTCAACGGTCGCTACTTGGTCGCCCATCCCCAGACCGAGGCCAGCTCGGGCTTTTTGCTGGTGTTTCAAGACCTGGAACAGGCCCTCAGCTATGTCAATGCCCACGCCCCTTCAACCGCTGGATCTTGGACACTAGAAGCGATGACCACCCCCCAAGTTCAACAAATGGTGAGTCGCTGGCAGTTCGCAGGGTTTGGTCTGGTTGAGGATCCTCTAGTCCCCAACATCCGATTCATGCAGCTCTCTTCCGACTCAACGTCGGGGTAGGAACAAACCCCGAGGGATTTGAATCAGGGGAAATGGCGATCGCCGCATGTCCGATAGGGCAAGGCGTCCGTAAAGGAAACAAGCATCAATGAAATGGACTAAACTTGCACCGCTGAAGTCAACGCTGACCTATTCTCTAGGCGTGTCCGGTTACGCAACACTCCTCTGGCTTGCCCCAGCGAAAGCCATGGGTGCAGAGCAGCTGATCTTGAAATATGGCCCACTGCAGCGATCGCTCCCCATCAGTGCCCTCGAATCGTTAGCTGAAACTGGCCAGCCCAATCCCGAGCTTGCCCTCTATCTGGCTTTAGCACAGCAATCCCCGGAGCGGCTCCGCCAAGGACTGACCGAACCGATCACCATCACGCCAGGGTTATTAGACCGCGCCCTCAGTCATCCCCTGGGGAAAGTTGCCCTCTCAGAAATGGGGCGCTATCTACATCCACCCAGCAATGAGGCCAATGGGCTAGCCCTGCGCGCCGCACTCCTGCAATCGGCAAGTGGCGATAATACCCTCACTCTGCTTGAGGTTCTACGCAATTACCCCACCCGCGAGGTCACGGTTGAAGGAGATAAAATTTTAGCCACCTATCGCCAAGTTAATCAGTGGGTTAGCCGCGCCAAGAGCATTTGGCCCCAACTTCAGTCCTGGGGCCTTCCCTTCATTCAGCACCGTCTGTCGCCGCGATTCAAGCTGTAAGTAGGCAGGTATTCGGTATTTACACCTTCAGACAGGCTTGCCGACCGCACCAAACATGCAAAGATAGGAGTGGATACACAAAAGTCAACAATTCGTCCCCCGAGTTCCCCCAGGGGATGGTTTTGTGACGCCACCCCGTTAATCATCTATATCCGCTGCCCTGAAGTGGCCATCCAGCCACTGACTACTACCTGAGGATCATTTGCTGTGCTCTCTAAAGGGTTTGAAGTTGAGGTTTACACTGGCACCGCCAACGGTGATATCGTGGGCCTCTCTGACCGTATTGCAGCCGATCTTGAGGGGTTCATGCGGGAGCCCGATAAGCGGAACGCCGAATATATCACGGAGCCGCTTCAGGGCTACGAGGACATTTTTTGTGCATTGCTCCGGCCTCGCATGCGACTCCGGGAGTACCTGACTCAGCTGGGTCAATACACGATTATTCCGGGCAGCACCCTCTCCTTAGGCAACAGCCAGGAGTTTCAGCGCTCCACACCAGACAATCCCTACCACGACTACATTGAGGCCACCTACGGCACTCGGGTTGTGACCGCTAGCGTCCATATCAATGTCGGTATTCCCAACCCTGAGCAGCTCATTCAGGCCTGCCGATTGGTGCGGCTAGAAGCACCGCTTTTGCTAGCCCTCAGCGCCTCCTCACCGTTTCTAGACAATCAGGTCACGGGCTTTCACTCAACGCGATGGGGCGTTTTCCCCAAAACGCCCGCTCAGGTACCGCTGTTTTTGAACCACGGCCACTTCATTGAATGGACTGAAGCTCAGCTAGCCGCTGGAACGATGCAAAATGTCCGGCACCTGTGGAGTTCTGTGCGTCCCAATGGGCCACAGCGCCCGGTTGACCTAAACCGCTTGGAACTCAGAATTTGTGACTTGGTCATCCATCCCGTGAAGCTGCTGGCAATTACGGCATTGCTGGAGGCTCGGATTCTCCAGCTCATGGAAGACCCGTCCCTGGATCCCCTTCTTTCTAGCACGCTAGCGGATCAGCCCACCCAGCTGGCCGCCTTGGCCGATGCCAATGAGCAGGCAGCCGCACGCCACAGCCTGGATGCAACCTTGATCCATTGGCAGGACGGGCGATCGCTCTTGGCGCGAGATTGGATTGAAGAACTCTACACTGAGGTCTGGCCCACCGCTAAAAAGCACGGCTTCAGCTGCTTCCTCACCCCAATCCAATCCATCCTCAAAGAGGGCAATGACGCGCAGCAGTGGTTAAAGCTGATGGAACGGGGCTGGTCTATTCGTTCGATCATCCAGCAGGCCGCACTCGGTATGGAGCTAGACGAACTTGAGCTGCGTAACCGCCTGTGTGAGCAAGTCTTGGTGTAGATTCCACCCCAAAGAAGACCTATGATTGCAGGGTAGGCCAGCCATGCCCTTTCGGCAACGGGGTGCCTACTCCCAGTTCATGCTGACCTTCATTCATGCTGAAAGTTGTTCTAGTACATCCCCAAATTCCACCCAACACGGGCAATATTGCCCGCACCTGCGCTGCTGCCGAAGTTGAACTGCACCTGGTTGACCCCATCGGGTTTGACCTCAGCGATCGCGCGCTCAAGCGAGCCGGACTAGACTACTGGCCAGCCGTCAAACTTTACCGCCATGAGTCGTGGCTAGCCTTTAGCCAAGCCGCCCAAGCCCAGGGAGGCCGCCTCATTGGCTTTAGTGCCTCCGCCACCCTCAACTACTGGCAGTTCTCATTTCAGCCGGGAGACTGGCTGCTTTTTGGCAGCGAAACTTCTGGACTCCCTTCAGAGGTACTAGGGCAGTGCCAGACCACGGTACAAATTCCAATTTCTAAAAATCATGTGCGCAGCTTAAACCTGTCGGTCAGCGCTGCGCTAGGACTCTACGAAGCTAAACGCCAAATTGCACAGGCTCCATCCGCTTCTGTGTCCTGAGAATGTGTCTACAGAATTAGCTACGCAGCAGTAGTCCAATCTCTGCCAACAAACTTTTTAGTTTTTTTGTAGCGTAGGATATCAAATCAGAATATTCTATCGATAAATTAAAAAATCAAACAATAAATAATTAGCAACCCATTCACAACCACACAGCATTCCAGGGAGCCTAGCTCAGGCACAGTCTTCTCCCTGCAAAGGTTGTGGGCATTCAAAGAATGGAGGGATCCAGTTTCTGGGTTCATAAATTTCACCGAAACAGATGGATTTTGGGGCTGATAATCACCTGAAATCTCCGTAGATTCACTTGGCGCATCGTTGAAAAAACTGGGAAAAATAGGCTAAAGTCGCTGGGTGATTTTGAGTCTTACAATGCGCATCGCGGCTATTTAGCACAATTTTATCTGTATGGACGACACATCAAAGCGTCCGGGGAGCAGCAGCTTCAGCATTTAAAGGTTGTCTAAATGTCAGAAGCAAGGTATTTTGACCTAAGCATTGTTACGATTCTTATTTTTTGAGGCTCAGGTTTCAGAAAGTCTGGTGAGCAAGGGCATTAACTCCACAGGTATTGCAAGGCCTGTTGTTTTAGAGTTTTCGCCACTACATTCATCATCTGTTTAGGAGGTCTGCATTGAGACGAGAAATTCCGCAGAAGGTTAACCCTTTCTATTCCGCACGGCAGATAAACTCTGTCCTGCGAGAGGGTACAACCCTCCGACGTCGAACTCGTTCTGCTTCAATCTTAGGATTTGCATTGACAGCGGGGGCCCTCGGGGGGCTGAGTTCTCACACTGGTGCATTGGCTGCCGTCAGCCGAGATGTCCGTTCATTAACTGCATCCCAAAGTCCTCAGGCTGTGATGCCGACTAGCTCATCCGGTGCTTTTTCACAAGAGATTGCTGTCGCGCCGTTGTCGGGGTCGCCCGCCTGGGCATCCGATTTGGCCGTGTTTTCTGCCCCTGCACCCTGGCAGGCTGAGCTAATCCCCCAGGGTCGCGCTAATTCTTCTGTGTTCACAAGAAACCCAGCCACGCTTGAAGCGCTGCACGCGTCAGTTTCAGCGCCTAATTTCCAGGCATCTGGGTCAAGTGCTACTACAGCTGCCCTTGGCCCGGAAGCCCCGTTGGTTGAGTTTGAGGCTGCCGCGTCTACGGAGAAACTCGCGGCCAGTAGCCTCGTGGGGGGCATGTTTACCTTGACTGCTACAGCCTTACTCACTCAAGCTGATGCCGTTCAGTTTGACACGCCGACCTTCTCTACCGCGAACTTTAGCCTGTCGGCTGATTTGCCATCAGATACCGACCTGTCTGAGCCAGCACCCCTAGATGAGTCCCTGCTAGCTTCTGTCACTGAGCCTGGGGCCGCAGAGGCTACAGTGGCTGAAGTTCCCGAGCTATTTGCCATGCAGGCTTCAAGCAGTGACGCGGCGCTGGAGCAGCTTATGCCCCAGGGTAGCGGGAATCAACCGGAGCTTGAAGACCGGGTGCATCAGGTACAGCCGGGTGAAAGCCTGAGCCAGATTGGCAAAGCCTACCAGGTTGACCCCAGTGCGATCGCCAAGCGCAATCAGATTGACAACCCTGATGTAATCGAGCCGTCTGAGAGCCTCGTGATTCCATCTTCTCAGCTATCGCTGGAGCTGCCTCTGGAAGGAGAACTCAAGCTGGCCTCCATCGCGGCTTCCGATCAGGGGATTGCCGCAGTGTTACTGGCACCGAAGGGGCAAAGCCGCATCAACAGCAGCACGGTACCCAACTCAACGGGAGCCAACTCAACTATGCCCCAGATTGCTGTGACATCGACTGGCGACACAGACAAGCTAGTGCCCGAGCTGGATGCCGCCATGCCGCCCAGCCAACCCAGCTTACCCATTGAGCCTTTGGCACTGTTGCCCACGAACACGACCCAAGATCAGCGCAAATTGCCGTTATCTTCTCCGATTGCGCGGCGCGGTACGTTTCCAGTGATTCCGAGCTTAGATTTACCGCCACTCTCCTCTGCCGAAAATTTCCTGCCTGCTGGGATGGGCGGTATCGCGCAGTACATTTGGCCTGCTAAGGGGGTGCTCACCTCTGGGTATGGCTGGCGCTGGGGTCGCATGCACCGGGGTATTGACATTGCGGCACCCGTTGGCACCACCGTCGTGGCTTCTGCGCCTGGGGTGGTCGTGACCGCTGGCTGGAATTCTGGCGGCTTTGGCAACCTGGTTGAGATTCGTCACCCCGATGGTTCGTTGACGGTTTATGCCCACAACAATCGGATTTCTACCCGAGTGGGCTCGATTGTGTCCCAGGGCGAGAAGATTGCTGAGATGGGGAGTACAGGCCGCAGCACGGGGCCACACACCCATTTTGAGCTGCATCCCGCTGGGAAAGGGGCGGTCAACCCCATGTCCTTCCTCACGCGAGGCTAAGGTCTGTAACCGCCTTTCCCACCTCAGGGATGTTGGCCTACCGTAAAACAAGCACATCCAAACGGAGAGCGGGAAACCTCTCTCCGTTTTGCGTTAGGACTTGAGGGTCACCAGCTGTTGGATCCCTTGCAGCAGGAGGGCGGCGTCTAGCTTCAGAGATTTAATCCAGGGATGGCGCGAAGATTGCCCTGCAATCTGCTCCAGATAGGAATACAGGCTCTGGCTATCCCCTCCCGTTAAGACCAGGTTCGTCGTGGGAAATTGCTCTAGCCAGGTCTCGATCAGGCTACAGAGCCCCATGACCGTGCCCCGAATCACGCCACTTGCGATGGCGCCCTGAGTATCGGCGGCCCAGGCAGGAGGCAGCGATTCGGGGAGGCTCCCCAGTGGTAAACCCGCGGTTCCCTGGCCCAGCGATCGCATTTGTAAGCTGAGGCCGGGTAGAATGGCACCGCCAATCAGCCGCTGCGCATCTGCTCCGGTGAGGGTGAGGGCGGTACCTGCATCAATGACCAGGGTCGGCCAACCATAGGTCTGGCCAGCACTCCAGGCCGCCAAGGCTCGATCCAGGCCCAAAGTCGGATAAAGTCCAGCCAAGGGAATATCGGTCAAGGTCAGCGTCTGGCAGTGGGGATAGGCCGCCCACCAGTGCTGCTGCTGAGGTACAACGGAGACAACCCACAGGGTCGGAAACGGTTTTAGACTGTTTGCAAAGGCTGGAGAGTACTGCTGCCATTCGGGCCAAGTCTGGGGTTTTGGGGTCGTGAGATCGAGATGCAAGACATCCCAGGTTTGACGGAGTTGGCGCCCCTCAAACCTAGCCCAGTGCAGCCGGGAATTGCCAATGATCAGCCCCACCCAGCGATCGCCTAAAGGCCCCACGATGCCTTGCCCCCTGGCAGACTGCGGCCTTGATTGCATCGCAACTGTTTTAGCCCAACCGATTTAACCATAGACTCCCTTGCCTGTAGTAAGGTGACGATCGTTGACCCACAAGATCACTCACCTCCTTGATGCCGACCATGACCCTTACCCTATACAGCACCCTCACCCGTCAGAAAGAACCTTTCGTGCCCATTGAGCCGGGGAAAGTCCGCATGTACTGCTGTGGGGTCACCGTGTATGACTACTGTCATTTGGGTCATGCCCGCTCCTATATTGTGTGGGATACGGTGCGCCGCTATCTGCAATGGCGGGGGTATCAGGTGCGCTATGTGCAAAACTTCACCGATATCGATGACAAAATCCTGAAGCGAGCACGCACGGAAGGATCCACCATGGAGGCCGTGAGCGATCGCTTTATTGCGGCCTACTTTGAGGATATGGCACGGCTCAACGTCCGCGAAGCCGATGCCTATCCCCGAGCCACCCACACCCTCAATGGGATCCAGCGTCTGATTCACGAGCTAGAGCACAAGGGGATTGCCTATGCTGCCGCTGGCGATGTGTACTTCGGGGTCAGGAAATTTCCCGCCTATGGCAAGCTGTCGGGACGGAAACTCGATGACCTCCAGGCCGGGGCCAGCGGTCGCCTGTCAGAAGGGGATAGCAAAAAGAAAGACCCCTTTGACTTTGCCCTCTGGAAAGCCGCTAAAGCCGATGAGCCTGCCTGGGAATCTCCTTGGGGATTGGGCCGTCCGGGCTGGCACATTGAATGTTCAGCGATGGTTCAAGATGCCTTTCCGGTGGCGACCCCTGAGCAAGCGGCGGATATTGATATCCATGTCGGGGGAGCTGACCTGGTGTTTCCCCACCACGAGAATGAAATTGCCCAGTCCGAGGCGGCGACGGGACGCTGTCTGTCCCGCTACTGGATGCACAATGGCATGGTGAATGTGGGCGGGGAGAAAATGTCGAAGTCCTTGGGCAATTTCACCACCATTCGCCAGCTCCTGGATGAACCCCTCGAAATTTTGGGGGGCGATCGCTTGGATCCGATGGCGCTGCGACTGTTTGTCTTACAGGCGCAGTACCGCAAGCCCATTGACTTTTCCGCAGATGCGATCGCTGCGGCCCAGAGCAGCTGGCAAACCCTGAAAGAGGGGCTGCTGTTTGGCTCCGAGTATGGCCAAACCCTAGACTGGCCCGACTGGGATGATCCGGCTTTTGGCGATCCGAGCTGTATGCGCATCGCGGCTGATTCTCCGGCGGTACAAAGCTTTCAAGCCGCAATGGATGACGATTTTAATACCCCTGGGGGGCTGGCGGCTTTATTTGAGCTGGCGAAGGAACTCCGACGGGCGGCCAACCTCCTGACCCACCAGGGCCAAGCTGACCAATCCAGCGAGACCCTGCACCAGGATTGGCAAACCCTGGTGTGTTTAGCCGCAGTACTCGGGTTAGAAGCAACCCCTGAAGCAGTAAATCCTGAACCCGCTGGATACAGTGATGTAGAGATTGCAGCCCTGATTGCAGATCGGCGCACAGCCCGACAGGCCAAAAACTTTGCGGAGGGCGATCGCATTCGAGATCAGCTCAAGGCCCAGGGTATCACGCTCATTGATCAGCCTGACGGCACGACCCGCTGGCTGCGGGGTTGAGGCTGCGGAGCTGGGACTGCGGGGTCTGGCTATTCGCTCACTGGCTCCGGCGTCAGGCACTTCAGCAAGAACGGGGCGATCGCCTGGATATCGAGGACCTGTTGGGCTGCGCCCAGCTTAATGGCCTCATTGGGCATCCCAAAAATGACGCAGCTGGCTTCATCCTGGGCAATGGTCATGCCGCCCGCTTGGGCGATCGCCAGGAGTCCGTCTGCACCATCTCGGCCCATCCCCGTGAGCAGTACCCCGGTTGCCGCAGCACCATAGGCTTGGGCGATCGCCTCCAGGGTCACCGAGACCGACGGGCGATGGCTATTGACGGGGGGCGTCGCCAGGTAGACAAAGCGACCCTGCTTATCGAGCCCCAGGTGATGGGCCTCGGGGGCAAAATAAATGTGGCCGGGTCGGGGACGTTCTCCGGCGATCGCCACCTTGATGTTTAAGGCACAGCTACCCTGAAGCCAGCTCACCAGTCCATCTAAAAAACCCTGACTGATATGCTGCACACAGACAATGGGCAGCGGAAAATAGGCCGGGAGCTGACTGAAAATTTTATGGAGCGCCTGGGGTCCCCCCGTCGAAGCACCGATTGCCAGGATCTTTTGGTCTTGGGCACGCTGGGGACGGGGCGGCAGTGGGGGCACCGTACCCACGGAGACGGCGGGTTTAGCGGCTCGGGTTGATTTCTTGAAGACCTTAACCCCAGAAAGCAGGCGAATTTTGTGGAGCAGGGCCTGCTGGCTTTGGGCATAGTCTTCTTGGAGACCTGTTTTGGGCTTGGGGAAGACATCCACAGCGCCCGCCTGCAAGAGCTGAAAAATGGTGTCTGTATCGCTGGTTTGCACGGCCTGGCTTACCACCAGGATCGGTCGCGGATGGCGAGTCATAATCTGCTTGGTTAATTCCAGGCCATCCATCTTGCCCATGAGTAAATCGGTGCAAATCACCGTCGGCTCTAGGGCTGGGATTTTTTCTAGCGCTTCAATGCCGTTGCGTGCTGTTCCCACCACCGTGATGTCAGGTGCTGCTGTCAAGAGCTTCTCTAAAATTGACAGCGCAATCGGGGAATCTTCCACTAAAAAAACCTTGATCGGCGACTGGGCCATGATGCGTCCTACAGGTGCTGAGCGGGATTAAAAGGGGGCAGCGGAAATTCCGCTGCCCCTAATTATGGGAGTTCTTTGCCTACACGCGCTTCTTAGACAACACTTTGATCTTGGTGACCAGTGCGCCTTTGAGCTTTTCGTAGTCCGTCGAAGACCCGGTGGTCGGCTTGGGGAAGAAGTCAAGCGCCCCTGCTTTCATGAGTTCGTAGATGTTATCGACATCGGAGGGGTGCACCGCGTTGCTGATCACCAGCACGGGGCGAGGATGCTTTTCCATCAGCTTCTTGGTGAACTCCACACCGTCCATACCCGGCATTTGCAGGTCAGTGCAAACCACATCGGGCTGGGTGCGGTCGATGACGTTCAGCCCTTCGATGCCATCCCGTGCGGTACCGACCACTTCGACTTCCTCTGAGGTATTCAGCAGGCGCTCAATGACCTCTAGGGCCACCACGGAGTCTTCTACCAAAACAACCTTAATCGTCATTACATTAATCTCCTAAGTGTGTTCAACAGTAAACTTTGGTCAAAGTCTCCCTTGGTCAGGTAGGCGTTGGCCCCGGCATCCGCCCCTCGGCGCTTATCTTCTTCCTTGGCCAGGGTGGTGACCAGGATGATTGGCAGTTCGTCGTAGTCTGGGACTTGACGAACCCGAGTGGTGAACTCTAACCCGGATAGGTTCGGCATCTCAACGTCGGAAACGACCGCGTCAAATGCCCCAGGGCTCAACTTATTGAACCCATCCAGGCCATCTACTGCTGTGGTGACTTCATAGCCCGCGCCTTCCAGGATGCGTTTCACCTGGGTGCGAATCGGAATGGAGTCTTCCACGAGCAAAATAGACTGTTTTTGCGCTGCCGCCGCTAGGCGCTGCTGCCCATGGATGGCAGGCGTTTCGCCAGTGGCTGCGGCAAATAAATCGGCAGGGTTCAGCACCATGCAGATTTCCCCATTACTGAGGATGGTGGCCCCCAAAATATTGGGCACCCGCTTCAGCAATTTGCTTTGCGGTTTGATGACGATGTGCTGATGATCCAGGAGGTTATCGACCAGAACTCCCAAACGGCGATCGCCCTGTTTAAGCATCAGGCAGGAGAGCTTTTTGACAGCCCTGGTCCGGAACGGCAATG
>CAZXWR010000079.1:0-13540 GCA_964644325.1 uncultured bacterium
TGTCTATCCGCGAATTTTGGATTGCCTCTGTCTCGTTTGAGGAGTTCTCGATATGTTGGCTCCTGAGTGAGCATTGCGAAAACGGATCGAGATGTGTGGTTGTTTCTAAAAGCCCGTTTTGCCGCTTCAAGAGCAATCAGGTTGGAAGCGCTAGCTGCGATACCATGACAGTAGGTTTTCCACATTCTGTTTGGGTCTTCTGCAAGCTCGGCTTGCCAATTGTGAATATCCCAAGGGTCTAGGTTGGAAAAGTTAACCTTTTTTGGGTGAGTGGGATCAATCGCAAAGGTTTTGATCCGCTCTAGTAGGAGTGAGTGCTTGGGCATCTGGTTCAATTCGCTGTCGAGTATCAGGATCAGGTGTTTGTCTATGCCCAAGAGTTTCCTGATCAGTTCGATATTGGAGTAGATTGGGCCTCTCTCTTCGTCTTCACTCTGATGAATTTCGATGGCTAGGGTGAGCTGATCTTTCTCGGCGGTCGTTATTTGTAGAAGAGCGTCGGTGTTCAATGCTCGTTCCAGCAGGTAGTCCTGAAACCGTTGTTTTACGTTCGGCTCAAGGTCGAGTTGCATCCCTGAGATCGCGGCATTGAGCCACTGCGTTCCCTGGGGGTAGTCATTGTTGATGTTGGCTCGGATGCTTGATAGTCGGCGCTGGTAATACAAGTCAAGGGTTTGGATGATCTCCTCCACAGGCATTGAGATTGATCCTGCCATCTCAAATTGTTTGGCGAATGCCTGGATCCAGTCCTTGAGTTCGGAGCGGTTCATAGGATTATTTCGTCCTCGCGTTTCTTTTTGGGTCGGACGTTGGGTGTAGGTTCCCTCTCTTCCAATAACTTTGCATTGGTATTGTTGACGATCGCCGCCATCTGTTTGAGGTTCATTTTGGCGGTTGGGTCATCCTTGATGGCTTGATAGGCAGGAGCGACCTGAGCGATCGCGTCGAAGTAGTGTCCATGAAGGCTTGAGTTGTCATGGCGTAGAGCGGACATGGTATCACCGACCTGAATCAACCGCTTGGCCTGGTCAGGGTTCTTGGTTCTCAGATAAACCTCAATGTCCATGACCTGCGAGGGCACCTGACCGAGCTGGGCCGTGACCTGCTGGGCGATCGCATTGTATTGGTCACGGAGTCCTTTATGGGTAGCGGCAACGGCCTGCTGCACCCGTTGCTGTGCTTTTTCCTTGTCTGTGATAGCACTAAGCCAATTGGGTGGCTCCTGCTCCACGTCATTAGGGGTTGCCGTATCTGGGGTGACTGGGGTGGTGGGTGGTGGTGCCTGCTGCTGCCGATATTGAGCGGCCTTACCCTCGATACGGTCAATGTAGGCTTGGGCCTGTTCTGGATTGAGTTTGACCTGTTCACTATGGGCCAGAATCCGAGTGGGTTCAAGTTGATTGTCCTGGGCTACCAAACAAACGGCCATGTCGAGTTGCTCGGTGGGTATATCGGGGTATGAATCCCTGACCCCTTTGGCGATCGCCTGATAATTAGCCTTGTCGGATTCTAGCTGCCGCTGCTGGCTTCTGAATTGGGGTGCCTGGGCCTTGACCTGTTCAATATAGGCCGTGACAAGGGCTGGGTCTTTGATGGCTCTGGCCTGGTCAGATTGGCTCAAGAAGCGATTGCCATCTTTCGGGTCGCCCTTAGCGATCGCTCGTAGGTAGACCTCGCCGTCGATTTGCGGTGGGGTTGCATTGGGCAGTTCTGAGCGCACCTGACGGGCAAGGGCATTATATTCAGTGCGGTAGTAGATACGTTTTGCACGTTCAGCGGTCGTGGCACGGGCGATCGCGCTGGTGAAGGCCCGTGGACCCTGGTTAGCGATCAGGTCATCTAGTCCTTTCCCCTGGCGACCGTCCCAACTCACGATTTTGCACAGACAGCCTTTGTCTTCAAGTAGTTCTACTCCCCGTACCAGCTCCCGGCGCACGTTGAAAACGGTTGAGGTTTTTGCGTCCTGGTCAAAGGCAAAACGAAATTCTCGACCGGGGCTGACGAACATCTCTAGCTCAGTTAGCGGATTGGTGAAAACTTCAATTTCTTCATCGAGCTGACGGCTGGATAAGCGATTCTGTTCTGAGTCTTTGGAGCGGTAGAGACCATTTACGCCTGATAGCCCAATGGTGATTTCACCTTGGCTGAGGCTGGCCCACGTTTTTTTTGCACCTTCTGTCAGGGTGATCGGCAAATTGTATTGGCGCACGACTGACCAGAAGCCAGCAACCTTCTCCGTCTCGCTGGGGTCTACACCATGTTTCTGGTAGATGCGCTCAGCTAGTGAGTCTGGCACATTCGCTAGGTATAGACTGCGGGGTGTACCAAGGGGATTTTCATATTTGATGTAGACTGTCTCTCCCTGGCGATCGCTCTTGTCTTGGTCAATGCGGGGGTTATCGGCCTTAAAGCACCCCCAGGGATTTTGGTCAGGTAGTTGACCAGTTTCGAGCGTGAGTAGAGACTTTGCATCAATGCCAGCTTTCCCCCACCAGCCCCCCTCGGTGAGGGGTTCGTACACAGCCATCAGCCGCGCCATTGGCTGTGTAACGTATTGCCCTGTACCCATGTTGGCGAGTCGTTCCGATAGGAGTCTTTCGTAGACATCCTCACCAGATATGCTTTCGACATTAGCGGCGATCAGGTCTGGATGGATGGCGCTGCGTTGAAACTCTTCCCAGTGGTGCGGCTCAATGGAGTCCGGTCGCACGGCGGTTGAGTAATCTGGCTGCCAGAAGATCTCTCGCTTGATGGGTTTCGGAGTTGGGCTAATGTTCATCTGTCTTAGGTTGTCAGCAATTTGCTGGAGGTGTTCGGCAGCAGCACCCTCGGGTTGTTCGGTGGATCGTATGGTTCGCACGGCTTTGGCTAGCTCCTGTAGGTCAGTGCGCTGTATGAGATAGGTCTGTAGTTGTTTTGAGACGATATTGAACGGTTCAATCTGGTCAGCGATCGCCGTTTCTGCGTGTCTGTCTGAGATGGCCTGAGCGAGTGTCCTAATTGCTGGCCAGCGGGGTGCTGTGGGGGCCATCTGCTCAGACAGGTTCTCAATGGATTGCATTAGTTCCTTTTGAGACTGGTGCTGTTGAATGGCGCTAACCAGTTGTGCCATCTCCGGTCGAACGTCCCCAAAAGCTTGAACTTGGGAGAGGGTTTCGGACAAGTTTTGCAAGGCTTGTTGTGGGTTGTCCCCGAGAACCGCCCCAGAGATTAGCTGCTCAGTGCGCCATTGCTTGATAGCACTACCAATCACCGCTGCCTTATCGCGTCGGCTAGCAAAGGTTATTTCCTCAGTGAACCGCTCTATCTCGGCGCTGACCTGGGCGATCGCCTGGGTCAGCCCAGATTGTTGCTGTTGGGAGGTGACTGCCTGGGCTAGGTCGGCCATGCCTTCAAATTGAGGGGTAGGTCTGGGGCTGGTGGTCATGGCCTCAACCTGCTCCAGAAGCGCAGTAATTTTATCGGTCAGTTCACTGTCTTGAATGACCTGGAGTTGCTGGGTTGCGGTTACTGCTGTTGCTAGTTCCGCCATGTTCCTGAATTGGGGTGCCTGTTCCCTTGTTTCTGAAGAGAACCGTTCCAGCTCGGAATTGACCTGGGCGATCGCATTGAGTAGGTTAGCCTCCTGGTGTTGGGATGTGACTGCCTCTGCTAGTTCGGCTATGCCGTTGAAAGTAGGGCGGAGTTGACAGGAGGAAAGGCGTTCAATTTGTTCAATGATTGTCCCTAACCTTTCCTCTATCACCGCTTCCAAGCTGGATTCTGCTCGAAGGTCTTGCAGAGTCTGGGCTAGGGTTGTGAGGGTGTCACGGCTCCAGCCTTCGCGGGCTTCTGTGGCTTCAGTAGGCCACTCTTGAGGATTTGGTTGTAGATGGCCCTGATTTGGTCGGCTGCTTCCACTACTTGGGAGTTCATTTGCAGATTCACCATGTTCGAGTCTTCTAGATTCCGTCCCAGTCCTTCCATCGCTTTCGTGAGATGGGCGATTGAGTCTGCCATCTTGTCGGATTTCTGTTGGTTCAGGGCTTCGGTGAATTCGGTTATGAATTCGTTCAGCAATACTTTCACTTCCAGCGGTAGGGTGTTCATCCGCTCCCGCACCAGGTAGCTCAGGCTTTCGTTCTGCTCTTGTAGTGCTAGGTACTGCTGCTGAAGTAGGGCGTTCTGTTCGATGATCTGGTCTAACTTCTGTTCGAGGCTCAGAGTCGCTTCCATATTGTTCTCCTAGTAGTTCAATGGCGTTGTCTTGGGCATTACTGCGTCGTACCCAGTCCTTCAGACTATCGAGGTCTTCGGCATAGACTTGGATCTCATGGGTCTGCCGCGAGATTTTCACGTAGAACGGTTCCTTGGCGGTGGTCGGCCCATTTGTCGCGCTGACGATGACACGCTTTGCTGTTTGTCCCTGTGCTCGGTAGGACGTTGATACCAGTGCATAATCGACTCCAATGGGTTGATTTAGGCTGAGGGTCTGTTTCCCTTGCTTGTTGGCAAAAATGAGCTGCTGGTCACTCACATCCAGCACTGTGAATTCTGCGCCGTTGATTTGGCCTGCCTTCCGGTTGCTCGTCGTCCACCGCAGGCGATCGCCCACGGCCACTGCCAGCGGTTGAGCTTTGAAGACTTCCTTATCGCCATAGTGTGCTGGGTTAAAGCGATAGAGACGGCCACCCGCGCTGCTGACCAGCAGCTCATCACCGTCTTGGCCGATCACCTGGTAAAGCTTCTTTTTAACGAGGGGTGTGGACTTGTAATCTTGCAGCAGCTGCACATAGCTCCCCGGTTCAAAATTTTCGACCCGCCGCTTTTGTTCTTTGGTGAGGTACTGGGTTCGAAGCTGGAGAATCGTTGTCTCCTGGCCCAAGCTACCCTCTGTCTTCAGTCCTGACCGGATTGCCTGGGTGATGGCATAACGCTCAGCATTGGTACCCGTCACTATCAGGGTCTTACTGCGTTCTGTTGGGTTTAGCGATAGGTACTGCTGGGCGATCGCCGTGGTTCGGTCTTTGCGAGAGGGGACTTCTTGGACATAGCCATGTTCATGCAGTAGACGCAGGGCATCGACGGGCTGACCATTGGCGATCAGTTCCACCGCTCGCCGCTGCATTGCATTCTGCTGCCGGATAATTTTGCTGAGCTGGAAGGTGGTGGCCCCGTTATACATCAGGTTTCGCATGGGGCTCCCGGCTTTCACGCTGGAATTCTGGCCTGTGTCCCCCACTAGCAAAATCCTGGCACCAAACTTCTCCGCCTTGTTTACGATGTTCAGCATCTGTTCGCCGCCGACCATGCCCGCCTCGTCGATAATCCAAAGCTGGTTGGCTGTTGTGTCGGCAGTTCGACGTACCAGACTTTCTACTGTGCCCGTCTCAATCCCAAGGGCATCTTGGAGCTGGTGCGCGGCGCTGATAGTCGGGCAAAAGCCTCTGATTAGGGTGTCCTGCTCTGATGCTTCAATGAGCTGCTTGAGTTCGCCTAGTGCGTAGGTCTTCCCGACCCCGGACAACCCTTGGACAATGAGGTGTTGGTCTGTGGCACTGGCAATTCCTAGCACGGCTGCTAGCTGGCCAGCATTGAGGCTGCTTTCATCCAGTGCAACCTTAGCGGCTTCGATGTCCATGAAAGGTTGGGCCTTCCCCTTACCCTGCTGCCACTTTTCAACCGTCTCGCTCTCACGCTCCAGGGCATCCACTGTCGTCATGCGCCTGTCCGGTAGAGGCATCAAGTCTTTGCGCTGGGCGATCGCTTGGTTCAGGTGCTCGATTTGTAGCCCTTGCTGGTGAATGTGTTTGAAAGCATAGGCATAAATATCACTGCGGCTGAAGCTCACCGCATTTTCTGAAAGGTGCTGGATTGCACTCTCAACCTCGTAGACCCCTGTGGCCAGACAGCCCATGACCTCAAGGGGCTGACTCAAGATGGGCTGACCGATGCCCTCGCGCTGGGCCTCTGCTTGCCATTGGGTCTGTAATTCTTCTAGCTTCTGGCCGATGGTGCTCTTAGCTTTTCGGGTGGTCAGAACCGCCGCTTTCTTGTTTTCTGGGTTGATTTCCTGGCCCTGGCCCATGACCTCTCGCACAATGGCTTGATTGCGCTTGGAAAACACTTCAATCGCCCTCCGGTCATAGCCTTCTAGCTCAAATCCATGCTCTGTTCCATAGATGCGATAGCCCAAACCTTGCGCTTTCTCTGCTAGTTTCTGGCGGTAGTAGCTCCCCACCCATTCCGCACTCGCCAATGACTCATGACTCAGCGATCGCCAGACACCATCTGGCCCCTTTGTGCCGTTCATGACCAGCATGTGAGTGTGGAGCTGCATATCACCATCCCGTGAGGTGTGGTGCGGGATTAGGGCGGCGATTAGGTTCCCGGTCTGCACAACCGAGCGAATGCCGTTGGTCTGGATCCGAGTTTGGGCCACTTCTTTCTCAATAAAATCAAGGGTCTCCTGCACGGCCTCCATGTGGGCATCGAATAGCCTGGTGTCCCCCTCCAGGTGCAGGGCCATTGAGATGCTTTTAGGCGCTGAAAGCACTACGTCATGGGCTAAGCGTTCCTTGTTCTCAGGATTGGGGTTTTGCCACCGAATGCGCTCGCCTGTGGTTGGCAGGTTGCCCCGTAGCACCGTCTTAAAATCTTCCCGAAGGATTTCACCCGTGATGCCTGCGGCCTTCGCTGCTGAACCTGCCCAAACTGCATGGGTCATCCGGTCGATTTTAGAGACAGATTCCGACTCGCCGTAGTAGCGCTCCTGGGCATCGACGAGCGACTCATCTTCTTCGTAGTAGTCAACCCTCTCTTGGACATCTGATTTGAGGGTGTGCATCGTTTTCAATGGACTGGCTCACCTCCCGATTCCTAATTCAAAATGGCAGCGCTCTGAAAAATTTTCGTGGCCACCGTGAGCGACCAGACTCGTTCCGAAAATTGCCTAAAAACCCGATTCTCTCCCCCTGTCCAAAAATGTCGTACTACAACCTCGTAGTGGTGATGGGTGTGGGGCTTCTACTTTCTCCTTCGATCCTGTTATCAACTTCTTGAAAACTTTATTGGAACTAAAACTTAGTGATTGACTCATATGGCAGGACAGATGCGGCACAAGACAAACTTCTAAATACAGCACAAGACAATGATAAAAGCCTGAAATAACCCTAACATGCTTATTTATTCGCTGTTTTGCTGACTTTTAATGCCTTTTTCGACCATTTAAAGACATTTGGTGGCAGACGAAGACATTCAAGGACAAAGGTGTCCCAAGTGCCTTTGAAGCCATTTTTTGGATTCTCATTTCAAGTTCTGTGGCATTACATATTTGAGCGAAACGATCGCCATCTTTCGCCAAATTCCTTGTTGGATTTTGTGAGTAGGGTGGCGGTGTCCTTGTCTCAATACACAGGCTGAACAGGATTGGCGACTTAACATTTATTTACATTGCTCCGTGAGTGTTTTTGTGGGAACTGCCTATTACTTCAATAGGAGGTCACCCGAATGATGAACTCAAATATTGCGGAGTTAGTTGTCAGCGTTGATGCTGGCGCGAGTCAGACGAAAAGTGTTTATAGCTATTCCCTTGGGGGAGGTGTTGAGCAAAGGGAGGGATTCAAGACGGCGTGTTCGATGGTGCGACCGCTCACCAAGGCGACCTATGCCTCGTTAATGGATTCTGTTGACGACAATTCTTCTCTAGTTGTGTTCGATGACAGCTATTGGCTGGTTGGGAATGCTGCCCGTGGAGAAACCCTTTCATTGAGCGCGACACAGGGTAAGTCAGAGATGGCGATAGCAAAGTCTTTGGCGATTGTGGGTCACTTGCTGCATGAGTTGATGCGCTGTGGGGTTGAAGAAGTCCATTTAACGTTTGGGATTTTGTTGCCGATTGATGAGTGGGGCGATCGCTTTTCGTTGGAGAAGAAGCTTGAGGAAGCGTTATGGGAGTTTGAGTTTAATGGAGTGACGGTTAAAACGGCTGTGATTAATGGCATTCATATATCCCCCGAGGGGTATGGGATATCGAGATTGATTGAAGCTGATACCGGGGGTGTTTTTATTTTTGGGCACCGGGATGTGAGCTGGCTGCATTTGGAGCAGGGGTCGATTTTACCTGGCAAGAGTAAGACTTTTGCGGGGTTTGGGATGCGTCGCCTGATTCAGGAGATTGACTACACCTTCAAGGATGAATTGCAGGCAGCGGCAATCTTGTTCGCTGCCGGGGATTCCCTGAAGGATAAATACCTGATGCAGATTGCTACAGAGTCAGAGTTGCCAAGGTTGAAGGAGGCGATCACTGAGGCTAGGGAGCAGATTTGGCTTGACCTGACGATGGAGTTTAAGTCAACAACCTATCGACTCGTTGAGCAGGTGCTTTGTAGTGGGGGGAATGCGTACTACTGGCAATCGTCATTGAGAAGATTGTTGGGAAGTCGCTTTGACTTGGGAACAGGGCTACGTAGGGAGATGCAGGAACGATTCCCGAGTCTTCAAGGATCCCCTTTGCAGTTTAGGGGAGCAGATGTTTATGCTTTTGCGCGAACGCTGCCAGGTTTTCCAGTTTTTGGAGTGGAGAAGTATAGTCATGTCTGACCAGCAAAGGATTTCCATTCAATATAAGCACCGTTTCTCAACCAGTTCTGAGGCTGGGAAGGTGTTTGCTTGGCTCAAAGAAAGTTATGGCGAAACTACAGATGAGATGATTGCCTGTGCGGTCAAAGTCCTTTTATTGCCGATTGCTTTGGCTGATAGAGGGGAGTCGGAAGCGGTGGTCAGAGCAGCCATCAAAAGATCCCAATACATCTTTGAAGAGAAGATGCGTGCTGCGGCAGAGCCGTTTATCGGCAACGAGTTGAAGGTCAATTGTGGAAACGGGAATGGTCATCGGCCAAAAGCAATTTTGGCTCCACTCATGGCACATGGCAATGGTGCTGTCTCTGGAAATCATGAAGCCCCGCCCGTTTCTAATCAGTTTCAGGCAGTGCCAGAAGACGAATTCGAGTTAGACGAATCCAAGATTTTTGATGATACCAATCACTTTGGAGGAATCCATGAATAAGCAAGACCTGTCTAACCATCTCAAACTCAGTGTTGAAAAGATTGATGAAATTTTGACGGCTGCTGTGCTGCCTCTTGACGCTCCAAACTATAACGGTGAGCAGGTCAAGCTGGTTGAAGAGATTCACCAGCTCGTTGTGGGTAAGAAGGCTAAGACCTATAAAGAGGCTGGGACGTTGATCCGCAAGGGACGCAATGAGCATGAGCTGAACGAAATTGCGCTGCGCCAGCAGATTCCGGCTGAGCAGATTCCAGAAATCGTGAAGGCTATGAAGCTCAAGGTTGAGAGCTTAACTGAGGTTCAATTTGAGTCTTTCCGTGAGGTCTGCAAAATGGTGCATAGTGGCATGGATCTAGCCCTGGCCGCACAGAATGCTTTGGATCTGCAAAAGGCGGCGAAAACTACCAAGGCTAAGGCTGAGTCTAAGACACCAAGCTCGATCGCCACAGCGAACGGCAGTAATGGGAGTGTGGTTGCGCAGGCGAATGGCGCGATTTTGAATCATGTACAGACATCGATTCCAGACCAGACAGCGGCGAAGCTGCGCCAGATTTCGTTAGAGGAAGCCAAGCGTGACCAGACGGGGTTAACGGAGGAAGCGGCAAGCGCCATTTTTGATACGAGTGATCATCTGCGGTCTGGTGCTCGTGAGTATGGTCGAGAACTCTATTTTGCAGCGCTTGGGGAAGTGATGGCAGACAAGGCCACGATTCAGGCAAATGAGGCCGTGATTGACGAGGTAAAAAAGCGGCGGCGTCCGGCGAAATAGACTTAGACGCCTTATCTGAAGCTGTTCGGGCCAACATCCAGGTGTTGGCCGCGAAGTGTTATCCCGGTGCGTTCGCCATCCTTGAAACGGAGCAGCTGAAGTTAGCAAAACAGAGGCTGGTCTTCGATGAGCAGCAAAAAACCTTTGACCAAAAGGCCAAGCAAGATAGCGAACGGCTGGAGCGCGAACGGCAGCGGCTGGGCCGGATATCAAAGCGGTTGCTGAACCAAGACCGTCGCACCTGGGCGTTTCGGATCTGGTTTGTCAAAGACCTCACCTCTAATGCCCTGTTCGTCACCGTCGTTCTGTTGGTTGGGATGCTGCTCGGGGTTGTCATCGGGGTAAACCTGCCCAATAACGTGTTGTGCCAGCAAGGGAGCCTATGCGATCGCCTTAGATTCCAGGAACGGAAACTACTTTACTAGGAGAGTAAGGGATATGAGTCGAATTGTTCGTAGGACTGTAGGACTGAGCTTTGGTGTGTTGAAGACAGCAATCATTGTTGTTGTTCTTTTTTCGGTGATGGCTTTCTTAGGTGAGCTGGCCATCCGGGTTCGCTTGAAGTTGCCGAATCCATACCGCAGTATCGCTTTGATTTCCTTGGCTGCGGCCTGTGCCGCTCTGCCAGCTCATTCAGTCGATGTACTGAAGCAGAAGGTACTTGGAGCTGAAGAGTTTGAGGACTTTGAAGACTTAGAGGAGTTTGAGGGTGACGAGTTAGAGGCAGAAGGTGCGTATGCAGATGCGATCGCCGGGGGGGTAGACAGATGAAGGGAAAATTGACGGCAGCGTGTGAATCGGCACAAGCAGATTTTGAACGGCTAAATGAGGAATTAAGAGGCTACTTTACCAGACTTGACTTTTCTAGGATTGATTTAAGTGGCAGAACCCTGATTGGTCTTAACTTTTGTCGATGCGAATTGCGCGGGGCAATATTTGACAATGCCCAGCTACATGACTGCACGTTCGATCAGGTCAATTTGAGGGGAGCCAGTTTCAAGAATGCTCAGATGCCAGGGGTAGTTTTCTCGGGATCTTGTCTATCTGAAGCAAACTTGGAGGGGGCAAATCTTTGCGGGGCTAAGCTGGATTGGGTAAATCTCCAGGATGCTTTGTTGATGGGTGCCAATCTCTCGGATGCTTGTTTGCCGTCTGCAAATTTAGCCCGAGCCAACTGCACACAGGCAAATATGGGCAAAGCTGATCTACAAGGTAGCAGCCTACAGTTTGCAAGATGTATCCAAACAACATTTGACGGTACAAATCTTGCCTATGCAGAATTCGGTTTTAGCACTTTGACTTCTGCGATATTTAATGATGCCGAAATGGGCTTTGCGAACTTATTTGGTTCGACAGGATTTTCACCGAAGCAGCATAAGGGAATAAATTTTTATTTTACTCAGATGCCAGATGGGAAAATCAAAGGTCAATATCACAAGCGTAATCTTAAATATTATGGTGTGATCTGTCTAATGATCGTTGCTTCACTTATTGTCACCGCTAGCCTCTATGTGGGAGGATTTCTGGCCCTCAACCATTTTATGCTCCAACAATGGTCACCTGACAATGAATTCCATCAGCCATAGTGAATCTAGTTCCCAAGTGTGGGAATTTATTTTTCAGTAGAAAATGAGATTGGTTTTTTGAGTTTTGCTCATAGCTATCCATGTCAGATAGATCTGGTTTATGGGCTTTGTGGCCTGCCCCTAGAGGAGGTTTTTTGTCATGAGTTTGTCACAGTCAAATCGTGATAGCACAAAGAGGAGAAAGAAAATAAATCCGAACTATCGGAAGAAGATTCAGTATCTTTTTGGTGGATGGTTTCTCACAATACCATCATCTGTTTTTTTGATTTGGGTGCTCTATCCTCTGATTTGCTTTGATACGGGAATCAAAATTGCGTTCGGCATCAGCATGTTTTCACTGGGCATCTCATCACTATTTCTTTCCGACCATTACGGTGCTCAGATGAAGAGGTCAGGTCAACCTATTTTTCTCGAAAACGAGGATGAATAAATCTCCTGATCAATGCCTGGTGTGAAATTTAATCCCATGATGATCCTGTAAGAACTCCACTGTTTACTATTTTTTGTGCCATGCCCAATACTACTTTGTTGTTTGATTCTGTTTCTGCGGCACAAGAGGTCGCTTATGCACTACGGGCCGTTTATGACGGATGTAATGCGATTACTGCTGAAGAATTTGATTTCAATGCTCTTGTGACAGCAGCAGGCCAGGTCGAGTCTAAATGTTGCCATGTTGGTGCATGTGAATCGTTTGCCACTAGCGATTTGCCTGATGGCTTACCAGACAACATTTATGATTTCTTGCCAACCAAAGACCTTGATTTCCCCATCAGTCGTGCGGAGGTGTACTGGGCGATCGCGGATTGGAAGGGTGCCCAAAGTGCAGAGGAAATATCGGCGGGGATTGGCTTCAGCAAGAGTACCGTGCAAGGCCATCTCAGGGAGCTGGAGAAAGCTGGTGCGATTTGTGGTGAGGGCAGACTAAAGCGATACAGTCTGGCAAAGACTTGTCCAAAGCGGTATCTGGAGCAACTCAACGCTTGTGCCACTGTTGCAAGGTACAGCCGGACGGCATGGAGTCCAGTGCATGAATCCCTTGGTTGATTACCAAAGCTACATTCAGACTGACCAATGGCGATCGCGTCATTCGGAGTGGCTCAGAGCGGTCGGTTACCGCTGCACGCTATTGCCGTGGATAAGGATAGGCCGGGGTAGGCCGTATGCGGTTCACCATCTGCACTATGCGAACCTGGGCAATGAGCGTTTGGGGCGGGATGTACTGCCTGTCTCGAAATTTGCCCACCAAGTTATTATCCACGGTCTGCTGAGCTGGGGGAAGCCTGCTGGCCAGCAACGGCGCTATCCAAACCTGGGGCAGCAGATTGCTCATACATGGATGCGCCAGCGGCTTTGGTTTAAGGCAGTTCTGGCGATCGCTCTTGGTGTATGGGTGGCTAGTTCGATATTTTGAATTGATTTTGAAAAATATGTAGTGAGGTGGAAATATGAAGTTTATTGGTAATTGGCAATGTAAAAACAATGCCCTTAGCCCAGAGCTAAGATGTGCAATAAATCCTGATGGCCCCTGCGAAGGATGCGAGTCATTCGTTCCTGGGAAAGTTAGGGGATATAGAATGTTTCTAAGCTCTTACTTGCCAGAAGATCTTGGTCGCAGGATTCCAAGGATTACTAATCTTTTGGTATATTTTCTGTTTTTTGGTTTAATTTTTGCTAATTTTTCTCTTAAAATGAGAATAAAGCTTTTAGAGGCGGATCGAGGGGAGAAAGTCTGTGATTCAAGCCTCACTTATGGGGATAATAAATGACATTAAGCCTGTTGTCTCAATACTGTTTTGGATTTAGAGACATGTAATTTTGTGATTCAGTAATTCTCAAGAACTTAGTATAAAGAAGGGTGCAAGTATGCCGCAATTAATGAGGGTCACAAAGAAAGGTGTTCTCGGTTTCGTTTTTTTTGCCTTGTGCATTTCTCTCCTGGACACGACGGCCAAAGTCCATCCGCTTCTGGGCGTTTTTTGCTTTCTAATGGCACTCTTTCTTCCAGAAGTTTTGGCGTCAAGCATTACCACTGTTGCTAAGAAAATCAGCACCTCACAAAAATAATAGGAAGAATTTTTTATAAGGCTTCTGTTAGACGACAATTACCCTCATAGCTCGATGTCAATTACTTGAGTGGTT
>CAZXWR010000080.1:0-13358 GCA_964644325.1 uncultured bacterium
AGCTGGCGCAATTCTGACCCTCTCTGTCTGCCCTGGTGAGAAATCCGGGATTAAATTAGCCACTCGTTTAACCTTTAAATTCCTGCCAAATTTTGAAGAAAATTTTCAAATTTTTCCATTCTCTAGCCAAAAATAAATCAACTTCATTTAACCTCATTTTTATTCCAAAGAAAAATTATATTCCTGTTGAGGATTGCACTTAGTCTAAACCGAAAAATAGTCCGAATTCTCCTGTCGCTTCAGTCCCAAAGCCAATATTCATCGCCTATTGGATCCATGAAGAAGAGCGCTTCTCAGTCAGCCGCTGACAATGCTTATCCTGCACTATTAAGGGTTGTGGCAAAACCCAAACGTTTTTGTCATTAGAGAAATTTTAAGGTTCGGACTGGGTAATCTATAGGTTGACATCATAGATTCAAGACAATACTCAGCTTGACTGGATCCTATGCCTTGAGTCTGAGGGAACACTTCAGTCCCAGCCAAAAGCACAGTTTCGATTCAAATTAATCTTAGGTACTCCGTTAACCTGCAAAAGTGTTCACTGCAAAAGTGTGGCAAAGACGAGACGAAAACAAGGGCTGAAACCGGGTTGGCTGCAGCAGCATGCCCACCTGATTTGGGTTATGCAGCGCATGGTAGACATGGCTCTGGCCGTGGCGGTTTTAGTTGGTCTGAGCTTTGTCTTCGAGGTGCCGTTCTCCTCAGCCTACGGGGTTCTAGCACTGCTCACCATGCTGCTCATGTGGCCGCTCTTCAAGGCAATGGGCATCTACTATTCCTACCGTAGCGATCATCCGGCTGTCTTGTATCCCAAAGTTTTGTTGGCGTGGGCAGGGGTCGTGATGGTGCTGCTGCTCATTGGATTTTTGACCCAAACGACCGATCAATTTTCTCGAATATTGCTGTCTACCTGGTTTGTGGTAGCACCAGCCGCAATGTGCATCCACCACTTCAAGCTGCGGATGCTGTTGCGAACGCTACGGGCGAGTGGCCTCAATTCTCGGCGCACTGTGATTGTTGGCACAGGCCCCCTGGGTCAGCACCTAGCCCAGCAAATTCAGGATACGCCTCAGCTGGGACTCCAGTTTTGCGGCTTTTTTACAGAACAGCCCTTGATCAGTGGTCAGCCCCTTTCTCCTAGGCCTTTGATCGGCAGCATGACTGAACTGCCTGGGTACGTTCAACGCCATCAGATCGACTCCGTCTATATCGCCTTTAGCCTACATCAAGAATCCATTACGCATCAGCTTATTAATTCACTCAAAGATACGACGGTCTGCGTTTATTTCGTCCCGAATATTGCCGCCTTCAATTTGCTGCAAGCCAAAGTTGAGAATTTAAACGGCATTCCGCTGATTTCTCTTTGGGAAGTGCCGCGCCGCACGACCCAATCCATAGCCAAACGATTGACGGATCTCGTTGTTGCTGGGAGTCTTCTCATCCTGACTCTGCCCCTGTTTATCCTGATTGCGATCGCCATCCGGGCCTCATCTCCAGGCCCCATCTGGGTCAAACAACAGCATTATGGTCTACAGTCGGAAGTAATCTGGGCCTATCGCTTTCGCACTCGCTACTGGGTGAAAAATTTAGACCAGCCTTTAGATCACAAATCAGCAACCATCACAGGCATTGGGACATTTTTAGAGGCTACTAGCCTGGATATGCTCCCCCAACTCTTCAATGTCCTGCAGGGGCACATGAGTATTGTCGGGCCTCGTTTGCGCCAGGGGAACTCCCAGAAAGACATGCGGGAACTATTGCAGCTTAGTCGCCTACGGTATTTTCTGAAACCTGGGATAACGGGGTGGGCCCAAATTCATGAACCTGACCTGAAGCCGGAAAAAGCCTGGACAACGAACGCCCAGGACTATGATCTCGATTACCTCCAAAACTGGTCTATCTGGTTGGATCTACAGATTATCTTCAAAGCGACGGCACTGCTGCTGCGCCGTCGGGCTTTTTGAAGTCCCAGACTGCCCCAGACAAACCGGTTAAAACCACCAGATTCCCAGGACAATCGCAGTCCCGGTTAGGGTTAGATTGTCTATATCGGGGAAAGGAAGTGCTTCCACGAGGGTCGCAATCAAGGCGATCGCCGCAATTGTTGGGGTTGCCTGGGTCACATTCAGGGCAGGCTCCAGCAACTGTAGGCGATTGAACACCGTCACGATCCCTAGGGCAAAGACAAAGCTCCCCCCAAACATTGCCGCCGAACCCACCCAGCTTTTGTGCGGACTAAAGGGCAATTTGTGCCTGCCAAAGCGACGACCGACAATGTCTGCTAAACCATCCCCCCCACACATCAGCATCAGGGCCACGATACCCACTGGGGAAGCGCGCCAAAAGATTACGGTGGCCACCACAAAAACCAGCCCATAGTACAGGGGGCCTTTCAGCATTTCCTGGGGCTCGCCGTTGCGGGTTGTGGCCTGCACCGCCTGCGGGTCTTCAATCCAGCCCAGACCCACCGCCATAAACTGCATCGTTAAGACAAGGGGCACCAGCATCGCAAAGTAGCGGGCATTTGGGTCGCTGCTATAGAAAGGCCAGCACAGAACGAACAATGGCCCAGTGCCAATATGGATGATTTTGCGGCTGAGTTTGGGATCTAGCCAGCCTCGATGGGCGATCGCATCAATGGTTCGCAACCAGAGCAGGGCCACGAGCAACGTGACCGCAGCAGACACACTATCTCGGATCAGGGGTTGTTCTATCCAAGCGGGCATAATAGATGCTTAAGCCTTCAATATCAACCTTAAATTCAACCTCAAAATGACGAACCGGGCTGCTGCAAAAATTCTAATTCTTCAGGGGTGGAATCCCGGCCTAAGATCTGGTTACGGTGGGGATAGCGCCCAAAGCGATCGATGATCGCTTGATGCCGGAGCTCAAAATTTAAATTGTCTTCTAGGCCAGGGGCTGAGTAGAGCTGCACCGCAGTTTCATGAATCTTGACAGACTCGCTGTGCATAAAGGGCATGAACAAGAAAGCCTGCTGCTGCGGGGATAGGGCTTGGTGGGCGGAGGCTCGCAGGGCTTCCTGAGCTAAAACTAAGGCTTGAGTATCCTGGGTAAAGGCCTGGGGCAGATCCCGATAAATATTGCGGGAGAACTGATCGAGAACAATAATTTCGGCCAGCCGCCCCGTGGCGGTATCGCGCCATGGGTAAAGTTCAGCCTGGGCCGCAGCCCGGTGCAGAGTGCCGAAGTCGGCAGCGATTTGGCGATCGCGGTCTGGATTTTTCGCCCACCAGTCCTTAGGGCTCAGTTCCGCAAACCAAAAGTGCAGCACGCGCTGGGGGTCAGTGTTCATCGTGGGTACCCAAAAACTTGGTACGGTAATGACGGCAGATGCCGCCTCTTAATATATTGATGGACTGAGTAACATCATGCAGGATATTCAGTTAGCCGAGTGGCTGGCCGGTGAATTTGACAACCAGGCCCAGGCCCGTGAAGATCCGGCCTGGTACGTGCCGCTACGGCTCTGGCACCGACCCCTCCCTCACTGCATTCAAGGGAAACAGGCGTTGTTTGCCGAGCAAGCCAACCTCTTAGACCCCGAAAAGCCCTATCGCCAGCGCGTGCTGGTCATTGACCCTTTGCCCCCAGAGGGAACGACCTGGACAGTTCGCTACTGGGCCTTTCGCGATCCCAGCGCCTTTCGCGGCGCTGGGGCCAACCCTGAATTGCTCGTGCAGGCCACTGAGTCTAGTCTAGAATTTCTACCTGGCTGTGCCTTAACCGTTACCCAAGAGGGCCAGCGCTTTTATGCCAAACCCGACGCCGATGCCCGCTGCTGCTTCACCTATGACGGGAAGCTACGGCAGGTAGTCCTCGGGCTAGAGGTGACCGCCACTGAACTTTGGACCTACGATCGCGGGGTTGATCCCGAAACTGGAAAATCCCTATGGGGAGCCATGATGGGGCCGTATCAGTACCAAAAACAACGGTCTTTTGCGATTTGAATGCCCCCAGATGAAACCCTCGCGTTAGCGTCAACCCAAATATTCTAGGCAGCAAAGTTCAACCGCTTTGGCAGTGCGCTAGCTCACATTAAGTTTGTGATATCGCTTGTCAGGCGATCGCATGGCCAGTGCAATAGTTAAGACTATCTATCCCTACACCTACTGTTCTCAAGGAGGAAAATCCATGACTGAGGCCCAAGCTACCCTAGCAGAAAACCTCAAAGCCCTAGAGGCGCTCAAGTTAGAGGGCGCCCGTCAAATCCTGGCTGAAACCGAAGTTTATTTAGCCTATGGCGACTACGAAAAGGCAGCGGCTTGCTTTAAGGCTTTTTGTGCCCAGGAGCTAGAGCTCGTCAAAGCTAAGCCAAGCCCAGTTAGCATTTTGCAGAAATTTATCGACGCCCAGGGGAAGGCAGATACCGAACCCGAACAAATCCAGCATAGTCTGCGACAGCTGTCCCACGCCCAGGGAAACCCTTGCAACGAATGCAACAACAAAAATGGATACTGGTTGTTCAGCTGGCTTCAAATGCGCTGGCTTTGCATTAGCTGCTAGGGTTAGCCCCGGTTAGGGTAAGCCCCAGCGTTGCTGAAGCTGCTGAAGCTGACCAGTCTGTTGCAGGTGCTTTAGGTGTGAATCGACAGAACTTTGCAAGGGCTCGTACTGTACACCCTTGGGCAATGCGATCGCCAGGGGATGATGCCTGAGTCCCGTGGGGTAAAAATAGTAGCCAGACTGAGTCTCAGCCCAGCCTGCCAAGACAACCTGATCCCCAACGATGGCAGCGACGGTATCCGCTGCCAAGAGTTCTTGCGCCGCCTGGTAGGAGGTTACCCCAACCAGCTTTGCTTCAGGCAACCGCGATCGCAGGCTGGGCAAAGTCACTGAGGGCTGGAGTACGGCAATGGCCTGTCGGTAGAGCAACTGGAGATGGTTCAGCCGAGGACTGCGCGTCAGGATACCGCTGCCGCTACGGTAGTAAGGCAGGCTGAAGCTGACTTGACGGAGTCGCTCGGGGGTCACCGTGATATTGGCGATCGCTAGATCCACTTCCCCAGAGGCCACTGCCGACAGCCGATCCACGTTCAGTACGGGTTTCAGGACAAGACGGTCGGGTGTGCCCAGCAAGGCTTGAGCCAGCTGTCGAGCCAGATCAACTTCAAACCCTTCTAAGGCTTGGGTCGTGGGGTTGCGGTAGCCCAAGGGGTACAGGTTATCCTTCACTGCAACCACCAAATGGCCGCGCTGCCGAATATCAGCGAGTTCCGCCGCCATCAGGGACTCACCCCAGAGCGCGAACCCGAGGAGAGCGCACAACCCAGCCGCCAAACCCTTGATCATCGCTGGCTTAAATCCCATCCGTTTCCAACAGCTGTTCCATCTCTGTCCAGGTCAGCGATCGCTGAATGTAGTCAGGCTGGTGGGGTCGATAGGGACTTTTGACGCGGTCAATGGTCAGGATTTCCGCCGCTGCCGACAGGATGGGAACATCGGGGTCTGGATTAGTAGCCTGCATCAAAGAACTGGAAAAGCCCTTAAAGATCGTGACTTCATCCGGCTCACCGTTCAGGCTGGCCTGGACAATCAAAATCTCTTCCGGGTGCAAAATGCTGTATTGCTCCAGTCGATAACCAGGTGACCTAGACATCGTCAAATCCTATTGCTGGCTATAGTTTTAGGCACCGTATTTCTGCATTCTCCCAAAATCAGACTCAGACTTGGACTTAAATACCGCTGGCCGAGCGCCCCTGTTTGGTCAACCGAAAAATCACGAAATAGCCAAAATACAGTCCGTACAGCATTAAGGCTGCGATCGCCAGAAACCCCAGTTTCCCAGCGCGGGTTTCAGCATGGAGGACTTCCTTGAACACCAGGGGGGGCTCCAGCCATGCCTGACATTCTGCCGCCGCCACTGCGGTCTTAGAGGCGGCACAACGCAGGTAGGGGAGCTGTAGTAAAGCGGATAGGACACAAAATATCGAAATCGCCCATCGCCATGCCATCACCCCAATTTTCAGGGCATCGCGACGATCTTCAATCTCTTCATTGAGATCCACCCAAAACCAGAGACTCAGGGGAATGAGCACCAGGGACGCGAATCCGGTCGCAAAACCAATGGGATTTTGATCGAGCAGCAAATACACTGTAATCCCCAGGAGACTCGCCACTCGCCAGTAGATGATGAGTAAATGCGTAATGAATTTTGCGTTTTTTGCCACCGACCAAATCAGCAGCGTCAGGGGGATGAAAACGCCAAACAGCAGTGCTAGTCGGTAATCTAACCAGACCAGCGATCGCAACAATTCGATGGGCATTCAACTCAAATAAGTGCTACAGCCAAAATTTTACTCTTGATAGCGGGCCTTTGGCTGTATTCCACCAATGTTCATTGAGCCAAAGACAGCCTAACCTTAAGCCGCTAACGTCTCCCCAGCCAAGGCTCGATCACGAATCCGCAGGGTTCCTAGCCAGCTGTCTGCCAAGTCAGATAAGGCAGCTGCTGGGCCGTGGCGCGGATTTGCGCCTGCTGACGCAGCAGCTGGCCGCAGGCATCCCAGGTTCCCTTCAGGATCATCTGGCGCGGGCCGTCCGCCATGGCGATCGCCACCCTGAGATCCCCAACTCGCACCTCTAAAGCCTCAAGGTCAACCGTCAAGGGCTGTGCTGGCGCTTGCGCTAGGTGGGCCTGCAACTGTTGCACGGTATCAGAGGTAGCCGTCACGCAAGCTAACCCCATCGCCAGACAGTTCCCCAAAAAGATTTCGGCAAAACTCTCCCCTACAATCGCCTGAATCCCCCAGCGGGCGATCGCCTGGGGGGCATGTTCCCGGGAAGAGCCACAGCCAAAGTTGGCATTCACCACCAGAATATTCGCACCCTGATACTGGGGCGCATCGAACGGATGCTGGCCATCTCGCTGCGCTCGATCATCGGCGAACACCTGATCCCCTAACCCATCAAAGGTGACACAGCGCAAAAAGCGGGCTGGAATAATGCGATCGGTATCAATATCATTGCCAGCCAGGGGAATTCCGCGACCAGAAATGACGCTAACTTCATGACTCATCGGTTTGTGACTCCTGCTTCAGGTTTCTAAGAACAAAAGCTTTCAAGGTTTTCAAAGCTTGCAGACAGTTTGGAGGGAGTCAGGCACCACTCTCCCAGACCCAAGGCTTGCGGATGCAGCCGCAGTTCACCCGCGCCCCCCGCAAACCTCAGAACTCAGACGCAATAGCGATTAGAACCCCTAGTATCTAGTATTCCGGCACGGAGGCATCAATCTCTCGACTCCAGGCTTGAATGCCGCCCTTGATGTTAATCCCATCGATACCCTTGGACTTCAAAATACCCAGCGCTTTTTTGGAGCGGCCTCCCATCTTGCAATGCACCAGCAGCTTGTGACCGTTGGTGACCTCCTTCACCTTCTCGATGCCCTGGCCATTTTCGATGTCTGGCAGCGGCACCAGCACCGACCCAGGAATCTGAGCAATTTCGTACTCGTTGGGGTTCCGGACATCCAGCAGCACGTAATCCGCCGCCCCGCCGTCTAAGATCGTCTTCAGCTCCTGTACCGAGATCTCCGGGATATCTGCCTGCTGTTGAGCTTCTGCCGCCTTCGCCTGGGGAATCCCGCAGAACTCTTCATAGTCAATCAGTTTTTCAATGACGGGCCGCTCGGGGTTAGGCCGAAGCTTTAGCTCTCGGAACTGCATATCCAAGGCATTAAACAGCAGCAGTCGCCCACTCAGGGTCGTCCCCTTGCCCAAAATAATCTTGATGGCCTCGGTTGCCTGAATCACCCCAATAATGCCGGGTAGAATGCCAAGGACGCCCCCTTCAGCACAGGAGGGCACCAGCCCAGGCGGGGGTGGCTCAGGATACAGATCGCGATAGTTTGGCCCACCTTCATAATTAAAGACCGTGGCCTGACCCTCAAACCGGAAAATAGAGCCGTACACATTCGGCTTATTGAGCAACACACAGGCATCGTTGACCAAGTAGCGGGTCGGGAAATTATCCGTGCCATCGATCACGATATCGTAGGGGGCCGCAATGTTGAGGGCATTCTCGGCACTGAGGCGAGTTTCAAACAGATCAACTTGACAGTAGGGATTAATTTCTAAGATCCGGTTTTTCGCCGACTCAATTTTGGGCTTACCCACCCAGGAAGTCCCGTGAATAATCTGACGCTGCAAGTTGGAATGATCGACCACGTCAAAGTCAACAATGCCGATTTGGCCGATGCCAGCCGCTGCCAAATAGAGCAGCAGCGGTGATCCCAGCCCCCCTGTCCCAATACAGAGGACACTGGCAGCCTTTAGCCGCTTTTGGCCTTCCAGCCCCACCTCCGGCAGGATCAAGTGGCGTGAATAGCGTTCATAGTCATCTTTTGTTAGCTGGATCTGCTCTAGATCAGGATTGAGCATTTTCGTAATCCTTCACAAAGGTCTTCACATCTAAAGTTTTCAGTAGTCCCGCACGACTTGAGGGGCCGCAGGTGCAGAGATAATCAGCTGTTCTGAACAAACGTCATGGTGTTCGTTGAACTGCCAGCTCTGATAGTCGCGAGCCGTGCCCTTCTCAACCGAGATAATCAAGTATGAATACTGGGGCCATGCCCACTGACGATCCCATTGGGATGGCATCGCCGGATGATCTGGATGAGAATGATAGATTCCTATAATATCCCAATCGTTACGGCGGGCGTAGACATCAGCTTGCTGCACTGCGGCTGGATCCATGGCATAGCGGGTCGCCGCAGTCGCTTGAGGCTCACCATTCCAGCTGGTATGGGGCTGCCAAACATTATCGGTCGGGAAAACCTGACAAACGCGATGATCTACACCAGCACCCGGATGGCTAATTTGGCGATTTCCCAGCAGCAGGCCACAGCATTCCTGGGGGTAGGATTGCTGGGCGTGGCTGATCAGGATAGTGAGGTGGTCAGCGGTCAAGATGAGAACCATCGTCAACAGAGTCAGGACGGCAAGTATCACCAGGGCGGGGCAAAAAACTAAGGTTGACCTAGGTGTGAGGTCTCGTTAAAGCGTCGAATCGACCACAGCGAACTATTCCAGCGATTTTGGTCGGTTATCTTCCAGCGGTACAAATCTAGCTCAAGCTCAAAAATGGCGGTGGGGGGGATGGCAATGCCCCAGGTGCGATTGCTACCCAATACAGCGCTAATTAGATACTGGAGAAAGCCGCCGTGACTGATCAGCCACAGGTGATCCTCGTTGGCGTGGTGCTCCAGAATGAACTGCAAGACCTGCTGAGCGCGATCGCGGCAAGCCTTGAGGGTTTCTGCACCGGGGACAGGAATCCACTCTGGTGATGCGAGCAGTGCGTCACAGAGGCTTGGGTACTGGGCTTGGGCTTCGGCCCAGGTCAGACCGTCCAAAATCCCGCTGCGAATTTCCTTGAGTTCGGGCAAGGCAATCATCTTTGCCACAATATTTCGGGTGGCCCAGTAGTCCCGTAAAATTTCAGCGGTGTGGGTGGCCCGCTGGAGCGGGCTGTAATAGATGTGAGTGGGCTGGAGCGCCGTTTCTAGCAAGTGCTGACCGAGGGCATGGGCCTGTTCAATGCCTTCAGGGGAAAGGGGCGTCTCTGTTTGACCCAGAATGCGCGCGGCGCGATTGCCTTCTGACTCAGCATGGCGCACCATTAAAAGGTTCATGGCCAATCCCCCCACCTTGCAACGGGGCGATCGCAGTTCGGCTACCGATGCACCGTTCGCCCGTCTCGACTCTACTCTACTTTATGACCTGGATTGTTTTTGCCGGGCTGACCGCGCTCTTTGAATCCCTCAAGGATGTGGTCAGCAAACGGGCGATGCCTGCCCTCGATGTGTACCTGGTCTCTTGGGCGCTCTTTGCCCTGATGCTCCCGGTCTTGGTCACGGTGTGGTGGTTCCAGTGGGTGCCACCCTTGGGGCCAGACTTCGGCATCGCGCTGATGATGGGCGGCACCCTAAATGCTGTTTCGGTGGTGCTCTACATTACAGCCCTGAGTCAGGGGGAACTGTCCTTAACGGTGCCGTTGATTGCCCTGACGCCGCTGTTTTTGCTGGTCACGGCTCCCCTCTTGGTGAATGAATTGCCCGCCTTGAGCGACGGCTTAGGGGTGCTGCTGATTGTGGGGGGTGCCTATGTCCTGAACTTGCGCCAAAAACAATTGGGCTGGCTGGCCCCCTTCCGGGCGGTCATTGATCAGGTTGGCCCACGTTTGATGTTGCTGGTGGCGTTCATCTGGAGCTTTACCGCCAATTTTGACAAGATCGGCGTCACTAACTCCAGTCCGACGTTTTGGGTGATTGCGCTGTTCAGCTTTATTGCGATCGCCATTTCCCCCATGGTGCTGCTCAAGTCTGAGCGCCCTTTCCAGCAAATGGCGCGCTGCTACCCTCGTCTGCTGCTGATCGGGGGGTTAAGCTGCATCACGGTGCTCTGCCAAATGCAGGCGATTCAACTTTCACTGGTAACCCGGGTCATCGCTGTCAAGCGCATGAGCGCCCTGCTGGGGGTGTTTTGGGGGTATGCGCTATTCAAAGAGCAGGGCATCCGCGAGCGGGCAGCGGGCACTGTACTCATGATTTTGGGGGTGCTGTGCATCACCCTCGGGTAAAGGCGATCGCCTTTACCCCAATCTGTGGCCAATCTGCTGAGAATGCCGCGCAAGCGGAGCAGGCAGATTACAATAGTCAACGGATTAGCTGTTGGCGAAATGAACCGATGTTACTCAAATCTACGACGCGACACATTCACATTTTTACGGCTGAAGTTCTTGATAATCAGCTAGAGCCCAGCGAGAAAGTTTTAACTCTGGATGTTGACCCCGACAATGAGTTGACCTGGAATGAAGATGCCCTGCAGCGGGTTTATCGTAAGTTTGATGATTTAGTCGAGTCCTACAGCGGCGAAGACCTCACGGACTACAATCTGCGACGGATTGGGTCAGACCTAGAGCACTTTGTGCGATCGCTCTTGCAAAAGGGCACGATTGGCTACAACCTAGACAGCCGGGTTCGTAACTACAGCATGGGTGTGCCCCAAGTGGTGCAGCCTGACGCTTAACGTTCAGCCTCCTCGCTCTTCTCATTCAGGACCCATCATGGCTGCCACCGACCCACCGTCCACCCCTGAGCCAGTTAATCCCTGGAGCTATAAGCCGTGGTGGTGTCAGCCCTGGTCAATTCTACTGACGGGTTTCTGCATCATTGCTGGCAGCTGGCTTTTGTTTCACCGACTGTGGGTGACGGGCCTAGTAACTTTACCCATTGGTACCTGGATGGGCTTTTTCCTGATTCTTTGGCCCAAGGCTATGCAGCAAATGATGGCACAAGAAACAGGCACTCCCCCAGCTCAGCCCTGACGCAGGGACTCGGATCTGGCTGATATGCAGAACGCGGAGCCGAAACCCTCTCCCAAAGCTCAAAGCACCAGAATTAAGCAGAATCCAAAGGACGGCGATGGACGAGGGTGGCCCCAGATTGATCGGTGGGTAACACCAGCACCTCGCTGATATTGACGTGGGCTGGACGGCTGGCACAAAACAGCACTACCTCCGCAACATCGGTGGCCGTGAGGGGAATCGTATCTCGATAGACTTGAGCTGCGCGGGCCTGGTCACCATGAAACCGCACCTGGCTAAACTCCGTTTCCACCAGGCCCGGATCAACCGTTGAAACCCGCACCGCCGTTCCCAGAAGATCTTGCTTGAGCCCTTCTGAAATCGCCCGCACAGCAGCCTTCGTGGCACAGTAGACATTCCCGTTTGGGTAGGTTTGATGGCCTGCAATAGAGCCAATGTTGATCACGTGACCGCGATCGCGCTGCACCATCCCCGGCACCACAGCGCGGCTCATATAGAGGAGTCCTTTGACATTGGTATCAATCATCTCTTCCCAGTCGTCGATGCGACCTGCATAGAGCTTATCCAGCCCTCGACTCAGTCCGGCATTGTTCACCAAAACATCAATGGCCTGCCAATCTTCTGGCAGAGAGGACAGGGCGGTTTCCACCTGGCGGCGATCGCGCACATCCAGGGGCAACAGGTAGGTGGGCACTGCGCCATCAGCCTGAAGCCGAGCTTGCAGTGCCTCCAGGCGATCGGTACGGCGGGCCGACACAATGAGTCGAGCGCCTGCTTGGGCAAAGGCTAGGGCACAGGCTTCGCCAATGCCGCTACTGGCCCCGGTAACCCAAACTACCTGATTCTTCAGTGACACCATCACTCAACCCATTCCCAGAACAACACCAGACTGGCTCTCTTCTGTTGAACCAGTTTTTGAACCAGTCTGGCCTAAAGCCGTGGTGCCTAACGATAGGCAGCGATACACTTTTCAACCAGTGCGTTTACCTTATCGACATCCTGCCAGCCTAGGATTTCCACCGATTTTTTCTCAAGATTCTTGTAGGTCTGGAAAAACTCGGCAATTTCGTCCAGACGATGGGGAGCAATATTTTGCAGGGAAGTGACCTGGGCAAAACGCGGATCCTTGTCAGGCACACAGAGAATCTTTTCATCGCGATCGCCCCCATCAATCATCTCCAGCATGCCAATGGGGCGCGCCGCGATCACACAGCCCGGAAACGTCGGCTGATCCATAATCACCATGCCATCAAGGGGATCGCCATCGTCCGCCAAAGTATTCGGAATAAAGCCATAATCGTAAGGATATTGCACCGAAGCGTAAAGAACCCGATCCAGGGCAAAGGCGTTGAGATCCTTGTCAAACTCATACTTATTCTTGCTGCCAGCCGGAATTTCGACTAAGACATTAATTAAACCTGCCTTGGGCTGGGCAGGAATCCGTAATAAATCCACCTTAACGCTCCCTCAATTGATTACAAAACGACAGCTATCGGTATTCTGATAGCAAGACCCTGCTGACCAGTGACTCACCGCTGGCTGCCAACTTGACATGGCAAGCCTTGATTTCTCAGCCACGCTCTTCCGCAAAGAACAGCCTTACACTTGAGCAATCAACGCTTACCCCCATAGCATCTTAAAAGAATAAGGGGCACCTTCTGGGATGGGCTTGCAAAAATTCCGACGCGATCGCGGCCAGTTTAACCGCCTGAACTATCGCTTAAAAACGCTGCTGCTGGGGCTGTCAGTGCTGATTATTCTGGTTAGTGTATTGCTGGCGATCGTGATCTTTGGCTACGTGTTTGACATTGCAACCAACCCGCTCCATGCCAAATCCCTCGTCGATCAATGGTCGATGGTTTTCATGGACAACCCCACCATCCAGCCAGGATCGCAATCCGCATTTACTGGCCCCGCTCGCTGGTTTGCCATTGTCACCCTGATTATTTTGGCCTACCTGCTCATTCGGATCCCCTTGCTGATGCTGCAAATGGGCACGCAGCTCCTGATGTCCTGCC
>CAZXWR010000081.1:0-13324 GCA_964644325.1 uncultured bacterium
CTTCAGAACCATTCTCTCAGCAAGGCTTTGTGCAGAGAGGATATCGCAAGCCAGCTCGAATTGATTAAGCTTTTCTAAAACTGCTGATGTCCATTCTATATCTCAAAGGCATTAAAGTATATGTGTTGATTAGGCAATTGAGTATCTATCTTTAATAAATAGTCTAATATTTTATCTATGTACTAAAAAAGAGTTGATTTCTATAAACTTCAAATGAGAGAGAATATAGTGAGTGAAGAACATTTATCTGGTTATCAGGCTCGAGATTTTGAAGTAGTTGACTACAAAATGTATTGTCTTGACGATACAGGCCTGTGGTTTAGGGGGCCGGCTATTAGCAGTTTAGATATGAGTGATTATATTGTCTGTATTGGGGCAGCTCAAACTTTCGGTTGTTTTTGCGAAAAACCTTTCCCTATTCTTTTACAAGAAACTCTAAATATTCCAGTTCTTAATCTAGGCTATGGTGGTGCAGGACCATACTTTTATTTAAAACATAGTAAATTGCTCAGATATCTTAATCAAGCCAAACTAGTAATTGTGCAGGTTATGTCAGGCCGGAGCGAGAACAATTCAATGTTTGAAAGCGGTGGATTAGAACTTTTGACCCGGCGAAATGATGGAGTTAAAATTGGGTCAAACGAAGCCTATTCTCAAGCTTTAAATGGATTGAAATTTCTGCCACCTTCTATGGCTGACAAATGGCTACCCAGAAAAATTGCCAGGGTATTTGGAAGGATGGAGACTAAGAAGATAGTCATGGAGACACGCCAAAATTGGATGCAAAACTATAAAACTTTGTTGAGTCAGATTAAAACTCCAAAGTTGCTGTTTTGGTTTTCAAAGCGACAGCCTCAATATAAGGATAGATATTCAAGCGTCAATAGTTTATTTAATGAGTTTCCGCAGCTCGTCAACCTCTCAATGATTCAACAAATACAAACATACAGTGATGAATATATTGAGTGTGTATCAAGTGCAGGAAGTCCTCAGCCCCTGTTTAGTCGCTTTTCTGGAAAACCTACAACGGTCAATCCTGCAGATGATCGCCAAGACTTAGGTGGCAAGCTATGGACGCATAACATGTACTACCCCTCCCCTCAAATGCACTTAGAGGCAGCCAAATTACTGTCAGTGTCTTGCCAAAAATATGTTTAGAATTACCTGCCCAAGTTTCAGTATCAAAGCACAGTAAATATGCGCACACTTTTTTTAGTAAGATTTCCACCTTACCCACCGACTGGCGGTGCACCTTTACGCAACTGGCAGAATATGAATATGCTTATGGATCTTGGGCCAGTAGCAGTTTTTTCTATTTCAAAATCTTTAGAAGAGGATTCCTTTGACATTCCAGGTATCGAGGTTTGGATACATCATAAGCTCAGTAAACAGGTAGTAGAGAAATCATTATGGATGAAGGTCAAAGGCTGGATTAACCCTTGGAGCTATGCCTTAACTGATGGTCTATACAGTAACTTGGCTAGTCAAGAGTTAGCGAAGATTATGACTACATTTCAGCCAAATCTAGTGATTTTTGAAGAACCCTGGCTGTATCGCTATCTGCCTACTGTCAATAAATTTCATTGCCAAGTCATTCTTGATGCGCACAATGTTGAAGCCGACCTGTTTTTAGCGAAGCAAGATCAGGCAAAAGGACTTGGCTCAAGACTGAAGCAGAAAATTCGCGCTCATAAAGTTCGGGCTATTGAAAGTGAGCTTATTCGGAAATCTAATCAAACTTGGGTTTGTAGTATTAGTGATGCTCACTTATTACAGACTCTACATGGAAAATACTCCGGTATTAAGGTTATCCCAAACGGCCTGCAGCCCGAGTATTATGACGATATTCATAATGGAGAAACACCGATACCACCTGAGCTCAATACAAATAATCTCATTTTTTTATTCGTTGGCCGTTTTTCATATCCTCCAAATGAAGTTGCGGCCCTTTTTTTAATAAATAAGATATTCCCAGTTATCAAACAGCACTACCCTGCCAGCTCTTTGATTTTAGCGGGAGGTTCACCAACTCAAGCCATGCTACAGGCCTCTAATGATGATGCTGATATCCTGATAACGGGATTTGTAGAAGATATGAGGCCATATTTGGCAGCATCGACTATGGTCTTAGTCCCCTTACAGGAAGGAGGGGGAACTCGGCTTAAGATTTTAGAAGCGTTTGCTTCTAAACGTCCTGTGATCAGCACTCCTAAAGGCGCCGAAGGGCTCAACGCTAAAGATGGTCTACACCTCCTAATTAGAAACAACGTAGACGATATAGTTGCGGGGATTGATGAAATTCTATCCAATCCTGAGTTACAACTGACGCTCACGAAAAATGCATACGAGCTCCTCAAAAATCAATATTCCTGGGATGCCAATAAGCGAGTGGTTAAACAACATCTTCAAGAACTGTCTCTCTCGGCTCAGTGATTCATTCATATGGGCATCAGTTCCATGAGTAATTTTTATTATTAGCGTACATAATGAGCTTACAAAAAAAAACTATTAATGGTATTATCTGGTCGTTTATACAGAGGTGGTTTGGCCAATTAATTTCTACAGCTGTTTTCCTCTTATTAGCTCGGCTACTAGGCCCTGAAACTTTCGGTCTAACAGCAATGGCCAGCGTTTTCATGGCGTTTATGTCAACTTTCTTGGATCAAGGTTTTGCTCAAGCCATCATTCAGCGAGAGGAATTGGAGCCTGAACATTTGGATACGGCTTTTTGGATTAGTGTTGGAGTGGGTGCTGTATTGACAGTTATTGCTATCTCAGTAGCTGAACCTGTTGCAACTCTATTCGGTGAAGCAGAATTAGAACCTATTATTCGCTGGATATCCTTAAATATTCTGCTAGTGTCGCTTCAGAGTGTACAGACTGCACTTCTGAGCCGAAAATTTGCTTTTAAGGCATTAGCCGTACGTTCGCTGACTGCTACCTTCATGAGTGGTGTTGTAAGCGTGATTATGGCTTTTCAAGGTTTTGGAGTTTGGAGTCTTGTTGCGCAGCAGCTAGTCAATCAGTTCGTATTATGTCTAATGCTATGGACTTCCAGTGACTGGCGACCTGGACTCAAGGTCTCTTCAAAACACTTCAAGGAGCTATTTTCTTTTGGCATTAATGTTATGGGACTTAATGCGGTTAGTTTCTTCAACAGACGTTCTGATGATTTTTTGATTGGCTACTTTCTTGGTCCCGTTGCCCTTGGATACTATACGGTTGCATACAGACTATTACTGATCATGATAAATTTGTTGACATCTGCGACAACTCAGGTTGCCTTACCTGCATTTTCAAGATTATCTCAAGAGCCAGATCGACTCCGCCGCGCTTTTTATACTGCAACTCAGTTCACCAGTGTACTTGCTTTCCCAGCATTTTTAGGTATGGCTGTATTAGCTCCTGAGCTTATCAAATCACTATTTGGAGATCAATGGTTATCTAGCATTCCTGTAATGCAGGTATTGTCCTTAGTTGGTGTTCTTCATTCAGTGACATACTTCAATGGAACAATTATGAAAGCGATGGGTAAGCCATCATGGAATCTTCTAATCAACTCAATCAATGCAGTCATCAATACCGTTTCTTTCCTCTTGGTTGTTCAGTTTGGCATACTAGCAGTTGCCTCAGTATTTGTTGTCAATGGATATCTTCTTTGTCCAATCGCAATTGGGGCTGTCTATAAATTAATTCGAATTAATATAAGAACCTACTTTCAACAGTACTTAACGCCGCTTATTGGTTCACTGGCAATGATAGCATCCATTATTGGCACTAAATATTTCCTCAGTAATCTGATCGGCACATTACCACTTTTAGCCATCAGTAGCTTCATTGGATGTATAGTATATATCTTAGCAATTTATTTGACAGATGCTAAACTCACACGAAAGATAATCGATGCGATAAAACAGATGTCACCGACCAAAAAGACACAACTAGTCAATGAAAAGGCCGAAAAATCTTTCTAGTAGAGATTAATTTAGTTTCAGATATTTTATGTCCATTAAATTAACACGATCTCAATTCAATCATTTTAGAATAGTTAAGTAGCGAACATATGGATAGCAGTTCTTCTAATGCATCAACTAAGGTCAAGCCAATTACATGGCGAAATCTTCCAGGGCTAGCACGTCGTACTGCTCGGGCTGATAAAAGCCGATATTTTTCCAAGAAACGAGCTATGACGTTGGGTCGATTGCGTTACATGCTGGCTCCAAATCTGCAAAACCCGATCTTCATAATTGGTGCAGCTCGTTCTGGGACAACATTTCTTGGAGACTGTCTGGCAGAGCTACCTGAGTTGTCCTATCATTTTGAGCCAGTTGCTACAAAAGCAGCAGCGAGGTATGTCTATGAAGGGCAGTGGGGGAAGGTCAAAGCCAGTATCTTTTATCGTGGTGTTTACGCTTGGCTGATGCGAATTCATGGGGATGGAGATCTTCGTTTTGCAGAGAAAACGCCTCGCAACTCTATGATTATCCCTTTCTTAAATGATGTTTTTCCCAATGCCCAATTTGTTCACATTATCCGTGATGGTAGAGACGCAGCACTATCACATAGTAAAAAGCCGTGGCTGCAGGCTTCTCAGTCCAACTCAGGCATGGCTGAACCTGGAGGATATTCCTTTGGCCCTTACGCTCAATTTTGGGTTGAACCAGAGCGTGCACAAGAATTTGAACAGACTAGTGATATTCATCGCTGTATTTGGGCATGGGTTCGCCTAACTGAAGCAGCATTAGCTGCCTCAGCTGATCTGCCAGCACCCAGATATCATGAGCTAAGATACGAATCATTAGTTTCAAACCCTGCCAGAGAGGCAGATCAGCTGCTAGATTTCTTGCAAATACACAATTCTGAATCTCGTCAAATTTTGCATGATGCTGTTGCTCGTGCAAAGCCTGATTCTGTTGGCCAATGGAAAAATCAACTTTCTGACAGCCAACTTCAGCAGATTGACTTAGAAGCTGGCTGGCTGCTTAGACAACTAGGCTACTCAAGCTGAAAGAAGGAATTCCACTTAATTATGCTAATACGGTCTAGCGCACAACATCTCCAAATCATAAAGTTTATTCCTGAATGGTGAACAAATAACGGAATTGATTCACGATATACAAATTGTATCTACGCCCAATGTACCAAACGCTAAAGGTAGTAGTCCTACCACACATAAGAAACAATAATAACCCTTACTTAGATCAACTATCTGAGAATTTAACAACGCTTGGAGTCAGAGTTGAGAGTGCTCAGTATAGTTCTTTTTTCTTACTTGATGTAGTCAGAAAGTGGCGAGCAGATGTCCTCCATCTACAGTGGCTACATTCATTTTTAGTAAAGTCTACTTTATTTAAATCAGCTGTAAGCACTTTTCTATTTATCAGTCAGCTGATTGTTTTAAAGATATTAGGGGTCAGGATTGTTTGGACTGTTCATAATCTTAAAAATCACAATAATAAGTATTTAGCTATTGATCAAATTGGGACTGCTGCCGTAGCCCGACTCTCAGACTCCATAATTGCTCACTGTGAATCAGCAAAACATGAAATCGTCAACGAATTTAATTTAAGGCATAGCAACAAAGTGTCAGTCATTTTTCATGGGAACTACATCAATTGCTATGAGAATAATCTTGAGAAGCTAAAGGCCCGAGAACTTTTAAACATCAACGAGTCAAAGTTAGTTTTATTATTCTTTGGACTCATCCGACCGTACAAAGGCATTGTAGAACTTATTGAAGCCTTTGAACAACTGAAGTATGATGATTTAGAGTTATTGATTGTTGGAAAAGTTTGGGAGGATAGTTTACATCTAGCTGAACTCATTCAGCAGAAATCAGAAGTAAATGACAGCATCACCTTCATACCTGGCTTTGTTGATGACAACGACATACAAATCTACATGAACGCTTGTGATGCTGTCATATTCCCTTACCGTGACATTTTGACTTCGGGGGCCGTACAGTTAGCTATATCGTTCGGTAGAGCATGCATTGCACCGAGGATTGGCTGCATAGGGGAAACGCTTGATGATCAAGGAGCGCTACTCTATGACTCCGTCCATGATGCTGGTTTATTGCAAGCAATGAAAGATGCATATATCAGGCGAGACCGTCTATCAAAAATGGGTAAGCATAATTATGAGCTTTCAGAACAGTTCAGCTGGAAGCGTGTGGCTGAACTGACTCTGAAGGTTTATCAAGCATCATCTAATATAAGATAGCCTTCTCGAGCTCTTAGTAATCGGAGTAGCGATGCCAGACACGAATATGATTGATTCATTCGAAAAAAGACGTATTGTCATAACGCATCCACGGCGTCTTGATGCACCTGGTGGTGGCACACGGAGTTGCTTGCAAATGGCACGCTATCTAACCAAGCTAGGTTTAGAAGTAATTTTGCTCGAAGTGTCATCTGAACCTTCTTCACCTCTAGGGTTAGATAATATTAGGGTTATTCACGTCCCAGCAAATCCGCTGCATTACTTACTCAACAGTCTAGAAGTTGCAAAAGCAGTTAAAGAAATAATTCAAAAGAAAAGAATTGATGCTGTAATTGGTTGGGAGCACGAGATATCTTTACTAATTAAGGATCTTAAAGCACATGGCATTATCTATGGAATGATTGCAGCTAGACCATCCTATGAGAGCTGGATGAATCGAAAGACTGGGTTTCAGTTTATAAAGCGAAAGATTGATCACTGGTTTCACAAGCGGCCTTTGAAATCTGCTGATGTAGTTTTTGTGGCATCAAACTTTACCCAAAATGAACTCGTCTCCCTTCTGGGAATTGACTCAAAAAGGATCGTTAATACGCGTCGAGGTGTTGACTCAGTCTTCCATCGGGTGGAGAGAAAGTTTTCGGGTCGTGTGACTAAATTACTTTTCTATGGATCACTTGGAAGAAATAAGGGGATATTTGATGCTGTTAATTCGTTGGGTATTTTAGCTGCAAATGGCAACCTCGACTGGACTCTCAGAGTGGCAGGTTTCGGAAACGAAAAGGCATTTCAACAGGCAGTCGATAAATGTGGGATTAGAGATCGGGTTACCTTTCTGGGATGCCTATCACCAGAGGAATTAGTGGTTGAGCTGGCGTCTGCTGAATTGGCAATTCTCCCATCAAGAGAAGAGTCATTTGGACGAGCTATTGCTGAAGCTCAAGCCTCTGGCTTAGCCGTTATTTCTTACGAAGTCGGTTCAGTACCTGAAATTGTTCTACAGGATATTACAGGCAGGCTCGTACCTGAATCAAGGATTGATTTATTGGCGGAGGCTATATCAGAGGCGATGAAAAATCCAGAGGAAACCTTCCAAATGGGAATTGCTGGGCGTCAACATGTAACTAATTTATTCACGTGGGAAAAAACGGCTCAAGCTATTCTCCAAGGTCTCCAATCCGTGGCTTTACGTACTTCAATTGATAAAAGTCTAAGTACAAAAATAGGATGAAGTCCAAGAAGATTAAACATTATAGAAATCATGCGCGTCGCAATATTGGAAAAAGAACGCAACCTATCCCCTAGCATGGATGTATATGCAGCAGGTTTAGTGAAGGGACTTCAAGTTGTCAGGCCAACCTGGGAAATCATCCAAATTTCACCAAATACTTACCCACCACGAAGGGGATTAAGTTTTGTAATAAACGGGGTTCGGAGATATTACCATAGATATTGGAAATATCCTAAAAATCTTATATCTCAGGATGTTGACATATTTCATATTGTTGATCATAGTGACGCCCATCTAATTCACTGGCTCAAAAAAAATCGCCAGCATAGAATAGTTACTTGTCACGACATTATTAATTTAGTTGAACCTGAATTGTTTAGGGGACGTGCACGCTTTCCACTCATCAGCATGGCTTTATGGAAACTGGCCATCCAAAATATGCAGGATGCAGAACACATCGTATCAGTATCGTTACATACTGTAAAAGATATTGTTCAAAACTTAGGTATTGAACGAGAGCGAATAACAGTTGTTCCAAACGCAGTTGATCCTGTATTTTCACCACTATCAGCCGAGGAAACTAATACATTTCGAGAACAGCAAAAAATCTCTTCAGATAAATTTTGTATCTTAAATGTAGGCTCTAATAATCCGAGAAAAAATATATTCGGAATACTCCAGGTTATTAGGATTCTTGTACAAAGAAAACTTCCAATTCATTTTTGGAAAGTAGGAGCTGATTTCAATGAAGAGCAGAAAAAGTTTATTCACAACAACGGTATAGAGAATTACATCACCTATCTAGGTACGCCAAATGAGCAAACACTTGTCAAGATCTACAGTTCAGCAGATGCGTTACTTGCACCTTCACTTTATGAGGGTTTTGGAATGACTATATTAGAGTCTATGGCTTGTGGAACACCCGTAATCACCTCTAACTCTACCTCCATTCCTGAAGTAACTGGTGATGCAGCAATTCTTATTGACCCAAAGAATATAACTGAAATCGCGAAAGCCATTTCCGACCTTCAAAGCAACTCTAGTCAGTATGAGGTTCTAGTAAATAAGGGGCTAGCTAGAGCTAAATTATTTACATGGGAAAGTACAGCCGAACAAATAGCTCTTATATATGAAAAAGTAGTCCAACAAGATAGAATTTTGGATAGAAAGCTAACATAAAATTTCACTGTTTAAGTGAATGCCTTCTAGTTGTAGCAAAGGTTATACTCAAATACATACAAGTATTAGTGAAAAACTTGGGAAATCGGATGAGTTATCAGGCTTATAATATTGCTAGACTACACGCGAGAGATTTATTTTTTTTGACTGCCAGTGTCAAAGAAAAAATACTGCGAATGGGACAGAAGAAAACCATTATTTTTTGTAATTCTTATCCAAAAAGTGGCACACATTTACTTTATCAGATATTATATTCAATTCCTGGCTTTAATAAATGGAATGATATTGTTTCAGTTCAATCACTCTGTGGAATCATAAATACGCCTTCTCATATCTTGTGGAAAATCAGTTCTGCACCTCACAAGTCTATTGTTAGATGTCATCTTATGTACTGCAACGAAATACTAGATATTTTCAATAATTTCGACTATAAATCTATTTTTATATATCGGGATCTTAGAGATACTGCTGTTTCACATGCCCGTTGGACAACAAAGGAGGAGCGATATTTTTTAAATAATCTATATGTGAACAGTTATGACGAGTTTGACCAACAGCTAATGAGTTCGATTCAAGGAGTTCCTTTGGGAACTCCGTTTGGATCCAATATTTCTCAGCCTAACATTGGACAAGATTTTTCCCGTTGGAAAGGTTGGATTAATGACACTAATACATTGGCCATTAAGTTTGAAGAATTAGTGGGAGAAAGAGGTGGTGGTTGTGAGGAAGTCAGGCAACAAAGGATTCAACAAATTTTTGAATATCTTGGAATTCCATATTCAGATGAGCAGGTAAAAACAAAATTTTCTTCGTCTGCTATGAGTCCCAATGAATCTCACACCTTCTTGAAAGGAGGAAAAGGTAGTATAGGAGGATGGAAATCCAAATTTAAAGATTGCCATAAACAGGAATTTAAGAAATTGGCAGGTAATTTGCTTATCGAGCTAGGATATGAGAAAGACCTGAATTGGTAGCGGCATTATGATACAAGCTGGAAGTTCATTATTTATAATAATGTAGCACTTAGTATCTGCATATTACTCCAACCATTGTTTCAGTTCTATATTTGCTTTTAGTTTGCTTACTGTGCATAAATATCAAAGTTTCAATAGTGAAAATTGCAGCCACTCTTAGCAGCTATTTCAAATTTACAAATAGGCATAGAACTAAATTTTTTTCTTAAAAATATTATTCAAGCAAAGCTTTTTTCAAGATATTCGCGGATTTCCTAATACTATGGTGGCAAGAATGAAAGTCCTGATTTCAGCCTATACCTGTGAACCTGGTAGAGGATCTGAACCTGGTGTAGGGTGGAATATCGTTCGTGAAATTGCTAAGTATCATGATGTTTGGGTTTTGACTCGACCTGATGATGGAAGGGAAGCTATTGAAGCTGAGCTTGCTCTAAATCCAGTTCCCAATTTAAATTTTGAATACTTCACTCTGCCTTTCTGGAAAGACAGTCTAAGGCTGGGACAATCTGGTGCGATGCAAATTCATTACTATCTATGGCAGATTCAAGCTTACTTCGTTGCGCGTCGATTACATCAACAAGTTAATTTCGATGTAATGCATCACGTTACTTTTGTGAAATATTCCAGTCCCAGTTTTATTTCCATGCTACCGACTCCATTTATTTGGGGACCTGTAGGTGGAGGTGAATCTGCTCCCAAATCATTTTGGAAAGACTTTAGCTTGCGATCTAAAGTATATGAAACTGCACGTTCCATTGTACGAACAATTGGTGAGCGTGATCCATTTGTCCGTATGACCATTCGAAATAGCTCTATCATTAGGGCAACTACCAAAGATACTGTTGAACGTCTTCAGAAGATTGGATTTAACAACGTCGAAATTTTATCTGAATCGGGCTTGTCTGCAGAGGAAATTGCAGCTTTGGGGTCATACTCCATGTCTGAAGGCACTCCTGTGAGATTTATAAGTATCGGTAGGCTTTTACACTGGAAAGGATTCCATCTTGGATTGCGTGCATTTGCCCAGGCAAACATACCTGATTCAGAGTATTGGATTGTTGGAGATGGGCCTGAGGAGGTACGCCTACGAAGTCTTGCGGAGAGCCTGGGAATCGCACAGCAGGTTAAATTTTGGGGTAGGTTAAAGCGTGATGATACCCTGAATAAACTTGGAGAATGTCACGTCTTAGTTCATCCTAGTCTCCATGATTCTGGTGGTTGGGTATGTCTCGAAGGCATGGCAGCGGGACGACCTATTATTTGCCTGGACTTAGGAGGACCTGGTGTTCAAGTTAGCTCTGAAACGGGAATTAAGGTTGTTGCTGAAACCCCTGAGCAAACAGTTATTGCAATAAAAAATGCCATGAATTTACTAGCTGCTGATGCTAACTTGAGACTTGTTATGGGAGAAGCTGGCCGTAAAAGAGTTGTAAGCACCTTTAATTGGGAAACCAAAGGTCAAAGCTTTGCTCAACTCTATGAAATGGTTGCTAAATAATCTTTACCCTTAACAGACTAATTATTTATAGAGAGCGTATATATTTCTGTTTAGTGGTACATCTTAAGATGAGAATTTTAACCGTCCATAACTTTTATCAGCTTCAAGGTGGAGAAGATAACATCTTTGCGGCCGAATATGATTTACTTAAGTCCCAGGGGCATGAGGTCGAGCGATTTGAAGTTCATAACGATAAAGTTGACCACATGAATTCTTTGGATTTGGCCAAAGCAACTTTATGGAATGACAGTATCTATAAAGAGTTAAGACTGCTCTTTCGTCGGAACAAGACTCAGGTTGCTCATTTTCACAATACTTTTCCGTTAATCTCGCCTGCTGCTTACCATGCTGCCAAAGCTGAGGGAGTCGCTGTCGTTCAAACTCTTCATAATTTCCGCCTTCTTTGCAACAATGGCTTGTTTTTCCGAGATGGTCATGTTTGCGAAGATTGCCTTGGCAAGTCAATAGCATGGCCGGGTGTTATTCACGCTTGCTACCGTGGCGATCGCATCGCCAGCGCAGCTGTTTTAGCCATGGTCAGTTTACATTCACTTCTGCAGACTTGGACTAGTAAGGTAGATATCTTCATCGCATATAGTCATTTTGCACTTAGTAAATTTGTTCAAGGAGGTTTTCCAGAAAACAAGCTTGAATTTAAGACAAACTTTCTCCAAATAGTCCCTGAGATTGGTTCTGGCTCTGGTCAATATGCACTATACGTCGGCAGACTCGCTCCGGAAAAAGGGATTGGTGTGATGTTGAAAGCATGGATGCAGCTGGGGAAGAAAATTCCGCTTAAGATTGTCGGAGACGGTCCACTTGCTTCTGAGGTTTCTGAGGCAACTCGGTCAATACCTGGAGTGGAATGGCTTGGCCAGAAAACGAAAGCTGAAGTCTACGAAATAATGGGTAATGCTGCCTTTTTAGTCATATCTTCTGAGTGGTATGAAACCTTTGGACTTGTAGGAATGGAAGCGCTAGCTAAGGGAACACCTTTAGTTGTCTCTAATATTGGCGCTGCGGCGGAGCTGGTAGAATCTGATCGAAACGGTGTTCATTTTCACCCTGGTGATTCAGAAGACCTAATCGCTAAAGTTAATCAGATTCTTGATGGTGAAGAAAGGCTAGCGCATATGCGTCATGAAGCAAGAGCTATATTCGACGAGAAATATACTGCTCAAGATAATTATAGAAGGTTGATTGAGATTTATCAGTTAGCTTGTGAGAGAAGTAAAGAATCATTAGTCAGCAGCTAATATTTTTTTATTTTTTATTTACTTAAAAATTTCGAAAATATATATTGAAATCTCATATATATGTAGGTTGAATTGCGTAATCTAATTAGCTATTAACATGACAGAAAATAAATATCGATTAATCTGGTTTCAGCATTTCCATAAAGCCGCCGGGAGTTCGATCGTTCAACTTGCCATCTTGAACGGGGAAGAACTCTATCCTCAGCATAAAAACGGAAATCCATTAAACTCAGATGGACATTTAATCCGACTCTGGGATTTTACAGATAAAGAGCTAGGCGAATTTGTTGATAGTTGCGAGTACCAAGGTGTCACGTTTGTTGCAACAGAGTGGGGTGCACCAAATTTTGAGATCCTTGCTGATGATCCAAGAGTTGTACTGATTACATGTTTACGCAACCCCTTATCAAGGTTTGTATCAGACTATTATTATGAATTTCATTTGGGATACACAGCCTGCAAATCACTGGAAACCTATGTAAATTCAAATCCCAACAAGTCATACACGATGTATAACTACTATTGCCGGGTTTTCTCAAGACATCATGAACGTACGGAGCCTATAACTTTAGATCAGTTTCACCAGTCTATTGCAGCACTAAAGCTTTTTAATTGCTTGATTATCTTGGAAAAAGGAGATGCATTCCAAAGGTTGAACAAGTTTCTTGGCTGGAAAGATCAGGTTGTATTTACTCAAAAAAACTCTTTGAATATACGACAAATAGCCAAGTTTATTATTCAGGGAAATTTTAATCTTGTCTGGAGACGTTTTTTTAACCCGACAAAGAAGCCTACACAAAATTTCATTCGTCTCTTTGAGAAGGAGAGTAAGCTGGACTTCCACTTATACGATGAGGCGAAATCCATATATTCTGAAGGACTTACCACGTTTAGTTAATGGACAAAAGATTAGGTAACCGTCCCAGGAATTTAACGAAGGTTTAGGGATTTTTGGCTAGACGTCCGG
>CAZXWR010000082.1:0-13309 GCA_964644325.1 uncultured bacterium
GGGTGCAGAATTTGGTGCGCTGGGGGTGTTGTGACCTAGAAACGGCGATCGCCCTAGCGACAGAGTCTCCTCGGAGTGCGCTGGGGCAGCCTGGACTGGGGCCGGGACAGTCGGCGCTCAATCTGCTGCGATGGCAGGTGTCGCCAGGGGATGGGGCCGTGAGCTGGCTGCGGTTCTGGCCTGTCCTTTGCCAGCTCGGGCAGCCGCTATCCGCTGTGAACATTTCCTAGGTTGAGCCGGATGGGCATGACACTCGCTGCACAGGTACAGGGCTTTTGGTTTGGCATTGCCTGTGGTGAGCAGTACTGCTTGCCACCCCTCCAGCAGCCTGCGCTGGAACTGCCTTTTACGCGGTCCCTAATCCAGCAGGCGCGCGCCCCCTTGACCTCGGGCCAGGGCTTGCTGAGCGGGGTGGAGCTGGCGGCACCGCTTGGGGCAAAAACGCTGTGGTCTGTGGCCCTACTCACCTGGCTCCATCCGGGGGGAGAACGGGGACTTTTAGACTGGCTCACCCAGCGTCATCCCCCCCAGGATGCGGGAGAGCAGTGGGCCAGTGCCTGGGTGCTGATGCAGCTGATTCAGTCGCTCCTGCGCCCTCCTGTTGACCTGCATGTCCCGCTGACAACCTGGTTGACGGTGCCAGCGCTCCAGGGCTCTGAAATGGTCGAAATGCTGAGACAGGTACAGGCTGGTCGGCGAGACCGCCGCAGTCTGGGAGAGGTTAACCTTGCTCTCACTCCTTTGCCGCAATCGAGCCATGAATTAGAGATGGCCCAAGCTGTGGCGCAGCTGATTGCTGTGTTGATTTGGACGGCAGAAGATACCCTTTTGGGTCTCCGCTGTGGCTACCAGCTCCGGCCAGAGTCTTGGTTTATGGCGCTGCTAGGGGCTTTGCTAGGGCTGCGGGGTGGTGTTGGCTCCCTGCCTCGCTTCGGGATAATGTCGCTTCGCCAGTCCACGGGCCTGGGTGAAACCTCTGAACCGTTCTCCCAGGTTCTAGCGGCGGTGGCTCATCAGTGTTTGGCTCAGTGGGCCGGGGTGTTAGACCCGACGCAACTGCACGACGATTCGGCTTGGGTACAGATGGCGATCGCCCCTGCCGGGGAGCTGCGGCCCCGAAACTAGGGGGGCTGCCCAGTGGGTTGGAGGGCTGCGCTGGTTTTTCGGGCATGCTTTCTATAATGGAGGAAACTCAGATCTGCCGCATCACAGGTCTTAAGGCCAGGAACGCTAAGCTGAGGCATGCTAATCCGTTGGTCATGTTCACGAAAATACATGTGTGAGACAGTTATATCCGTTGTATCCGTCCTACCGCCCACCGAACGTTAGTGATATGCGTCAACCATTATGGGGCCGCTGAAGTTGCCAACTCCTCCCCAACCTCGTCTCTGGCGCTGGGCCAGCTTCTTAGACTGGCGCTCCTCGGTTTTTCAAAGTCGGCGGCGCGGGAAAGCCTCTAGCCGCTCGGTGCTGCTGGCGACGGTGTCTGTTCTTTCTTTGACGGGGACCATTGGCTATCGCTACTACAATGAACCCCGGCTCACCGTTGACACCCTGGCCCCCAGCACTATTTTGGCTCCTGAGTCCGTGAGCGTCGTTGATAAAGCGGCCACGGCTGAGGCCCAAACCATTGCCCGGCAGTCGGCCCTCAGCGTCTTTACGATTAACGACTCAGCAACCGACAGTATCCGGACTAACTTTACCGAACGCCTCACCCAGGTGCAGTCACTCCGGGCCGTTGCGGGGCCCTTTCCCTTTGTGCCCACTACCACCCTGTCCCTGGAGACCCAGCGCACCCTCCGGCGGCTCGATCGTTCTCAGGTGGAAGCGCTCCTGGCTGCTGTTGAAGCGAGCGATCGCCCCGGTGCCTCTTCCCCCACCTCTCTAACAATTCCGGCCATGCGGCAGTCTTGGCTAGAGCTGACGGAAATTTACCAAGCCGCCGATCAGCAGCCCCAGTGGCGTCAGCTGGCAGAGTCAATTTTGATGGCTCAATCGCAGTACCAGCGGGCTCGCCGTTCAGCAGCCCCGGAACTTGCCGTCTTGGATTTAGACCCGCTGCTCAGCCTGACTGACGATCAGTGGCGCGCTGCCCAGGGAAAGTTGCTCACGGTGCTACGCCGAATGTTAGCCCAGGGGATTGCCCCCGGTCTTTTGCCCAATGTGACTCAGCGCGCCATCGAAGAGCATCTGTCCGATCAAGACTTAGCCCTGCGTAGACTGGCCCTACAGCTCCTGCCGAGCACCCTGCGCTCTAACCTGATTCTGGATCCGGTGGCCACTCTTCAACGCCAAGAACAGGCCGCGCAGTCCATTCAGCCAGTGCGCGTGTCGATTCGCCAGGGGGAAGTCATTGTGAAGGCGGGAGAGCCGATTACCTCGGCTGAATTTGCCCTGCTGGATCATTTTGGCCTCAGCCGGCGCGAACTGAATGTGAAGGCGCTGTTGCTGACCGCAACCGCAGTGGGGGCAGCGCTGGTGCTCTTTATTTTGGTGCAGGGGCGGCGTCACCAGCGTCTGTCTCACCAAGATGATGCGCTGCTATTGCTGATGGCCTTGAGTGCACCGCTGATGGTGGTCTTAACGGGCATGCCCTTTACCAGTCTGCCAGCGGTTGGACTCTTGGCGGGGAACTTCTACGGCTCTCGGGTCGGCGTGATGATGGTGGTACTACTGACCCTGCTCATGCCCATTGGCATCCAAACTGGGGAGCTGGTACTGGTGGCGATCGCAACAGCCAGTGTGGTGGGCAGCATCTTAGCCGGGTTTGCGCGATCGCGGGAGGAATTGGCGCGGGCGGGCCTGATTTTGGGTGTGATTGAAGCGGTGGTGTACGGTCTGCTGCTCGGGGGCACTAACTTAGGTCTGTACCAAATTATGAGCGTGGCGGGGCGTCAGGGCATGATTGGCTTGGGCTGGTGCATTGTCGCCCTGGGTCTTAGCCCCTACCTCGAAAAATTCTTTGACCTGATTACGCCCATCCGTCTGGCGGAACTCGCCAATCCTAACCGCCCTCTCCTGAAGCGGCTGGCCGAAAAAGCGCCAGGCACCTTCCAGCATACGCAGTTTGTTGCGACATTGGCCGAGGCCGGAGCCCGTGCCCTGGGGGGGAATGTTGAGCTGGTCAGAACTGGTACGCTTTACCACGACATTGGCAAACTGCACGACCCTCAAGCCTTCATCGAGAACCAGTTTGGTGCACCCAATAAACATGAGAACCTGGATAATCCCTGGCAGAGCGCCAAGCTGATTCGTAAACATGTCACAGAAGGGATTGTGATGGCGCGGAAATCGGGGCTCCCATCCGCCGTTCAGGCGTTCATCCCCGAGCACCAAGGCACCATGCTAATTGCCTATTTCTACTACCAGGCCCAGCAGCGCGCCCAGTCCCAGCCCGAGGTGACCGTTGAAGAAGAAGACTTTCGCTATGCGGGGCCGATTCCCCAGAGTCTGGAGACTGGCATTGTGATGCTGGCCGATTCCTGCGAGGCTGCCCTGCGCTCAATGAAGCAGCCCGATCCGAAGCTGGCCCTGCGCACCGTTAAGCAAATTTTCAAGGCCCGCTGGGAAGATCAGCAGCTCGTGGATACCCCCCTGACCCGCGAAGATTTGCATCGTTTGGCCGGGGTTTTTGTGGAAGTCTGGCAACAGGTGAATCACCAGCGCATTGCCTACCCGAAGCCCCTGGTCATGACACCGCCCGCTGCGCCCTCGTAGAGGGGAACGACGACAAAGACTACAATGTGGAGTGGTCTGGCGCTGCATTGGCAGTCCTGACGTTCCGTGATTGTAGTGAAAAAGGATTTCCTATGACTTTAGCAGTCGGTACACCCGCTCCTGCATTTACCACCAAGGATACCCACGGTAATTCTGTTTCTTTGTCTAACTTTGCTGGGAAAACCGTGGTGCTTTACTTCTATCCCAAGGATGACACGCCAGGCTGTACGAAGGAGGCCTGTAGCTTTCGGGATAACTACGCGGACTACCAGGGCAAGGACGTTGTGGTTTTAGGGGTGAGTGGGGATGACGAAGACTCCCACCAGCAGTTTACCCAGAAGTTTAATTTGCCCTTTCCTCTGCTGGCGGATGTTGATCGGGCCATCATGCAGAGCTATGACGTGGATGGCGGCGGCTATGCTAAGCGCGTCACCTATGTGATCGATCCCCAGGGCCAGATCAGCCATGTCTACGACAGCGTGAATACGACCACCCACGCGACGGACATTCTGGCTGACCTCGGACTGTAAGCTGCATTGGACGGGATTTCTCGAATTAAATCGAATCCATACGACCGCCTCCTGTTTCACGGGAAATGGGGAGGTGGTTCTGTCGTTTTAAAGTCGGCGGTTTTAAAGTCGGCTAGGGCCGCTGCCATTTGGCGGAGGATTATTTTGCGCCACTGACTGTCGCGGGTGCGATCGCAGGGGACTTCCAGCACCTGAATACCAGTGGTGGGCAGGGTGGCCAAACAGGTTTGCAGATGTGCCCAGGCGGTGATGCGATGATAGTCTATGCCGTAGGTTTGGCAGAGGTGTTCAAAACTGACCCTTTGGGGCGTGGCGAAAAAGGCTTCAAAGGGGGGGTCAAACTGGGCGATCGGGAGCTGATGAAAGATGCCGCCGCCCTGATTGTTCAGCAGCACAATGGTGAGACTGCCTTGCCACTGGGGCTGAATCAGAAAGCCATTGGTATCGTGCAGCAGGCTTAAATCGCCAGTGAGTAGGACACTGGGCGGTTGCTGATGGGCCATGCCGAGGGCGGTGGAAAGGGTGCCATCAATGCCGTTTGCGCCCCGACTAAAGGCGGGCTGAGTGCCCCGATTGCTGGGTTGCCAAAAGGCCTCCACATCTCGGATCGGCATGCTGTTTGCGACGTGCAGTCGGGTGTTGTGGGGCAGAGACTGGGATAGCAACCAGGCCACTTTACCTTCATGGAGTTGGGTTGTGGCCGTCATCTCTTTGTGGATGAGCTGGCGAATGCGGGCGTCTGCTGTGATCCAGGTCTGACTGTAGGGGGTGCGCTGAGTTGGGGCTCGCTCCCCGTTCACAGGGTCTGGGGTGAGTTGGGGGGCGATCGCCTCAATGGAGGTGCGCAGAGGGTGGCTGTGGCTGTGAATTGGATCGACGTTGTGGTCAGATGGCTCAATGATCCATTGGGGGGCCGGATTGGCCTGGAGCCACTGGCGTAGCACTTTACTGGTGGGCAGCTCGCCGATGCGGATCACCTGCTGGGGCACCAGGATCTGGGCTAAGGACTCCTGGCGTAAAATAATGTCGTAGGTAGAAATCAGCGTGGGGTTACAATCTGCCCGATTACGGAGGGGAGAGAGGGCTTCTGCCAAAACGGGCCAGCCCAATAGATGGGCCAGCTGGGCGATCGCAATGCAGTAAGCCTCAGGATTGTCAGGGATGGCTGGCCCCGCCACAATCAAGCCGCGATCGCAGGCCTGCCAGGTGTCTAGGGGCAGTTCGGGAAGGGTTGGCGATGGGGGGCGCGTTCCCGATGGCGTCATCTGCCAAAATGTAGACTCATCTAACTCGGGGGCCAGGGCCATCACCGTGGGGTCTGGGGTGGGGGCTAAGGGCTCTTGGAAGGGGACGTTGAGATGTACCGGGCCTGCCACGGGCCACTGCGATCGCTCCCAGGCATAGGCCACGGTCTGGCGCAGGTAGCGGCACTGTGCCGTCAGCTGGGTGGTATCCGTTGTCGGTAGGGCCAGCTCGGCTTGCCAGGTGGGATAGCCCCCGTAGAAGTTGACTTGCTGGATGGCCTGTCCAGCGTGGCAGTGGCGGAGCTCTGGGGGCCGATCGGCAGTCAACACTAGCAGCGGCACCCGACTTTCGCGGGCTTCAATGACGGCGGGGAAAAAATTAGCCCCAGCGGTGCCCGAGGTGCAGACCAGCGCCACTGGAATACGGGTACGGCGGGCGATGCCTAGGCCAAAAAAGGCTGCGGATCGTTCGTCTAGGATAGGCAGCGCTTCGAGGTGGGGATGCTGGGCAAAGGCGATCGCGAGGGGGGCGGAGCGGGAGCCTGGGCAAATCAGGGCGGTTTTGAGACCCAGACGGAAGAGGGTCTCCACGAGGATGGAAGCCCAGAGCGTATTGCGGTTCCGAAAATCTAAGGCCATAGTCAATGCACCAACGGTCTCGCTCGCCATGCCTGTTCCATCGATGCTACTAGCGATGTAGCGCGACGGCCTCTGCCAACACCAGAGATTGCAGGAGGGTGCGCAATTTGAGCTGGACTTCGGCCCATTCTTTCTGAGGGTTAGAACCCGCGACAATACCCGCACCAGCATAGAGCCGGAGGCGCTGCTCCTGGATCAGTGCCGAACGAATGCCCACGGTAAAAATACCGTTGCCCTGGTGGTCTACCCAGCCTAAGGGGGCAGCGTAAAGCTGTCGGTCAAAATGCTCTAGGCGATGCAAATAGTGTTGGGCAATGGTGCGGGGGGTACCTGCCACAGCGGGGGTTGGGTGCAGCATTTCTAGCACGGTGAACAGGCTGAGGTCTGGGGGTAAGGTTGCGGTGACCAGGGTCCGCAGGTGTTGAATATTCGGCAGCTGGAGCAGGTGGGGAACGGCACCATGGTGAGGCATTAGCCCTAACCCACGCAGCTGTTGGGCCATGAAGGTCAGGACAATTTGATGTTCATGGCGATCTTTCTGGCTGTTCAGGAGCTGATGTCCCAACCGCCGATCGGCCTGTGAGGTGAGACCTCGAGGGGCTGACCCCGCCAATACATCGCTGGAGAGCCGTCGATTCTGCACCTGAATCAGGTGTTCCGGGCTGGCCCCGATGAACTGGAGGCCGGGGTTGGCCTGAATGGAAAAAATCTGGCAGTTGACGTAGCGCTGCCGCAGCAGGTTGAGGCTTTGGGTGAGGGATACGGGACTGCGAGTGGTCACTTCCAGGGTATCGGCCAGCACCAGTTTTTCAAGGGTTTGCTGCCGGATCGCCGTGAGGGCAGTTTCCACGGCACCGAGAAAGGGCGTCGGTGCTGGGGCTGTCCACTGTGGGGGAAAGGTGGATGACAAAGCGGGAGCAGGAGTTTGCCAGCTCCCTACGCGCTGCTGACCGTGCTGTAGCTTTTGCCAGAGGTGCCAAATCTGATCGCTGCGATTGGCCAAGCTGCCGAGGTGGGGCAGATGGAGATTGACGGTGAGAACCCCTGCGTTGCGATCGCAGGCCACATGCCATTCGGGTAAAAAAATGTGTGCGGCGGGGAAGAGCGCCGTGGCCGGGTCAAGATTTCCGTTGAAGGTAAAGCTACAGAAAAAGTGAGGGCCAGAGAAACGTCGGGCTAGGTCACCCACCACAGCGGTGCGATTTAAGGTCTGTTGCACAAAAGCTTGGGCCTGGACAAAGCGGCTACCCTGACCTGAAGGCAGTGATCGCAGGGGGGGAGCGGCGGCAATGGCAATTTGCTCAATCGGATGCTCCCAGTAAAAATGACTGGGGTGACCAAACTGTTCTAAGGCCGTGAGGGGGTCAATTTTCGGCAGGGGGAGCGAGAGACTCATGCAATCGATCTGACGCCCTGGTGCCATCGCCGACTGACAGACCACAAGGTATTCATAAAGCGCTTTGGCGTCTTGAATCGCAGTGAAGCTGAAGGGCTGGACGGGCATGGAGTTAATGGCAGGGGGTCGGTCGAACACGCACGGAATCGATTTGGGTGCGGCGGGTAAGGGAGTCGTCAGCTGGCGATTGCCTTCGGCCTAGCGCTAGCGCTTAAAAACAGGAAAGGGTGAGCGCCAAACACTCACCCACCCGTTGCCCAAGGGTTTACACAGGTGAATTACCGCTGGGCGACCGGCCAGGAGAGCCAGTCTTGGGGCTTGAGGTAGGTTTCGTATAGCGTCGCTTCTGGGGAATTGGGTTCAGGTTCATAGCCATATTCCCAGCGCACTAGGGGGGGGAGCGACATTAAAATCGACTCGGTGCGGCCATTGGTTTGCAGACCGAAAATGGTGCCGCGATCGTACACCAGGTTGAACTCCACATAGCGACCGCGACGGTAGAGCTGGAAGTTGCGTTCGCGATCGCCGTATTCTTGATGGCGACGGGTTTCCACAATGGGGCAATAGGCCGGTAGGAAAGCATTGCCGCAGCTTTGCACAAAGGCAAACAGCTCATCCCAACTGCGGGGGGTGGGGCTGCCAATGGCCTGACTGTGCTGCCCAGCAGGGCCATCGGCGTCGGGACCCCGATAGAGGGCACCCGTTCCATCCTGATAGTCAAAGAAAATACCGCCTACCCCTCGGGTCTCTTGACGGTGCTTCAGATAAAAATACTCGTCACACCACAGCTTAAAGGTGGGGTAGTACTCCGGATGATGGCGATCGCAGGCTTGCTTCAGGGTCTGATGAAACCGCACCACATCTTCTGCAAAGGGATAGTAGGGGGTGAGGTCAATGCCGCCGCCGAACCACCACACAGGCCCCGCCTCAAAGTAGCGGTAGTTGAGATGAACCGTGGGGATATAGGGGTTGCGGGGGTGCAGCACCATAGAGGTGCCCGTGGCAAAAAAGCCATGCCCCGCTGCTTCCGGGCGCTGCTGTAAAATTGATGGCGGCAGCTTCTCGCCCCAAACCTCCGAGAAATTGACCCCGCCTTGCTCAAAGACGCCTCCCTCGCGGATCACCCGCGATCGCCCCCCGCCCCCTTCCGGACGCTCCCAGCTGTCTTCCTGGAACTGAGCACTGCCGTCTAGGGTTTCGAGCTTTTGGCAAATTTGATCTTGCAGGACGCGCATCCACTCGCGTACCTGGTGCTGGGAATTTTCAGGTGGCTTTGACAGCGAAGCAAGAGTCTCGGCAGCGGGAGAAACAGTCATGGCGAGTTGCTAATAACGATAGAAAGCCAGGTTCTGCGGGTTGACCACCGTTTCAGCCAAATCGAGCCTACGGTCGCTATGCCCACCCGCGTTATTTTTTACCCTAACGTCAATTGAGCCATACCCGGTTCGCTTCAGGGCTGGGTGTAGGCGTTTTTTAACAAAACTTTGGTATCCACGGCGCGCCTTCATTTGGAAGGGTCACGCTTACCCAGCGGGAACTGGGCTAGGGGGTTTTTAGCTTCACGGTGAGGTTATAGCGGGTGCTCCAGTCATTTTCAACGGCGGCGGTAAAGCCAATTTGTTCAATGGCCTGGGTTAGGGTTTTGGTGCGATCGGCCAACTTGGGCAGCAGGGGACTATTGTCCAGCAGAGCAGCGGTGCGGGGCATATCTAAGAAAAATAGGCCGTTTTTGGGGCCGAAGCCAGCGGGAACCGTGCTCTGATAGGCTTCACTGTTAACCAGGGTATTGTTCTGGGGTTTGGCAAACTGCTCGGCGATGGGTGCGCCAAAGGTAAAGAAGGCGACGTTGCTGTCTAGCCAACCCCGACTCGCCAGGGGCAGGTTAGGCGGCACTTTCCAATTGATGACGGTACGGTTGCCTACCTTGGCTTCGCTCAGCAGCAGGTTGTAGCGATCGCGCATGGCCTCGTCAAGTTTCTTGAGAGCGGCATCCGCTTTTTGGCGATCGCTGGCTTTTGCCAGTACCGCGATGCCCACACCCTGGGCGTTGGATTCCCCGACGGGCACTAGCGCTGCGGTGAACTCACCATCCATCCAGCTGACAAAGTCTTCTTTAAAGTTAATGCCCGTGCTCTTGTAGAGCTGATCTTGGATTTTGTTGGGGTTCAGGGGCAGAAAAAGCTGGGCTTCGGTACCCTGGCTATACTCATCCCACAGCTGCTGAAAGTTGCCACCTGCGGCCATCATCAGGGTACTTGCAGGCAGCAATTTGGGCAGAGCCTGGGGAGATCCCGCTGCTTTGCGCTCAACCTTGGCGTCTGGATTAAGCCAGGTAATAGACTGGGCTTTCAGGCCCTCGTCGGTGAGGGAAAGGGTTGCCCCCAGTCCCTGACTGGACTGGATGCGGCGAATTGCGTCTTGGGATAGGCTATAGCCTGCTTTTTCTGTCGCTCCCGCTAAGGTGGCGGGCAGGTTGACATAGAGTTGCGCGAAGCTATTGCCGGTCTGAATAGATTGGAGGGCTTCTGCAAATCGGGGTGCTTTGGCCAGGGAGGGCTGGCCCCGGTAGGTATCGACGATCTGATCAAGGGCTTTCGGCCCGTTGGTCGCTACCAAAAGCTTGCCGTCGAAAACGGCGATCGCCAGGGATTTGCCGTCTTTGCCCTGAAAGGTTTGAATGGGCACATCTTTGTAGGTGCGGGTTTGAGCGGCGCCGCCTTGCTCTGCCGTGCGGTTGAGCAAGGACTGGGCCCGCTGGGCGTTGCGAATCGGTAAGAACCAGACCGTGGCGCGATCGCCCACAATCGCTGCATCCTCAGCAGCAGGCGAAAGCTGGGTTAAGCCAATTTGCGCCCCAACCCACGGCTGAATGTCAGCCTCGTAGCTGAGGTCAAAGGGGGCCAGGAAGTCATTCTCCAGGGCCTGGAGCTGGGTTTGCCACTGGGCCTGACTTTCGGGATTGCCAAAGCTATTGAGCTGACGCCACGGCCCAGCATCTGTCTCGACTGAGAGGCTGAGGAGGGCATCGGCAGGTGTGATGGTGGCGCCGAGGGGGAGGGGGGTCGTGGGGCCGCGATCGCGCAGTAAAAAGAAGGCCAGGGTTCCGCCGCCAATGAGGGCCACGGCCCCCCCGATGGTAAAGGCCAGGGAGCGAGACCCTTGACGCTTATTCTTTCGGTTCTCTAACGCTGTGCGTGGAGTCGAGCGCATGAATGATTCTCTTTACTTCAATGATTCTCTTGACTTCAACCCTGGAGCTGCCCATCCTCAATGGAGCAGGTGGCAAATGACTTGCCCCAGTTCACTCACCTCGGTTCCCTCTGCTCTAGTCTGGCGACGAATCTGAGCCTGGTGACGAAGTGACTCATCGCGCGTTATGGCCCAAGGACGGTTGCTGAGAGCCCAGTATAGCGTTTTCTCAACCGGGCCTTCAGCCTGGTTGAACCAGGTTAGGCTGCAACGGGGGTGTAGAGGGTTGTGCGCTGTTGGGCGGGACGGTGGAGGCTGGCGATCGCCTGTTTTAGATCGGCCACGGTCATACAGGTGCCGCCCTGGGCCCCTGCCATTGATGTGATGTGCTCTTCCATGAGGGTTCCTCCTAAGTCGTTGCAGCCCAGCTGTAGGGCCTGGACGGCTCCCTCTAGGCCCAGCTTCACCCAGCTCGGCTGATGGTTGACAATCCACCGCCCTAGGTAGAGTCGGGCGACTGCGGTGAGCTGGAGGGCATCGCTGAGGACGGGTTGGTCATGACCCACCCGCTTCCGTAAGGGTTTGGGGGCATCCTGGCCGATGTAGGGCAGCAAAATAAACTCGGTGATGCCGATGTTCCCCCGAGCCTGCGCCCGTTGCTGAAGCGATCGCAGGTGGGTGAGGTGCTCAATTTGCTGGGTGGGGGTTTCGATGTGGCCGGAGAGCAGGGTGCTGGTGGTGGGGATGCCGCACTGATGGGCCGTTTCAACAATGTTGAGCCAGGTGGCGGTGTCAATCTTTTCGGGACACAGAATGCGGCGGACTTCATCATTGAGCACTTCGGCGGCGGTACCGGGCATGGACTGAACCCCCGCCTGGGCTAGGGCCGAAATCACATCGCGGTAGCCCAGATGATCTTCGCGGGCAATAAACTGAATTTCTTGGGGGGAGAAGGCATGCAGGTGTAGGTCAGGGAAGGACTGAGTGAGAGTGGAAACCAGTTCTAGGTAGTAGTCTAGCGATCGCCCATTGCGTTTGGCCCCTGGATGTAGCCCCCCCTGCATGCAAATTTCAGTGGCCCCCAGCTGCACGGCATCCGCAGCTTTCGCGAGGATTTGCTCCGAGCTGAGCCAGTAGGCTCCGGCGTCGCCTTCATCTCGACGGAAGGCACAGAACCCACAGTGCTGCTCGCAAATGTTGGTGAAGTTGATGTTGCGGTTGACCACATAGGTGACACAGTTGCCCACCAGCTCCTGTCGCAGGGTATCGGCAGCCTGGTAAATTTGGGCGATCGCCTCGGGCTGAGTTTGGCCTAGCAGAAAGCAGCCTTCCTCAGGGGTGAGATCCTGCTGAGCCAGGGCACGGTTCAGAACGGTGGGCAGGGTCAGAGCAGTAGAAACCACGGGCAGCTCACAGAGGTTTGCAATGAATGTTCTATGGGTTCTATTGTGACACTGTCATGTTCCACAGGGGCAGGGGGACGATCCGACGTTGGAACTTGCTCAAGTCAGGCGGCAAATGGTGCAGGGTTGCGCTTCATCGCAGGCATGCGCCTAGACGCAGCAGGAGGGGCTTTGGGGTGCGAGCCGTCACGATCCAAACTTTAGAATGAGCCTTAGGGGTGTTTGTAGGAATTTTGACATGAATCAACCATTATTGCTGGCGATCGCACGGCTATTGCTGTGCGGCATTTTCTTGAAGGGGGGCATCGGCCATGTGTTCGATTTGGCCGGGATGCAGCAGGCCATTATCAGTAAGGGCATACCGGGTTTTCTGGCGGGCGGCATGGCGATCGCGGGTACGCTGGTGCTACTCATCGGCGGCCTTTCGGTGCTGATTGGCTACCAAAGCCGCTGGGGTTCGCTGTTGCTGATTGCTTTTTTAATTCCCGCGACGGGGCTGTTCCATCTGGAGTTATCTGACCCGATGCAGCAAATTCAGTTTTTTAAGAATTTAGGGCTCATTGGGGGGCTGCTGTTTTTGTACCAGTTTGGCCCCGGATCTTGGAGTGTCGATGAGTATCTGAATCCACCGAAGCGCCGCTATTGAGAATATGGGCTGCGGTTGCAGGATCTGCAGGAGAATATGCGGCGGCTTCCCTAGAATGGGGAGTGACGGGTTGGATTGGGCGTGCAGAGCATGATGAACGGTGGCGAGGTATTGGTGATCGGCGGCGGTGCCATTGGGCTGGCGATCGCGATTGAGCTGGCGCACCGGGGCATGGCAGTGACGGTGCTCAGCCGCGACTTTCAAGAGGCAGCGCTCCATGCCGCAGCGGGCATGTTGGCCCCCCAGGCGGAAGGTCTTTTACCAGGCCCGATGTTGGATCTATGTCTGCGGAGTCGCAGCCTTTACCCCAGCTGGATACAGTGCTTGGAAGATTTAACCGGAGGGGACTGTGGCTACTGGCCCAGCGGTATTCTGGTCCCCCACTATGCCCAGACCCCATCTACCCAAACCCCATCAGATGGCCTTGAGGGGGGGCGCGAACCTGTCGCACTGGCCCAGCAATGGTGCGATCGCCCGCAGATAGAGGCGTTGCAGCCTGCCTTAAGCCCGGAGGTGATCGGGGGCTGGTGGTTTCCCGAGGATGG
>CAZXWR010000083.1:0-1910 GCA_964644325.1 uncultured bacterium
TGACTCATCGGCTTCGCGGGGCAGGGGTTCAACCTGCTGCAGCTTATTGAGAACATCGACTAAAGCGCGATCGATGTCGCTATCCCAGTCAAACTCGACATTAATCGTGCTAATGCCCGAACTACTGCTGCTGGTAATGTCCTGGATGCCCTGCACCTCTTCTAGGCGTTCTTCAATGGGACGCGTGACTAAATCTTCGACCTCGGCGGGAGAAGCCCCCGGATAGGGGGTTGTAATACTGATTTCAGGGCGATCGCCGCCGGGCTGTAATTCAAGAGGCAACTGAAATAACGCCAGAATACCGAATAAAGCCAACAGACAAAATAATACGCCTGTCCCGTGTCGCCAGCGAACAGCGGTTCTAATCAGACTCATTGTTTAGCCTTTGATGATTTACCATGGGTCATTTTCAAGCTGGTATTCAAGCGATTATCTCTGAGTAGAATCCAGTCGTTAGTTGCTAATAATGAGTTGGTATTTGTTGTCGGTGTTCTGATTTCTCGGCAAGATTATCGAGACTCGGCGCACCTGCACCCGCATAAATGATCATTAACAGCCCACCAATTAGGCCCAAGTTTTTGAGAAAGGAATTGAGTTCATCTGGATCAGAAATTGGATTATGGAATACTAACGTCGCAGGAATCAGAAACAATATCAATAGTGTCGAACCGACCTTGACCTTGTAACCAAACAGCAAAGAAACACCGCCTAGCAATTGAAAGGCAATTGTGAAGATTAGCAAAACATTCGCAATCGGTAGGCCTGTATTTGACATCATCTCAGCAGTGCTAGAAAAACCGAAAATTTTGCCGATGCCTGAATTAATAAAGATGATGCAAAGACAAATACGGGCAGCTAAAGGAATATATTTCATTTTTGTTTAACTCCGTAGATTTCTAGTGGTTCATCTTTCATTAATAGTAAACACAAGTAATCTATTTTTCATCATGGCTGCCCCATGACTTGCTAGGTTAAAGGCAGATTTCATGAATGTATTAGCCCAGCATCTACAGAATTGAGATCGCAACCTACATCGGCTCAGACTATCCAGAGGGCCTTTGCATCAGCTGACTGCTAGGCGTATCTCAGTTTTGAACGACCGTAACGCCACACGTGAAAAATCTATGCTCAGCCATCCGTTAGAGAATTAACCACCTTCACTGCCGCATTATCTGTCAAGCCATCCCCGCCATTAACAACGATCTCTCGCCCCTCCTGTAGTTCAGGATTAGCAATCACGACCTGTTCGCCTAAGTCCACCACCATTTCTACATTGACTTGTTGAGCTTGGTTCTCTCTAATCGCAAACAATAGCCAGCTATTACCCCGCCGGGTCAGCGCATCTCGTGGCACAACGAACGTATTTGCATTTTCGACGGGCATCGATAAATTAGCCTGAATGGCCATACCTGGTAATAAGCCGGGCGGAGGATTGTCCAGACTGACTCGCACGAGCTGCCGGCGAGAAGCGGTATCAGCGGCAGGGACAACGGCAGTAATGCTTGTTTGCTGTTGCCAATTCGGTAAAGCGCGAGCGGTTAAGCTGACCGTTTTCCCTGGGGCAACTTGTCCGCTGATGCTTTCAGGGATTTCCAAAAAAATATCTAAGGAGCGATCGCTCACCAATGTCAGAATAGGATCTTTCACCTCGACGTAATCACCAGGATCGGCATCCCGCGACTGGACAACGCCAGGAAAAGCAGCTTGAATTCTTGTGCGTTGCAGTCCCAGTTCAGCTTGTTTGACGGCAGCCAGCGCAGCAGCAACCAAACCTCTCTGTGCATCAATTTCTTCTTTAGTGGGGCCTGCTTCAGCTTCAGCCAATAGAGCCTCAAGACGATATTTTTCACTGGTGGCGGCAGTGGCTGTGCTTCTAGCCTGAACTAAGACCCTTTGCGAGAGTGCCCCCT
>CAZXWR010000083.1:1920-13230 GCA_964644325.1 uncultured bacterium
CTGCAGAACACTTCGTCCTCGCCAAGTTATCTTGAGCTTCTATCTCTCTGGCTTTCGCCGCAGTTAATTCTGCCCGTCGCTGGGTCAAAATTTCAGGACGAGTCCCAACCTGCAGTCGCGCTAGATTCCCCTTGGCCTGTGCGAGTCTCGCTTGAGCTTCAGCTAAGGCCAGTCTTGAATCAGCATCATCAAGCATAGCCACAGTCACGCCGGGAGCAACGCGATCGCCTTCTCTCACTAAAACCTGCTGTACTGTGCCCTCAATCTGAGAACTTAATGTTGCCCTTTCTCCAGCTTCTACCTGTCCAAGTAACTTGACCTGCTTACTGGCTGTGCCTGGGTTTAAAGCTATGGTCTCTACTGGCTTAGGAGAGCTTTCCTTGGTTCGGGTCTTAGCTGTTGGTAGTGAAGAGGGCGCAAGGAATTGCCACAACACTGTCATCCCCCCCAAAAAAACGACGGCTATCAGCCATCTTGATATCTTGCGCTTTGGGTTCTTAGGCTCCTGAACATCTTCATGCCAAGGCTGTGCAGGTTGAAGGTCTGAGTCTGACAATTGATTGGCTGAACTTTCAGGAGTTTTCACGATTTTAATTAATGGCAAACTTTATTTTGCCGCTCCCATGCTTGGTGGGTATCCAGGAATTTTAGTTTTCAAGTGCGAAAGTTGGATGCTACCTGAGCTTCAGATAAACTGCAAGCCAAAATAAATGTTCAAGCGTAGATAACAGGAACTCTTTTCGTAAAGCTTGACTACCACTCCACCTAGATATCATTTACTGTCAGGCTTGAGTTGCTAGTAAGGAGAATCGGGCCAACTATGCTTCACAGAAAAATGATTAAGCTGCGTATCTGCTTAACCATAATTTACTTTAATGCAAACGACTGTAGTGTAAGCAACACAGCATAGAGCTAGATTGATCCGAGAACTTAAAGTATGAGCCATCCGGTCAAGTATGAGCCATCCGGTCAAGGTATCTTTTATGCGTCAGAATCTTGAACGATCGGAATTGGTTTTGCTATCCCGTAGGGAAAGACTAATGCGCTTTAGGGCAATATTCACCTCTAAAACCCGCACCTTGACGACCTGGCCAACTTTCACGATCTCTTTGGGGTCGCTGACGAAGCGATCGGCTAGCTGGGAAATATGCACCAGTCCATCCTGATGGACGCCAATGTCTACAAATGCGCCAAAGTTTGCCACGTTCGTCACGACTCCCTCTAGGGTCATGCCCTGCTTCAGGTCTTTGAGTTCGGTAATTTCATCCTGAAAGGTGGCGTACTGGAAAGCGGCGCGGGGGTCGCGGCCTGGTTTTTCCAGCTCCGCCAAGATATCCCGCAGGGTGGGTTCCCCGATGGTGTCGCTGGTGTAGGTCTGCAAGGGCTGGCCCCTCAGCCGTCCTGGAATCTGGGTGATTTGGGTGAGGGGAATGCCTAAATCCTGGGCCATTTGCTGCACGATGCTGTAGCTTTCAGGATGGACGGCGGTATTGTCGAGGGGATTTTTGCCGTCCCGGATACGCAGAAAGCCCGCAGCCTGTTCGTAGGCTTTGGGGCCGAGCTTGGCCACTTTGAGCAGTTCGCGCCGTTCGCGAAACAGGCCGTTCTGGTTGCGGTAGGCGACAATGTTGTTGGCGATCGCCCCGGTAATGCCGGACACAAAGGTCAGCAGTTCTTTGGAGGCGGTGTTCAGGTCTACGCCCACGTAGTTCACGCAGCTTTCCACGGTTTCTGCGAGTTTTTGCTTCAGGCGCTTTTGGTCTACGTCGTGCTGATACTGGCCGACACCAATTGCTTTTGGGTCAATTTTGACCAGCTCCGCTAGGGGGTCTTGCAGCCGTCGGGCAATGCTAATGGCTCCCCGCACCGTAACATCCAGGTCAGGAAATTCGGCGATCGCCACTTCGCTGGCAGAGTAAACCGAAGCTCCGGCTTCACTGACGATCACCTTGATCGGTTTAGCATCCAGGGACTTCAGCACCTCACTGACAAAGGCATCGGTTTCTCGGCTGGCGGTGCCGTTGCCGATCGCAATCAGCTCAATGTGGTGGGTGCGGATCATCTGGGTCAGGGTTTGGGCGGCTTGCTGGCGCTGGGCCGCAGACTGGTGCGGAAAGATGGCCTGATACGCCACAAACTGGCCCGTGGGGTCTAGGGCTGCAACTTTGCATCCGGTGCGAAAGCCTGGGTCAATGCCAAGGGTGGGCTTTAGTCCCGCAGGACTAGCCAGCAGCAGGTCTTTTAGGTTGGTTGCAAAGGTTTCGATGGAGGCTGCGTCGGCGATTTGTTTGCAATCAGCGCGAATTTCAGTGAGCAGGGCAGGTTTGAGCAGTCGCTGGAACGCATCCTTAATGACTTCCTGGTAAAACTGACGCACGGACGAGAGATGGGTGCGAATTTCGCGCTGGGCGATGTGCTCTAACAGGCGATCGCCCTCAAACTCGATGCTCACCTGTAAGATACCCTCCGCCTCGCCGCGATACAGGGCCAGGAGGTTGTGGGGTGCGATGCGTTTCACGGGAGCCTGATACTGGCGGTACATTTCGTACTTAGTGCTGCCCTCCGGGAATTTAGCTTTCACCTTTGAGGTAAAGATGCCCTGGGACTGAATGGCCTGCCGCAGATCAGCCCGCAGGTCGGCTTGCTCGGCGATCGCCTCGGCCAGAATGTCGCTGGCCCCCTTTAGGGCATCGGCGGTGGTGTCAATGCCCTGGGCTGGGTTGAGAAACGCGGCAGCTTTGGTCTCTAGGGAAAAATGGGCCGGAAGTTGAGTGTTGGGCTGATTCAGGCCCTGAATGAACTGGGCCAGGGGTTCTAAGCCTTTCTCACGGGCGATCGCGGCTCGGGTGCGGCGCTTCGGTTTGAAGGGCAGGTAGAGATCTTCTAGCGCTGTTTTTTGCTGACAGCGTTCAATTTGGGCACGAAGCTTGTCCGTGAGCTTACCCTGCTGCTCAATTTCGGTCAGGATAGTGACCTTACGAGCTTCTAACTCCGTGAGGTAGGTATGACGCTCCGCAAGCTGTCGCAGTTGAGTTTCGTCGAGGGAGCCAGTCCGTTCCTTGCGATAGCGGGCAATAAAAGGCACCGTTGCCCCTTCATCGAATAAATCCAGGGCATTTTGCACCTGAGCAGGGTGCAAGGATAATTCTTTTGCGAGGATCGCCGCGAGAGGATTCATAGACCACCGAAATTTCCCAGATCAAACTTAGTTTAGTCTGTCATTACTGGGTGCCCTATTGTGGGTGAACAAGTTGCTCGTTCAACAAACCCTGTTAAACTCTAACCCTCTGCCAGTTCTTGACTTCCTTGACGCGATAGTAGGTCGGCCATTGGACAGCGTCGTACAGATCAGACAGGCTCGAAAGATCCTCCGGCACATGAATGCCCGAGGTTGCACCAGGGGTGACTAGGGTGTCGTAATCTAGCCCAGTACTGCCCAGGTACTCAACATTCCGGTTGCTGGCATTGTTCTTAGAACTCAGGATTGCTTCTGCCCAAACGACCCCTTCAAAGTTCGTATTGCGACCGCTCGGACAGCCAGGGCCTGACGTTAGCAACCTGAGTTCATCATGGGGAGAAAACAAAAAGACATCCTGAATGCAGCTTTGGTCGAACAGACTCACCAGATTATTTGCCCGGATCATAATGCGAACATCACCGACCCGAGGCGGGAGGCCGTCGGTACGGATATTCAGGATCTTGGCATTGTTGCGCAGGGAAATAGCCCGATACTTAACGTCCATCACATCAATCTGTACTGGCCCGCCTGTTGTATCAATGCTCAGAACATCATTATTATTTAGTTCAATGGCCTCAACGCGATACAGCGTCTTAACCTTGCCGCCCACACCTTTCAGGGTTGTGCTCGTGTTAATCACCCCAAAGTTGGTACCCGTGATGCCAGCGGGAATATTGGGCATGAGCCGACAGCCCAATACGGTTCCAGAAACGGCATCGCCTCCGGCTCCATCCTGTGCGGTAGAAGACCAGATGGCGTTTAAGGCGTCTGGTCGAGACGCATCTCCAGGAGTGGCTTTACCAATGAAGGAAGGATCGGCAGAATTGTAGGGCGGGTAGTACACATTCCCTTTGGTGCCACTCAGGTTTCGGCCCCTAAGGGCGATCGCCCCTGCTTTGCTTTGGTTCACTGGATGATGCGGGTCAATTGCCATAACCCCAGGGAAATAATCCAGAGAGGGTTCAATGTCCATCTGCACTGAAACATAAGATTTTTGGCCATCCTGCTCGCCTTCGACAAGGAGGGTGCCTATTTTGCGATTGGGCTCGTAGCGGTAGGCGCGCACCGCATAGGTGCCGTTGGTGCCCACAGTGCCCGTCAGGGTAATATTGGGTGCCCCCCAGCTCAGGGTGGGATAGCAGGGCTGGGTGGTGTGGCTATAGGTGGCCCACTGATCCACCTTCGTCCCGGTTTCATCATTCGTATTGGGTACACCGTCTGGCCCCAGGAAGTTTTTGCTGGTGTCGGCATTGACTAGATCTAAGTTGCGGGTGAGCAGGATACTATTGTTTGGCTTGTTCAATTGGGCCAAAGCAATGGCAACGCCAGTTTCTGCGACTAGCAGACTATCACTGCTGTCTCGGCGCTGGGTTGACAGTCGACTATCATCTTCTGCCATTAATAAAGTAGCTGTTCCCAGGGCAATTAACACCATGCCAATGCCCATCGCCAAAGGTAAGGCAAATCCGCTGCACTGAGCCTGAATTTTAGTCGAAATCTGCTTCATTTCTGGCTTTAACGAGCATTAACCCTGTATATAAACAACTTGCCGTAATCAATCATCATTTGGAGCTGGGGCTGATTGACGAACGAAACAAACCAAGTTACTTTCCACGGCTGCGCCGTTTCCATCTTGTCCTGCAACTTTGAAGCAGTTCTCTTCGCCAACATTTCCCCCCAGTGAGAGCGTCAATTTGGTACCACTCCCTTTTGGTATGGCAGAGGGGCTTAATGAAGTGAGTGCTGTTGTTGTTGTGCCAATCGTGCGCTGCACCTTCAACTGTGGGCTTGGCAGGGTGCGGTTGGGCTTAAAGTCCAGGTCAACGGTCACTTTGTCACCTTGTACTTTCCCTTTGAGCTGAATGGCCTGCTCTGGCTGCACAAAAACGAGTCTGGAAGTGGCAGCGCCCCCTTCAAACTCTCGGCTCTCGGCTCCTAAAATTTCGCTCTGGAACAGTAATCTGGCTTTAGTGCCGTCTACACAGGCATAAAAGCCTTCGGTTCCTGTAAGGACGGCGGGTGCCGTACAGGTGGGTTTGACCGCGCTGGTGGCGGCGATCGCATCCACTAAAATATCGCTCCCGATCGGCTGGCTACAGGGGTCTAGTGTTCCGTCCATGTTGGGGACTCGACCATAGCGGTAAATCCCTTTGGGGCCAAGCCAGCCATTATTACTGGGGCGCACATCATACACCACATGATCGGTCGTTTCTGGTGCTAAGCCAGCCCTAGGGGTTCCAGCGGGACAGACCGCTGCGGGAGCGGTCATGGGCAGTTCCAAATACATGGCGAGGTTGCCGTAGTCACCCAGTTGAGCCAAGTTGATACCGGAGCTAGCCACAATATCTGTGAGGGGGCCAGAGGTCAGCGTTTCGGTTTGGTTGATGCGGCGGGCCATGTTAATTTCATGACCAATAAACTCAGAGGCTCGGGCCATTTCGGTACGGCGGGATAGCTTAGACTGCATGATTTTTTGGGCATTCATGGCCGTGACTACTCCCTGAAAAACCAACATGATCACCACGCTGGTCACGACTGTTGTTACCAGCAGCTCCATGAGGGTGATGCCCGCACTATTGCGCCAGCGACCTAAACGCCAGCGCCGATACAGGTAAGATCTGGGTCGCTGGTGTGCAGACCGATTCAAGTTGTTTTTTTGACGCATGGATTTTAAAGGATTCATTGGTCTTCCCAGTTCAATGCAGTACAGACGCCCGTTTGGGTAATGGAGCTCGGGGAGAGATCCCCGATATAATTGCCAACCCGAGTCAGCCCCAACGTATTAGAAATAGCGATACATTTTTTGGGCACGCTGTCTTTCTGCGAGACAAAAGCCACAATTTTCCCCGAAGGATCTGATGGGGTTGACGATGATTTGTAAATGTCAAATTTGGCATTCCCCAAAACACCGAACTCAATCTCCAAGCTTTTTCCCTCCTCTGCTTTGGAGTCAGAGGGGTTAGTAATGTTGGTGATTAATTCAGTATCTTCAGGCGGCTGATAGCCAGCAGCGCTGCCGCAGGATTTCTTGGAGTGCCCTTTGGCCAAACCGTTGCTTTTTTTCAAACTCAAGTTGGTAACACAGGGTTGACCGCCGCGAATGGCTTCCCGTTGGGCTGACTGTAAGACTCCCCGCACTTCCGCGACGCTCTGATCGACTTTGACGCGTTCCATCATGCTGACTAAGTTAGGTGCGGCAATGACCGTCACCACCCCAATCACCACAACAATCACCAGGGTTTCGATGAGGGTGAACCCGGCTTTCGTGAAGTGCAGCGTGGGCCAATAACATTTTCTAGAGAAGCGGTACATGGGAAGCGGTCATCAACGATAATTTTAAGAAGGGTTGCAGTCTTTGCCGATCACTGCTTTTGCCAGTCCAACGCCGTACAAAGGCCAGTATCGGTAATGGCCTTGGGGTCGGTCTCGCCAATGTAGGTGCCCATGCGGGTTAATCCCAGGGTGCTAGAAATCGCGATACACTTTTTATCGACGCCGTTGTTTTTGGGGATGAAGGCCACGATTTTACCCGAGGGGTCTTTAACGATTTGTGCGGCATGCATGACGTCAAACTTGGCATTGCCCAGCACCCCAAACTGCACTTCAACCACTTTGCCCTGCTTGGAAGCAGAAGCAGAAGGGCTGATGATATTGGTGAGCACTTCTACTCCTTCTGGAATTTCTGGAGCCTTCTGGCCGGGGCATAGGAATTTTTTAAATGGATCTAGCCACTCTCCGCCGGGTTCCGTGGATAGGCTAATCAAGGCGGTGCAAAATTTACTTTGACGGATTGCACTGCGCTGGGATTCTTGCAGAATGCTGCGGATTTCCACGACGCTGCGATCGACTTTGATGCGGGCCATCATCGCAGATACGCTGGGGGCGGCGATCGCAGCGACTACACCCACGACAATCACAATCACGAGCATCTCTATGAGGGTAAACCCCCGCTGAGTCAGGCGAAAAGACCATCTTTTGCGAAACATATCATTACCGTTCATCACTGCATACCGTATTCAGGATGCCCCGTTCTGGAGGCAGAAAAGCGCTTGTGTTCTGTCAAATGACTCATGGAGGGCTATACCCACAGCGCAGCACAGCCAAAGGCACCACTTCAACCGTTTTGGTGGTGATTTCGGCGGTGCCGCCCTCCGGAATTACTCGATACGTGAGGCGCACCAGCCGGAACGGATCAGAGGTATTGGCGTAGCTAGCCGTGCGTTCCAGGACAAAGGTGTTGCCCCCTAGCTGCCTGGGGCCATCGGTTTTGGTCGTTCCCCCGAGTCCTTGGGTGCCGTCCTGGATAAAACCAGCTGCCAACCCGTTTGCCGCAACCGTTGCACTACAGCGGGTTGAATAGGGTTGCACTGCCATCTCATACTGCTGGGTGAGCTGTTTGACTGCTTCCAGGTCAGAACGGATCCAAACATCAGCGCTATCGGCCTGTTCGGCCCGCACCCGCACAAAAGTTGCTGCCACTAGCATCTGCATCGTGGTACTGAGGAAAATAGCCGCCACCAGTAGCCCCACAAAGGCTTCAGTAAGCGTGAATCCGGCTTGGGTCGGCAGGGGAGTGACGGCCTGTTTGGAGTGCACTCGACCCCGCAGCCGAACCCAGTCTGTGATGGTGAGGTGTCTCTTCATTACACCCGCACCCGCTGCCAGTTTTTGACTGCTTTGACCCGGTAATAGGTGGGCCATTTAACCTTGTCATGTAGGTCTGAAAGGCTAGACAGGTCACGGGGGATAGCGATGCCAGAGGTGACGCCATTCGTGGTAACACCGTGATCGTCTTCGGCAGGCACAATGCGACCCGTTGGGCTATTGATAGAGCTAACAACATTTTCCACCCAGACCACACCTTCTACATTCGTGTTGTTGCCACTCGGGCAACCCTTACCCGTGGTCAGAATGTGTAAATCGGTGTCCGGGATAAAAATAGAGGCATCCTGAATACAGGATGTGTTAAATAGGCTTGCAGGTACATCAACGAAAATGCGTAAATCACCCACTCGTGGCGGGAGTCCATCGGTGCGGATGTTCAAGATTTGACTGTTATTTTTTAACTCAAAGGCATCCGTGACGTATAAATAAATGGGGCCTTGCGTGGTATCTGCCAGCAGTTTCTCATCATTTTTGAGGGTGATCTTCTTGGCCTGGTAATGGGTGATTTTTCCTGCGGTTGAGGTCAGGTTGCGGCTGTTGCTGATATCCCCTAAATCGGTGCCCTGGGGTGTAATCGTTAAGGTAGGCAGCAGCCGACAAGCCACAATGTTGCCAGCCACGGAATCGGTACCGACACCATCCTGTGTCCAGGACCACAGGGCATCCAGGTACTGCCCCCGATTGGTCGCAGTGGGCTTGGCATAGTTGGTCAAGCTGGGATTGGCACTTTGGGCTGGATCGTAATAGACGTTGCTATAGGTTCCAGAGAGCTGACGCCCCCGCAGCAGTATATTTTTGGTCGTTAAAATACCGGGAAAGTTGTCCAGGCTAGGCTCCACGTCAACCTGTACGGAAACATAGGATTTTTGGCCGTCTTGCTCCCCTTCAACGAGGAGAGTGCCAACGCTCCGGGTCGGGTCGTAGCGATAGGCCCGCACTGCATATTTGCCATCGGTGCCCACAGTACCCGTTAGGGTTATGTTGGCTGCCTCCCAGCTTAGGGTTGGATAGCAGGGCTGAGTTGTATGACTGTAGGTAGACCAGTTGTTAACGGCGGTGCTGGTTTCGTCGTTGGTGTTGGGGATGCCATCTGGCCCGAGATAGTTTTTGTTGGTGTCGGGGTTGACTTGATCCAGGTTGCGGGTCATCAACACGCTGTTGTTGGGTTTATTTAACTGGGCAAGGGCAATGGCAACGCCTGTTTCTGCCACGAGTAGACTATCGCTGGCGTCGCGTCGCTGGGCGGATAGCCGGGTATCATCCTCCGCTAGGAGAACCGTTGCTGTCCCAATGGCGATCAATACCATGCCAATGCCCATTGCCATCGGTAGCGCGAACCCACTGGACAGTCGCTGATTTTTTTGGCCCGGTTGCGTTATCTGCTTTCTTAACATCCTGCGATCGCCATCCTTTACAGCTTGATTCCCCCCGGTTTCTTGTGTCTTGAACTAAGCTTGACCCCAGTCTTCGCGAAGTGCTTGCTTCACGAGAACGCTGCCCATTTAACCCTGGATCCCTACTAAAGTTACCCAATCAGACTGGTTCGGCTGCACTCATTCCATTAAGCGTTATCCCCTATTTCCTTGCCCACAGAGAAAATACCTAATTTAGTAGCTTAGCGCTGGGCTCTTCGCATTTAGATCCCAGCGCTACTGCCAATTTTTTTGCCCCTCCTATGACTGAAATCACAGTCCAAGATTGATGTGGGACACACCCTGACTCTGGGGCATGGCAGATGCTAGGGGAACAACAATGTATAGGACGCCGCAGAGAGTTCGGTTATGAAATATCACCCAATTGCCTATGTAATGGCGCTATCGGTCACAAGCATTGCTGGTTTGGCCACCTTACCGGCCCGAGCCGGGGAAGTAAAACTGTCTTGTGTGGATCAGAATGGACGTGCCGTGGTCTATCGGGCAGAAGTGCCCTACGTCAACTTGACTTCGCTGAACTTGTCAGGCTATGCGAGTTCAACCTACTGCCAGACAAAGCCGCTTCCCCCCGCGGGCAATGCCAATGCCACCCACTATCGGGTGAAGGTTGCCCCAGATAACGTACCCTCGATCAACGTGGTAACGAACTCCGGCACTGAATCAGATACTGTTATTACAGTGAACCGTACTGTCCCTCCTGCTGAACAATTGTGGTAGGAGTGCGTGGTAGAGGTGAGCTAGGGTTCGGTTCTGAGGGTCGCAGCAACGTATGCCAAAACTATTGGTAACGGGTGCCAGTGGTTTTTTGGGAGGGTCGGTTTGTCAGGCGGCTCAGGCGACTTGGCAGGTGTTTGGTACCTATCAGGCGCATCCAGTGAACCTCTCTGGTGGCATTGCCCTCAAGCTTGATCTAACGGATAGCGCCGCCCTGCATGAACTCATGACGACTGTGCAGCCGGATGCTGTGATTCATACGGCGGCGCTCTCGAAACCGAATGATTGCCAGGATAATCCCGAACGTTCCTGGGCGGTGAACGTGCAGGCTGCATTAGAACTGGCAGATCTCTGTGCGGTTGCCAATATTCCCTGTGTGTTTACCTCCACTGACCAGGTGTTTGGGGGGGATGCGGCCCCTTACTGCGAAACGGATGCGATCGCCCCGGTCAATCTGTACGGGGAACACAAGGCGTTAGCGGAACAGGGCATGCGACAGCGCCATGAGCAGGTGGTGGTTTGTCGGTTGCCGTTGCTGTATGGGGTGGTGCCCCATAGGACTAGCTTTATTCAGCCGTTTATCGAAACTTTGCGAGCGGGGGGCAGGCTGAGGCTATTTGTGGATGAAACCCGCACGCCTGCCTGGGGTGAGGATGTAGCCCAGGGATTACTGCTAGGGTTACAGTACCCGCGACCTTACCTACACTTGGGTGGCCCGGAGGCGTTGACGCGCTACGAAATGGGGCAGATTTTGGTAGAACTCTTGCAGGGGTCTGGCCCGCAGATTCAGCCCTGTTTTCAGGCAGAGATGCCGATGTCAGCGCCCCGTCCGGCGAATGTGGCCCTGGATAGCACCCTGGCCTATGCGCTTGGGTATCGCCCGCGATCGTTTCGGTCGGTGTTGCAGAAGATCCTGGCGATCGCTTAGTGGTACGGTCGCGTAAAGCTTTGCAATTCAGTCACAGGTGCTAGTTGGGCGGTGCTTCTTGAAAGTCTTGGCAGCCTCCTGGCACATTTTCAACCTGTTCAGACTCAGTAGATCGAAAAGTCCGAGAATTGGAGCTATGGAAAGGGTAGTCTCAGGCTAGAAGCGTTGGAAATTAGCCATGAGAACTACCCCGACCTCATTTTCTCCTTTACCCGCCCTCACTGACGAGGGTGTCTTAACCTCAGCCCTAGATTGCCTCCAAAATCATGTATCCATTGATATGCAGGTGATATGCAGGGAGTGTGTAGCCTCAAGACCTTATTCATGGTGGT